>NZ_CP107757.1:5151523-5503047 GCF_041431095.1 Streptomyces sp. NBC_00597
CGGCTGACCGAGGGTGCGGGCAACGTGCTCCTCAAGGCAGTGGAGGAGCCCGCTCCGCGGACCGTGTGGCTGCTGTGCGCGCCCTCGCTGGAGGACGTGCTGCCCACCATCCGCTCCCGCTGCCGCCATCTGACCCTGCGCACCCCGTCGGTCACCGCCGTCGCCGACGTGCTGGTCCGGCGCGACGGCATCGAGCCCACCGTCGCCGCGGCCGCCGCGCGCGCGACCCAGGGCCACATCGGCCGGGCCCGCCGGCTCGCGCAGGACGAGTCCGCCCGGGCCCGCCGGGCCGGCGTGCTGAAGCTCCCGCTCCGCATCGACGACGTGGGCGGCTGCCTCAAGGCGGCCCAGGAGCTGGTCGACGCCGCCGCCGAGGACGCCAAGCAGGTCGCGGAGGAGGTCGACGCGAAGGAGACCGAGGACCTGAGGGCAGCGCTCGGCGCCGGGGCCGGCACCGGCGGCCGCATGCCGCGCGGCACGGCGGGCGTGATGAAGGAACTCGAAGACCGGCAGAAGCGCCGCCGCACCCGCACCCAGCGCGACACCCTCGACCTGGCGCTGACCGACCTCACCGGCTTCTACCGGGACGTCCTGGCCCTCCAGCTCGGCTCCTCGCTGGCGATCGCGAACGAGGAGATACGGGCCGACCTGGACCGCATCGCCCGTGCGTCCGGACCGGAGCGCACCCTGCGCCGGATCGAAGCGATCATCGCCTGCCGTGATGCCCTGGACCGCAACGTGGCCCCGCTCCTCGCGGTCGAGGCGATGACGATGTCGCTGCGCGCGGGCTGACCGCCGTACGTTGACCGCTTCACCCGAATGAGCGATCCGGCGAGGTCGGACCGGGTACCGCGGGTCCCGGGCGGGGCTGCGGCGCGTCCCCGGGCGGCGGGCGGCGGGTCGGCGCACGCTCGCCCGGCCGGGGTGCCCGGCAGGACGTAGGCTCCGGGGATGGACACCAGTCGCCTGCTGCGTACCACCGGAACCGTGATCGCAGCCGCCGGGCTGCTGCTCTCCGGGTGCACCTCGGACGGGTCGGGGGGACCCCGGGCAGCCGCCTCCTCGTCCGGGGGCTCCACGCAACTGGCCGCTCCGCCCGCGGTCCCGGCGGCGCTGCGCCCGTACTACGAGCAGAAGCTGAGCTGGCGCGACTGCGGTGTCCCCGGGTTCCAGTGCGCCACGATGAAGGCCCCGCTGGACTACGCGCATCCCGAGTCCGGCCAGGACATCGACATCGCCGTCGCCCGCCGCCAGGCCACGGGCCCGGGCAAGCGGCTGGGCTCGCTCGTGGTCAACCCGGGCGGACCGGGCGGCTCCGGCATCGGGTACCTCCAGGCGTACGCGGGCATCGGCTACCCGGCGGCCGTCCGCGCCCAGTACGACATGGTCTCCTTCGACCCGCGCGGAGTGGACCGCAGCAGCCCGGTGCAGTGCCTCACCGGGCCGGAGATGGACAAGTTCACGCAGGTGGACCAGACGCCGGACAACGCGGCGGAGCAGGCCGAGCTGGTGACCGCGTTCAAGGACTTCGCCGCCGGCTGCCAGACCCGCTCGCAGCGGATCCTGCCGCACGTCTCGACCGTCGAGGCCGCCCGCGACATGGACATGCTCCGCGCGGTGCTGGGCGACGAGAAGCTGACGTACGTCGGCGCCTCGTACGGCACCCTCCTCGGGGCGACGTACGCCGACCTCTTCCCCGGCCGGGTCGGGCGGCTCGTCCTGGACGGCGCCATGGACCCCTCCCGTCCGGCGCTCGAAATGAACCGCGACCAGACCGGGGGCTTCGAGACGGCCCTGCGCTCCTTCGCGAAGGACTGCGCGAAGCAGTCCGACTGCCCGCTCGGCAAGGGCAGCCCGGAGGCGATCGCGGACCGGCTCAAGGAGTTCTTCCGCAAGGTCGACGCCCAGCCCGTGCCCAGCGGCGATCCGGACCGCCCGCTGGGCGAGTCCCTCGCCACGACCGGGGTGATCGCGGCGCTGTACGACGAGAGCGCGTGGCCGCAGCTGCGCGAGGCGCTGACATCGGCGATGAACGGTGACGGGTCCGGCCTCCTCGGCCTCGCCGACAGCTACTACGAGCGCGAACCGGACGGCAAGTACGCGAACTTGATGTTCGCGAACGCCGCTGTCAACTGCCTGGACCAGCCGCCGGCCTTCGCCGGCCCCAAGGCGGTCGAGGCGGCCCTTCCCTCCTTCGAGAAGGCCTCGCCGGTGTTCGGCTCCGGCCTGGCCTGGGCCGCGCTGAACTGCGCGTACTGGCCGGTCAAGGCCACCGGCACGGCCGGCGCGCTGCCCGCGAAGGGCGCCCCGCCGATCGTGGTGGTCGGCACGGTCCGGGACCCGGCGACCCCGTACAAGTGGGCCCAGGCCCTGGCGCAGCAGCTCGACTCGGGCGTCCTACTGACGTACGACGGCGACGGGCACACGGCGTACGGACGCGGCAGCACCTGCATCGACACGGCGATCAACACCTACCTGCTGGAGGGAACTCCGCCGAAGGACGGCAAGAAGTGCACCTAGCGCCGCCCGCCGCGCACCCCCGCACAACGTGGTTCGGGGCACCCCGTTCGAGCCTGTAGACTTGGCGCCGCTGCTGATGAGCGCTCCCTTCCGAGGGAACACTTGTCTGACCAGCGGTGCCGCCTTAGCTCAGTTGGCCAGAGCAACGCACTCGTAATGCGTAGGTCTCGGGTTCGAATCCCGAAGGCGGCTCTGTAGAACCCCCAGGACTCACTCGCCGTGACCTGGGGGTTTTGCTATTTCCGGGGTCGGTCGGCGCATGCGGTGGCCAGGGCCCGGGACCCCGTGCGTGAGCGATGCGTGAGCGGAGGGGCCGTCAGCCCTTCTTAGCGGCCTTCTTGGCCTTGCCCTTCCTCTTCCCCTTGGCCTTCTCGGCTTGCTTGGCCTTCTTGGCGGCCTTGCGGGCCTGATCTTCCTGCTCGGCCTTGCGCTGGAGGGGGACCAGCTTGGCTGTGGCCTCGGCGGCGCTCTTGCCGACGTGGGGGAGCACGCTCTGGTAGATGTCGCGCGTGATCCGGGTGTCGCTGTGCCCGAGCGTGTCCGACACGATCTTGATGTCGATGTCGGCGGCCAGCATGAGCGTGGCCGCGCCGTGCCGGAGGTCGTGCAGCCGGATCGGCGGCAGCCCGGAGGCCGCGACGAGCCGCTCGAAGAGATCGGTCACCTTGCCCGGGTGGAGCCAGGAGCCGTCCTCCTGGGTGAAGACGAGCCCGGTGTTCACCCAGGCCGACCCCCACTCGGCGCGGTCGGCCTCCTGCTGCTTGCGGTGCCGCTCCAGGACGCCGACTGTGTCGTCGTCGAGTGCGACGACGCGGAAGCCGCTATCCGTCTTCGGCTCGGACGCCTCGACCTCCCAGCCGTCCTGGACGAGCTGCCCCGTCACGGTGAGGGAGTGCCGGTCGAGATTGGTCTCCGACCACGGCTGTCCGCACGCCTCACCCCGCCGCAGGCCGCGGAACGCGATCAGGTGCCACATCGCGTACAGCCGGTCGTCGGCGACGAAGTCGAGGAAGGCGCCTGTCTGTTCCGGCGTCCAGACCATCACCGGGGAGGGCTTCTCGCCGGTCTGCTCCCACTTGGCGACCCGCTCGTCCGTCCACACCAGCGCCTTCGGCTTGCGCACCGGATCGATCTCGACGTGGGCCGCCGGGTTGAACGTGATGATCTGCTGCCCGATCGCATCGTTCAGGGACGCGCGGAGCGTCGCCTTCACGTGCTGGCGCGTCGCCGGACCTGTCACCCGGCGGAAGGCCGGCATCGCGTCGAGCGCAGCCTTCAGCGCCTTCCGGCGAGCACGGTTCTCGCCGCCCTTCCACGGGATCGTCGCCAACTCCTCTACAGCAGCACGTCGCTGGGCGTTCTGCTCCACGACCTCGGCGTTGCCGTCGGCGATGGCCGTGAACATCTCGCTCAGGTGGCTGACCCGCAGCCGGTCGAGGCGCCGGTGCCCGATGTGCGGCTTGAGGTGCACGCGGATGTCGGTCTCGTAGCGGCTGATGCCCGACTTCCGGATTCGCTTGCCCGCCAGCCACCGGTCCAGCCACTCGGCTACGGTCAGGCTGCCGACGAGGTCCTGGCCGGCCTTGAGTCGCCGCCGTGTCTCCTCTACGTCCGGCAGGGGCAGCTTCTCGCCGCTGACCTCCGCCAGCATCTCGGCGACCAGCTGGATGCCCTCGGGGTCGTCGGCCTTGGCGAGCCCGAGGAGAGCGCGCACATGGTCGAGGTCGGCCTGCGCCGCCTTGACGTTGGTGTACCCACCACGGGCGAACGAACGCCTGCTGCCGTCCTCGCGGAATGGCAGCTCCTGGCGTATGGAGTGCGTGCAGTGGTTCCTGCTGTTGCGCTTGGGGCAGGAAGTGCCGAGTTCCTTGCCGGTCTTGGGGTCGCGGCAGGAGCAGCGGCGGTAGGTGGAGCCCTTCAAATGTCGTCCTCTTCGTCGGTACCGGTATCGGGTGGGTCGATGTCGGCGAGTGCTGATGGCAGGTTTGGCGGGGTGGCGCCTTCGTCGCGGATTTCCCATCGGAGGCTGTAGAGCTCCTGCTTGGCGTCCTCGGCCTGTCTGGCGTAGTGGTCCCTCTTGCGTTCGGCCTCCTCGCGCTGGGCGGGGGTGGTCGCCGTTTTGGCCGCGAACCCGGTCCGTTCTGCCTCGTAGAGGGCGGCCTCGATGATGCGGACCAGGCTGGCGTGCCGGTTGAACTCGGGGATGAGTCCGGCGTCGTTGTCGCCGCTGGACTCTTCAGCGGTGAACTTCCGCATGGCGTCCCAGGTCGGGACGAGGTACTGGAAGGGGAGTTCCTGGGTCTCCTCGACGTAGCCGACGGGGAAGATCAGGCAGATCGGGGACGTGTACAGGGCCGCGGCCAAGACCATGACGTCCACCAGAGGCAGGTTGGCCCTTCGGCCGGACTCCAGGTTCGCGATCACGTTGCGCGGAATCGGGTGCCCTAGTTCTTCACATCGGTCTGCCAGCCGTTGGGCGCTCCACCCCATCTCCTTCCGTCGTCGGCGGACCTCGCCGGCGACGTTGTTCTTGATCCGGTCGACCCATTCCGGGAAGTCGTCAGGGTCTCCATCATCCAAACGGCGTTGTGTCATGGAGACACATTAACTTCCTTAGCGTTGTTCTCGTAGGCCTGGAGTCGGAAGCGGTTGCCGTGTTCGCCGAGGGCTGTGACGAGAGGAGCGCTGCGTGCGCGATGAACCGATGGCCGGCCAGTCGAACGGCATGAGGCGAGAGGAGTTGCTGGCCCTCCCGGTGGCCATTGACCTGGATACCGGCAACCGGGCCCTGGGTCTCGGGCGGAGTAAGGGCTACGAGTTGGCCAAGCGGGGCGAGTACCCGTGCAAGGTCCTGAGGCTGGGCAAGGCGTACCGCGTGGTGACCGCCGACCTGTTGAATCTGCTTGGTCTGGCCGCTTGAGGGCGAGGGAAGGTAGCAGACCATTCTGCGCTGAGCTGACACAGAAACGCTGGACTGTCCCCGGGGTCGTACGTACTGTTCGTCGTCGCCCCGCGTGGCCAGGTGCCCACGAGAGACGAGTGAGCCCCCGGCAGGCCGACGCCGGAGGTCCCCGCAACATCCCCATCCGCGACCACACGGTCAACCCCGGAGGCCTGCACGGCCGCAGCCACTGGAGAAGGAGCTGCCCCTTGGAAGCTGCGATACCTGACACCGAATCCGCACCCGACACGGCCACCTGGCCGCCGACCGCGATCCCCGGCCAGCCGGGCGCCTACCTTCAGGATCCACAGCCTGTGGGTGCCGAAGCACCCGAGAGCCCTGTGGCGGAGGTCCGGCCCGCCAAGGGGGACGCCCCTCTTGTCGGCCCTCTTACTGAGGGCGAGCAGGTCCTGTGCGACCTGCGCGCTGAGATCAGCCGCTATGTCGTGCTGCCGAGCGATGAAGCACTCTCGGCGGTGACGCTGTGGGTGGCCGCCACTCACCTGCAGACCGCATGGCAGCACGCCCCGCGCTTGGCGGTGCTGGGCCCGGCCAGGCGGTGCGGCAAGTCGCGGCTGCTGGACGTCATCACCGAAGTCGTCCACAACCCGCTGATCACGGTGAACGCTTCCGCCGCCGCGATCTTCCGGTCGATCACCGAAGTCCCGCCTACGCTGCTCGTGGACGAGGTCGACACGATCTTCGGCTCCGTGAAAGTGGCGGAGAAGAACGAGGAGATGCGCGGCCTCCTCAACGCGGGCCACCAGCGCAACCGTCCCACTCTGCGGGTGTCCGGGCCTAACCACGAAGTAGTCCAGTTCCCCACCTTCGCGATGGCCGCCCTCGCCGGCATCGGGAACCTGCCCGACACGGTCATGGACCGGTCCATCGTCCTACGCATGCGACGTCGCGGGGGCGACGAGAGCGTCGAGGAGTTCCGGGTCCCGCGGGACGTCGCCAAGCTCCACGATCTGCGTGACCGCCTCAAGGCGTGGCTTCTCCCTCGGCACACGGAGGCAATGGATCTGGTGCCGCCCATGCCGGTCCGAGACCGGGCCGCCGACACCTGGCAGCCGCTGATCGCCGTGGCCGACCTCGCCGGTGGCCAGTGGCCCGCCCTCTCCCGCACCGCGTGCGCGCGGATGGTCGCCGCCGAAACCGAGGCCGAGGAGGAACACCCCGGCGGAGCACGGATCCTCGCCGACATCCGCCGCGTCTTCGCAGCCCAGCGCGAGGCCGACAGCCTCACCACCGAGGAACTCCTGCACCACCTGTGCCAGGACCCGGAGGGCCCGTGGGCGGAGTGGGGGCGAGGCGGGCTGAAGCCTCGTGACCTCGGCGCGATGCTGCGCGGGTTCGGCATCGCCTCCGGCAACGTCCGGCTCGCCGACGGAACCCAGCGCAAGGGCTACATGCGCCACAAGTTCCTCGACCCCTGGCGGCGCTACTGCCCCACGGTCCACCCCGTCCGCCCCACCGGTCCGCCCAGCGAGAGCTGACACCCGAGCCGCCACGGTTGCCGTCCTTGCCGTCCCTGCCGTGACATCGCAGGTCAACAGGCATGCGGCCAAGACGGCAACCGGGCCCAAGACGGAACCCACCCAGGACGGCACCCGCATCCGTCTTGCCCCGTCCCCAACGTCTTGGCCCGTATCACCCCAGGTCACAGGGCTGCCGCCCGAGACGGCAGACAGCAGGTCGCCGTCCGCCGGGCGAGAGCACCGGCAGCCGAAATCGGCGGGGAGACCCCGCCCTCGCATGACGCCCAAGACGCCCGCAGGGCCCGCCGAGACGGAAGGCCAGCACGCCCCCGTACCTGCCCTGACCTGCGATTTCAACGGCCAAGACGCCTAAGACGCCTCACGCACCCCTGAAGCCACGCAGGAGCATCCCCACACCCATGGCCACCCTTGTCACACCCACCACCACGAATCACGAGCCCAGACGTGACGGAGTACCGTCGGCCGGCGGGCACGAAGCAACGGCCGCGCAGACCGCTGAGCGGTACACGCTCACAGCGGCCGGGGTCGTCATCGTGGCCCTTACCGCCGGAGCGTTCTGGCTCTCGTACGCGCACCTCGCCGAGGTCGCCGGACGCCACGGTCTGGCCGCCTCCCCCGTCCGCCAGTGGGCCTGGCCCGCGACCCTGGACGCGTTCATCGTCGCCGGCGAGCTCCTGATGCTCCGCGCAGGATTGCGCCGCGTCACCGACTGGTGGGCGATCGCCCTCACCACCACCGGTTCCCTCGGCTCCATCGCCCTCAACGTCGCGGGCGTCAGCGGCACCCGGGGCACCACCACGGTGCCGCTGCTGGACTACGTGGTCGCGGCTGTACCCCCAGCCGCTGCTCTCCTGGCCTTCGGCGTCCTCATGCGCCAGATTCACGAGCACGTCGCCTCACCCGCCACCCCACGCCGCGCGGATGCCCGCCCAACGGCGCTCTCCGTCCTACTCCCGGAGGCCGAGGGGAGCGCCTTCGACGGTCGACCCGAACCCATGGGAGACGAGCCAGAGGGACTAGGTGCCATCGGCGCCGAGACTGCCGTGGAGCCGGACGATGACCCCCGCGAGGCTGCCGCACCCGCGGCCCCGTCCCGGAAGATCGGGCGACCGACAACCGGTGACCTGGACGACTTCCTCGCGATTGTGGAGAGGCTGAAAGGGGAGCCGACGCTGAAGCAGATGCGGGCGGCCATCGAGGGCGAGGGCCACTCGATCAGCAACGAGCGCCTGGGGAAGGTCAAGAGGGAGCTTGCGGACCTCCGCAAGCAGCAAGCCCTGACCGGAACCACGCCCGGATACTGACCGATATTCACCGCAGGTCAACGCCGGTAAGGCCGGACGGGACCGTGGCTGCTGCCTGACGGCCGCGGTCCCCGTCGATCACCACGCGATCCCCGTCCCCTCGCCACCGGCCCGGTCCCCAGCCCGCGAGCTGTGCTCCACGTTCCCTGCGCCGTGGCAGCCATCCGCCGCATTTCGGGGACCGTCGGCCATCCGGTCAGCTCTGGCTGCCGCGCGCCGCAACTCGTGCCAACACCATGGGCGCCCACCCTCCAACCCCGTTTGTCCCGCACTGTCAGCCCACCCTCCCCCGCATCGGAGAAGCACCCTGTGACGTTCGGCCCGAACGACCCCGACTCCACGCCCTCGCGGGTCTCGAAGCAGCCTGGGCAGAAAGCCCGTTGGCGGACCGCATTCGGGATGACGGCCCCTGGCGGAGCCAGTAGTACCCCGAGTCCGACTCAAGGCCGGCCTTCGGGGATCTCCGCCCCGGGGGTGGCGGAGACGGCCCAGCGCCAGGGGGCGCCGGACCGTGAGGTCGGGTCCGAGGGCGGCCTCGACCAGGACACGCTCCACGCCATCCAGCGCGACATCCTCCACGCCGAGCGCAGCGCCGAGCCCGCCGCCGGCGAGCCGACGGTGAAGAGCGTCCAGCCCACGATCCGCCGCTTCACCGGCAATAAGCGCGGCGACCGCGTCGGCCCGCTGCGCTTCACCGACGATGAACGCCCCCGCCTCCAAGAGTCCGCCACCGAGCATGGCTACAAGGGAGAATCCGGCTTCGCCGCCGACATCGTCCTCGCTTTTATCAACGGGCGGTTCACCGCCAACCTGCCTCTGTCCGAGGACCGGCGCCGCACGCACGTCTTCCGCGCCCAGGTCCTGCGCCAGTGCAACCGCATCGGCGTCAACGTCAACCAGATCGCCCGCGCCCTGAACAGCGATCTCACCCCGCCCGACATACGCCAGCGCCTCGACGAACTCCACGACCTGCTCACCTTGATCGCCGAGATTCTGCGCGAGCCCGCCGACCCGCAGGAGGCCTGACCGCCGTGATAGCTGCCATCAAGCCCTCCGGCGCAAACACCCGTGGTCTGCTTGCCTACCTCTACGGCCCTGGTCGCCACGACGAGCACACCGACCCGCACATCGTGGCCGGCTTCGCCATGCTCGCCATGCCCGACCCCGGCCGCGACGAGAACGCCACCCTCACCCAGCTCGCCCGCTACCTCGACGAACCCGTCCGGCTCCGCAACAGCGAGTTCGGCAAGAAGATCACCGACCACGTCTGGCACTGCCCCGTCCGCGCAGCCCCCGAGGATCGCCACCTCTCCGACGCCGAGTGGGGCGAGATCGCCCAGCGCATCGTTGCTGCGGCTGGCATCGCCCCCGAAGGCGACGACCTGGCCTGCCGCTGGATCGCCGTACGCCACGCCGACGACCACATCCACATCCTCGCCACCACTGTTCGTGAGGACGGCCGCCGCCCCAAACTCCACGACAGCGGCATCCGCGTCGGCGACGCCTGCCGCGAGATCGAGAAGGACTACGGCCTGCGCCGCCTGAAGAAGGGCGACCGCACCGGCACTCGCGCCCCCACCCAGGCTGAAATGCACAAGGCCCAGCGCCTTGGCTGGGAGCAGACGAGCCGCGAATGGCTCCAGGACCGCATCCGCGCCGCCATCCCCCACGCCCACACGGCCGAGGAACTCCTCGCCTACCTCGAAGCCGACGGCATCGCGGTCAAGGCCCGTCGCGGCCCCTCCGGAGACCTCCTCGGCTACGCCGCAGGCCGCCCCGGCGACCTCAACAGGGACGGCGAACAGGTCTTCCACCCCGGCGGGAAGATCGCCCCCGACCTCACCCTCCCTAAACTCCAGTCCCGCCTCGAAGCCGGCCAGCCAGAGGAACACCCCACCGCACGCCGCAACCGCCCCGCCACCCCGTGGCACCACGCCACCGAAGCCCTCGACAGTTTCCGCACCGACCTCGCCGACGACACCCACGCCCAGGCGCACATCACCGCTCTCGGCGAACTCCTCGAAGCCACCGCCCAGAAAGCCCCCACCCACCTCCGCGCCGAACTCCACGCCGCATCGAAGGCGTTCGCACGCGCCCAGCGCTCCCAGATCCGGGCGGAAGACTACGCGGCCCACACCATCCGGAACGCAGCCCGCGACATCGTGCACACAGCCACCGGCCCCGACGGCAGCGCCCTCGCCGCCCTCATCGCAGCCCTCCTGTGGGCCGGGATCATCGCTGGCCGTTGGCACGAGGCCAAGGGCCACGCCCACCAGGCCGACGCCGCCCGGCAAGCCCTCCACCACCTGCAGGTAGCCGCCGAGCAAGCGCTCACACCCACGCTCGTCGTACTCGAACAGCGTCAGCCGAGGGAGGAAACCCGCCGCACCCTTGCCCACGACGTACGCGCTGCCGTCCCCGACCAGGCCGACCGCATCCTCACCGACCCCAGCTGGCCCGCCCTCGCCGCACTTCTGGCCGACGCGGAGGCCCGAGGCCACCAACCCCACCAGCTCCTGAAGGAAGCCGCGGCCCAGCGCGAACTGAGCACAGCCCGCCAACCGGCCCGCGTCCTGGTCACCCGCCTCCAGCACACCAGCCGTAACCCCGCACCCAACCCCCGTGCCGAAGCCGCCCGCCGACGCACAACGGCATCGCGGACCAGCCAGCCGGGACACAGCACGCAGCCGCCCACCGCGCCCGCAGCCTCACCGAACCGCCCACGACGCTGACTAGGCACGGCCGCCTACTGCCGGGGCCGCGGACCCCGCGGTCCCATGAGGCGGGGCCACCTGTCCGTACGAGACCGTTGGCCGGGCGGGGTACGATGAACATCGGCCGCACGGGCGTGTTCTTGGTCACACTTGAACCTCATCCGTGCGGCCACCTTTGTGTCCCGGTGACAGCCCGCTCGCCCGGGGAAAGTCAGGCGAAGCCAGAGGTGCCACGGGCCTAGAATGGCCGTCGTGACCGACAACACTCCACAGAGCCCCAACAGCGGGCCGACGCCTACCCATGAGCTGCCGACCCAGTACGCGCCGGCCGAGGTAGAGGGGGCGCTGTACGAGCGTTGGGTAGAGCGCGGGTACTTCGAGGCGGACGCGAAGAGCGAGAAGCCGGCGTACACGATCGTCATCCCGCCACCGAACGTCACCGGCTCGCTTCACCTGGGCCACGCCTTCGAGCACACGCTGATCGACGCCCTCACCCGCCGCAAGCGCATGCAGGGCTACGAGACGCTGTGGCAGCCCGGCATGGACCACGCCGGTATCGCCACCCAGAACGTCGTCGAGCGCGAGCTTGCCAAGGAGGGCAAGTCCCGACACGACTTGGGCCGCGAAGCCTTCGTCGAGCGCGTGTGGGAGTGGAAGGCCGAATCCGGCGGACAGATCGCCGGCCAGATGCAGCGCCTCGGCGAGGGACTGGCGTGGAGCCGGGACCGCTTCACCATGGACGAGGGCCTGTCCCGGGCCGTCCAGACCGTCTTCAAGAAGATGTTCGACGACGGGCTGATCTACCGCGCTGAGCGCATCATCAACTGGTGCCCCCGCTGTCTGACGGCCATCTCCGACATCGAGGTCGACTACCAGGACGACGACGGCGAGCTCGTCTCTATGAAGTACGGCGAGGGCGAGGACACCATCGTCGTCGCCACCACCCGCGCGGAGACGATGCTCGGCGACACCGCTGTCGCCGTCCACCCCGACGACGAGCGCTATGCCCGCCTGATCGGGAAGCAGATCAAGCTGCCGCTGACCGACCGGTCCATTCCGGTCGTCGCCGACACGCACGTCGACCCGGAGTTCGGCACCGGCGCCGTCAAGGTGACCCCGGCGCACGACCCGAACGACTTCGCCATCGGTCAGCGCCACGACCTCGAATCCATCGAGGTCCTCGACGAGCGCGGCATCATCACCGTCCACGGCCCCTTCCAGGGCCTGGACCGCTTCGAGGCTCGCTCCGCGATCGTCGCCGCCCTGCGCGCCGAGGGACGGATCGTCGCCGAAAAGCGCCCCTACGTCCACTCCGTGGGCCACTGCTCGCGCTGCAAGACGACGCTGGAACCCCGCCTGTCGCTGCAGTGGTGGGTCAAGGTCGAGACCCTCGCCAAGGCCGCCGGCGACGCGGTCCGCGACGGCCGGGTCGACATCCACCCGGCCGACATGTCGCAGCGCTACTTCGACTGGGTCGACAACCTCAACGACTGGTGCATCTCGCGCCAGCTGTGGTGGGGCCACCGCATCCCGGTCTGGCACGGCCCGAACGGTGAACTGGTCTGCGTCGGCCCCGACGACGAGCCGCCGACCGGCGAAGGCTGGACGCAGGACACCGACGTCCTCGACACGTGGTTCTCGTCCGGCCTGTGGCCGTTCTCCACGCTCGGCTGGCCCGAGCAGACGCCTGACCTGGAGAAGTTCTACCCGAACTCCGTCCTGGTCACCGGCTACGACCTGATGTTCTTCTGGGTCGCCCGGATGATGATGTTCGGCCTGTACGCGATGGACGGCCAGCCGCCATTCCGCACGATCGCGTTCCACGGCATGGTCCGTGACGAGTTCGGCAAGAAGATGTCGAAGTCGTTCGGGAACACGGTCAACCCGCTGGACTGGATGGACAAGTACGGCTCCGACGCCCTGCGCTTCACCCTGGCCAAGGGCGCCAACCCGGGTGTCGACGTCCCGATCGGCGAGGACTGGGTCCAGGCGTCCCGCAACTTCGCCAATAAGATCTGGAACGCGACGCGCTTCGCGCTCATGAACGGCGCCACGGTCGAGGGTGACCTGCCGCCGGTCGAGCAGCTGTCGGCGACCGACCGTTGGATCCTGTCGCGGCTGAACAAGGTCGTCGCCGAGGCGGATGCGTACTACGAGGACTACCAGTTCGCCAAGCTCGCGGACGCCCTCTACCACTTCGCGTGGGACGAGGTCTTCGACTGGTACGTCGAGCTGTCGAAGACGACGTTCTTCGAGGAGGGCGACCAGGCCAAGGTCTCCGCACGCGTCCTGGGCGAAGTCCTCGACGTCACCTTGCGGCTGCTCCACCCGATCGTCCCGTTCGTCACGGACACGCTGTGGACCACGCTCACGGGCGGCGAGTCGGTCGTCATCGCCGAGTGGCCGAAGGACTCCGGGTTCCGCGACGAGGCCGCGGAGCAGGAGATCGAGCTGGTCCAGCAGGTCGTCACGGAGGTCCGTCGGTTCCGCTCGGACCAGGGCCTGCAGCCGGGCCAGAAGGTCCCGGCTCGCCTGGAGCTCGACGGCACGGCGTTGGCCCCGCACGAGGCGGCCATCCGCCAGGTGCTGCGTCTCCAGCCGGAGGGCGAGGGCTTCGCCACCACCGCCTCGCTGCCGGTGGCCGGCGCCACGGTCTCGCTCGACCTGTCGGGCACCATCGACGTGGCGGCCGAGCGCAAGCGGTTGGGCAAGGACCTGGCCGCAGCCGAGAAGGAGAAGCAGCAGGCCGAGGCCAAGCTCGGGAACGAGGCGTTCATCGCCAAGGCCCCCGACAACGTCGTGGACAAGATCAAGGGCCGGCTCGCCAAGGCCGAGTCGGACATCGCCCGGCTCCAGGCCCAGCTGGACAAGCTGCCGCCGCAGTAGGCGTCGGAACACGCCGAAGGGGGCCCAGACCACGTGGTCTGGGCCCCCTTCGGGTTCTTCGGCCTCGGACACCCTCTGACTCGGGCTCTCGGCGGTGAGGCCTACGGAATGCGCAGCGTCTCGTACGGGCTCGACAGAGAGAACTCGCGTTGCTCGGCGACGATCTGGGCCTGGTGGAGATCGAACTTCGCCATGTGCAGGAGGTCGTCGAGGCGGGTCGGCTTCTGACCCAGCAGGTCGAGGGCGATCTCGGCAGCCCCGTCGTTCCGGTCCAGTCGGTCCCGGAAGAAGTCCAGGTTCTTCTCCACGACGAGGAGAGTCATGTCGAGCTCCGAGACCGCCGCATCGGACACTCGCTCGACCCGTGAGTGCACTCGGTACTCGTAGAAGGGACCGGCGACGCAGTGGATGTTGTTGCCTGCCCCGCGCCTGTACCGGCTGGCCAGCAGGTTGACCGCGAAAGCCCAGTCACCCCACTTGAGCACCTTCGGGTCGTACAGCCCGCATTCGAGAGCGTCTGCCCGCCGGCAGACTATCGACGTCGGAACGTGGTGCTTGCGTGCCACCAGATCCTCGCGGCACGGGTACGAGGAGATGGTGAACCCCTCGAAGGCACCGATCATCCACGACATCGTGTGCACGAAGGCCGTATCGGCATCGGACTCGAGGGTCTCCACCGCCCTGTCCGGGTAGGACCCTTCCGTGAGGAGGTGCGGGTCGGTGGCCAGCCGGTCGTCGGCGTCCACCTGCATCACGTACTCCATCCGCGCGGCTGCCACACCGGCGTTCCTGGCCACGTGGTGCCCTTGGCGCTGTTCGAGCCGGACGACGCGTACGCCGGGCAGATCGGCGCAGGTGTCGATGGCCTTGATGGTCGTGTCGTCGTCCGACCCGTCGTCCACGATCACTACCTCGTGCGGACGCCGAAGCGGCTGCTCGACGACAGACTTCACGGCCTCGATGAGATAGTCGCCCGCGTTGTGGCAGGGGACAACGAAGCTGATGCCTCCAGAATCCGCGATGGTCACGCTGTCTCCCTTCCGCTCATGGCCGCGGTACCGACTGGAGCCGGGCACCTGCGCGCCGCTATGACGGTCGCGCGAGCCGCTTTGAAGTAGGTGCGCCGTGAGCGCGTGTCCTGCTCGGTGTGGTCGTCCCAGCTCACGGTGACGTCCCAGCCCTCGTAGATCCGCTCCAGCGCGCGGCTGAATGACTCCCGCGTGTACCGGGCCTCGCCCTCGATGTGGATCTGAACGCCGTGGGCGTCTATCCGGAAGATCTCGGTGAAGACCTCCAGATAGTGCAGGTTGACCGAGCGGGAACTCTGCACAGCCTGGGTGAGCAGAGCTTCGACGTCGTGCCGTGACAGGTAGTGGAGAACGTCCTTGGCGACGAGCGCGCCGAAGTCCTCCTGGACGGCGTACTGCTCGATGAGGGACTCCACCACCGTGACCCGCTCCGCCAAGTCCTCGTACTCCGAGAGCCGCTGTAGCAGCGGCTCGGCCGGGGCCTGGTCCACCGCGACAACGGTGAACCCGGCCTCGGCCAGGGCGATGGTGTACGCCCCGGCGCCGTATCCGAGGTCCAGAGCGCGACGCGGAGTGTCGGCGGGGAGGGAACCCAGCAGGGTGAGGAATCGCGCCGGAACGGGTTCGCGCAGCTTCTCGCCGGTGCTCCGGCCGTTCCGTAACGCGTCTGCGTAGAAGGCGTGAAGGGACGCCTTCGAGTGCTGTACAGGCAAGGGGCACCACCTGGGGCTGGAGGGACGAGCGAGGACAGGCACCTAGAACTCGGCGATCTCGACGGCCCGGCCGGGCGTGCGGAGAGAGGACGCCAACGCCTCGGTGACCTTCATCGGCAGCAGGTGTGCGGAGAGCGAGCTCCTGTTCTCGGTCCCCCGCAGCCAGTTCTCCATGAGCTGCCTGTTGCTGTCGCTGTGGAACAACCCGTCGAACATCTTGACCGACGTGTACCGCTCCTCCGGCAGCAAAGAGGCGTTCGCCCTCGTGGTCAGCCGAGCGAAGGCGTCGATCTTGTCCGCGTTGTGCCCGCGGGGCACGTCGTAGCAGTGGACGTGTGCGGAGTAGAGGGTCGACAGCTGGGCTTCGAGGTCGACGCTGGAAGTGCGCCCGTTCTTGTTGTAGACGTCATCTGGGAGGTCCTGCCAGCTGCGGATGGACGGCGTCGTCTGCTCGAAGGAGAGCGTTCCGACGGTCAGTGTCCGATCCGACGCGACGTCGACCAGCCGGAATGTGGCGGTGATGTCCGTCTCGCCGAAGGAATGCGCCAGGCTCTCGGCGTCGGGCCAGCGCGAGTGGCCGTCCTCGAACCGGCTGGCGGTCGGATTTGGGATCCGGAGGTGCTGGTCGGTCGGGAATGCGCCGAACGAGCTGACTTCGAGCCTGAAGCGGCGGTCGGGAAACACGAGCTTGTTGAGGGACAGGCACTGCACGGCGAGATCGATGTAGTGGTACGCGCCGTGCATCACCATTCCGTAGCCGTACCGGTAGGGGTGATCGTCTCGAGACTCGTACTCGTGCTGGAGGTTCCACACGCCGCCGGCGGCTCGCAGGTGGAAGGACGTGACGGGGGTCTGCCAGTCCCGCACCCGCTCTTCGAGCGAGCGGAGCAACTCCCCGTTGTAGATACGGTGATACCGGCTCAGCGTCATCACGGAGTGCTTGGCGCCGGTACGTCCGGCCTGAGCGATGAGTTCCTGCATCACCTCGGTGATCCGGGACGGCGCGAACTGGCCGTCCACCAGCGGAGCCAAGACCGGCTTCTCCACCAGCGAATCGATGCCGTTCTCGACGCAGTAGCGCAGA
Organism: Streptomyces sp. NBC_00597; assembly: GCF_041431095.1. GTDB lineage: Bacteria > Actinomycetota > Actinomycetes > Streptomycetales > Streptomycetaceae > Streptomyces. The sequence goes on from NZ_CP107757.1 coordinate 5,168,216, forward strand.
TAGGCTTCGTGCGCCCGCACCTCGGTCGCGATGTACACCTTCATCGGCAGGTCGGGCAGACGGAGCTGCCTGAGGGCGGCTCCGATCAGCTCCGGCTGATCCCGCTGCACGGTCGGGCCGCGGCCCGAGTCCGGAAGGTAGATGACCTCCCGAGGCTTCAGGTCGACTCCCTGTATGCGCTCCTCGATTGTCGACCTCTCCGAGTCCAGGTCAATGACGGAGTACGAGTCGACGTAGCCGGCATCGACAGCGTCCCTGATGGAGGGCAGGTACTTGTTGGCGACGATCTCGTCGAAGCCGACCACCACGAGGTTGTGCCTGCGGGTGGCGGGGAGGGCTTCGCGGACGACAGCTCGTCCCATCGGCTGCTCAACACAGCTGACCGTCGGCAGCGCGGGGACCAAGGTCGATGCTGCCCGAGACGTTCGAGAGTCGGTTTCCATCCGTATCGCTCCCACTCGTGCTGTCACTGTTCGGAGCCATTCCGAAGCAGACCGGACGTTGATTGCTGCGGCGGTGACCGCCTCTTGTCGAAAATCGCGCAGGGCGCGCCACCCGGTTTCAGCGAGCGCAGCCAGCCGCGCAGAGCGTGATCTCACCCGGGCGGAGGAGCTCCGCTGCCGTGCTTGCGCCAAGTAGGCCCGACTCCCGGCCATCGGGCAGTGGACGGGGTTAACAAGACGGGCTGTTAACTGTTAACTCCCCACGTCAGACGCTGCCTTGGCCGCATAGTGAGAGAAGGCGGGCCGCGACGTGCTTCGGGGGAGCGATGAAGTCCAAGAGCAGGCTCCAGACAGCGCGGCTAAGCCGCGGGTGGATGCAGGGCGACCTCATTGAGGCTCTCGTCGCCACTGCCGCGCGCCTCGGCGTCGAGTCACCCTCCCCTGCCAGCTGGAAGACGCTCGTCTCCATGTACGAGAACGGTCGACGGCCGGTGAGCTCGGACCACCAGCCCCTCTTCCGTGAGGCGTACCAAGCAACGAATGAGGAGCTCGGCTTCCCGGAGCCCGGGATCCTGCTGGAGAGCCAGCCACCTGATCCGCTGGCGGGCGCACTCCGGACGAAGATCCCGGTACCGATCAGCCCGGAGATGCTGAGGTACCTGACTTCCGTCCTCGATCAGCACGCTCAGGCCGAGCCGCTTGTCGGTCCACAGTTTCTGGTGGCACCTGTGCAGAGCCAGATGCCCCTCATAGAGCAGATGTGCCAAGACGCCTACGGCCCCTTACGCGAGGACGTCCTGCGCATCAGTGCTCGGTACGCCGAGTTCCTTGGGTGGTTGCATCAGGACACGGGCCACCCAGACGAAGCCATGCGATGGACCAGCTTCGCCATGGAGTACGCCCAGGAACTGGGTGACCCCATGCTGATCGCCTACTTGTTCCAGCGACGCAGCAACATCGCAACCGAGGCAGGGCACGCAGGACACGGTGCCGGTCTCGCCGGCGCCGCACTCCGTTACGCCGGACAGCTCTCCCCTCGGGTCCATGCCGTCGTACTGCGCCAGCTCGCCAACAGCAAAGCAGGGCTCGGCGAAGCGGCCGAGACCGACCACGCGATCGACCAGGCTCTCGCTGCCGCAGCCAGAGGAGACGATGCCGACCCCATGGCCGGGTACTGCTCCGTGGCCTACATCGAGATGGAAGCCGCGAACTGCAACGTCCGCCTGGAGCGGCCAGGCCAGGCAGCGGAGATCTATCAGGAGAGCCTCAGCCACTGGCCCGCCGTACAGGAACGAGACCGGGGTCTGTGCCTCGCCCGCCTGGCCACGGCCAACGCCCTACTCGAGGACGTGGAAGGGGCCCATCAAGCTGCCGAACAGGCACTGGGGATCGCCCAACGGACAGGCTCGGCACGCATCCTGAACGAGCTGTACCGACTTCAACCCCACCTTGCGCCCTGGCGCAAACTGGTGGAAGTTTCAGAGCTGAACAGGGCGCTCGACACGATGAAGAGAGCCGCCCCGTAGCCGACCCTTAGGGAGTGACGTGAACCTGCTGCCCACCGCCACAAGCACGGACGTCCAGGACCAGCAGCCCCGCGTCGCCGTGCTCCCCGTCGGCTCCTTCGAGCAGCACGGCCGCTATCTCCCACTGATCACCGACACGGCAATCGCCTGCATCATCGGCCAGGAGATCGCCGACGCCTATCCCGTGCACCTGCTCCCGCCGATCACGATGTCGTGCAGCCACGAGCACGCCGCTTTCCCCGGCACCGTCAGCATCAGCGCGAGGACCCTCTACGCCGTGATCGACGACATCCGGGTGTCTCTCGCTCGCTCCGGAATCACCAAGCTCGTGATCATCAACGGCCACGGTGGCAACTACGTCCTGTCCAACATCGTCCAGGAAGCCAACGTCGACGGCCCCACCGTCTCCCTGTTCCCGCTCGGCGCCGACTGGGACCGCGCCCGCGACCACGCCGGCCTGATCTCCGACCGCCACGCAGACATGCATGCCGGCGAGATCGAGACCTCGATCCTGCTGCATGCCGCCCCCGAGCTGGTCCGTGAGGGATACGCCGACGCGGATCAGGGCGGCGGCGATCGGCGATTCCTGCTCGTCCACGGGATGGGCGGGTACACCGCGTCCGGAGTGATCGGCTTTCCGTCTCATGCCACGACGGGGAAGGGCAAGGCCGTGCTGGAGAGCCTGCGGCTGAGCTTCGCGGGGCACCTCAAGGTTCTGGGCGGCGGCGGCTGAGGCGCACGGCCACCAAGTCAGCCACCGCTTGCCTGGCTGCGAGGCACACCTGCTGCGGGTTGAGTTGCAGGGGAGACTGAATGTGCGAACCCGTCACTTACGCGATCTGCCAACCTTCATAGAGTGCTATGAAGGTTGCGTGTCATGGTGTGGCGAGGCTACGGTTCTGCTGAACCTGATGGGGGAGTGAGTGAGCCAGGCTCCCCATTGCTCTGTGCGTAGCTGCGCCTAAGGGTGCAACGCGAAGGGGTGGGGATGACGGACAACTGCGAAGGTCTTCGCGAATCGGTCATGATGGACAGCGGGTTGCGCACCGTTGACATGGGGACCTTGCGGGACATTCAGGGCGCTGGTCGCCTGGGTATTCACGTGCGTAATGCCATCACGCGCAGTCTGGAATCGCATGGCATGGGCCACATTCCTGGAGAGCTCCCTGGCAACCAGTACGCCGAAGTGCGCCTGTACCTCCTTGGCAGCCCCATCGCCGACATCGTCAAGGCTGTGCTGAGTCCAAGCAGTAAGGGCGACGACGCCCTACGTGACATGGGTAGCTTCGAGGCCCAGGAGCGGCTTCGTCAGGTCCGCGAGATCGTCTGCGGCTGATGTCCACGCTGATGCGTATACCGGGTTGCCTGCCGCTCCAAGCACCAACGACAAGGTCCACCCGTCCATACCGGCAGTCCCGGACCTGGACCGCGGTGGCAGCCGATCGCATGACTCGATCGAGTTGGAGGCTGGCTATCTGCTGGTCAACATCGCCCCACGGGCCGCGGCAGCTGATGCGACTGCTCCGCTGCCTGAGCCCTGGTGCACTGCGCGCAGAACTTTCAGTCTCAGCTGGGGTGAGCTGACGTGACTGCATGGCAGGTCCATCAGTTGTCCGAGCTGTGCGAGATCGTTTCGGGTCCTTCCGGGCAGCAGTTGGAGGGGCTGTCGGCTGAGGCTGACGGCATCCCCGTGATTTCGCCCCCTGACCTGACTGCTGAGCATGCCGTTGATGCACGCAGCATCAGGTGTGTCGCACCGGACGTCGCCGCTGGCCTAGCCCGTTTCCAACTGCAGGAAGGCGACTTGATCTACGTGCGGCAGGGTGCGCTCGGGCGCCGGGCCGTCGTAGGTCCTGCCGAGGCGACTTGGCTCTTCGGTGCTGCGTGCCTGCGGATCAGACCCCAAACAGGCGCGATCTTGCCCGAGTACCTGCTCCACTATCTCGGGCATCCGCTGGTACACGCGTGGATCACCTCACAGGCGAACCGCGGGTACGCGGTGGACACCCTCACTTCACAGACGGTGGCCACCACACCTGTCTTCGTTCCAGATCTCGTACATCAGAGAGCAGTCACCGGCGCGATGGAAGAAGTTAGTTCACAGATCCAGACCTACAGACGACTGATCGCCAAGTTGGAAGCATTTCGGCCCGGTCTGCTGACGGATCTGCTCTGTGACGCATTTGACGGCCTAGCTGCGGGATGATGAGACCCGACGTCGTCAGTCCCATGCGGTAAGACGGAAGTGACCACACAGAGCGCACAAGAACCAGCCGGCTCATGGCCTCCTGTTTGTGCGACTTGATCGATGAAAGGTAGGCGCGGGTGGCACGGCTGACCCTGCCCCAGTTGGAGCGGCACCTGTTCGCGGCGGCGGACATCCTGCGGGGCAAGATGGATGCGGCGCAGTACCAGGAGTTCATCTTCGGGATGCTGTTCCTCAAGCGCGCCTCCGACCAGTTTGACGCTGTGCGGGCGAAGGTCATCGAGGGGCTGGTGAATGACGGGAACACGCCAGTCCAGGCTGAAAACATCGCCGAGATGCAGGAGATGTACGAGAGCAGCCAGTTCTATGTCCCGGAAGCCGCCCGTTGGTCATACTTGGTTGACCATGCGCGCGAGGCGAACCCTGGTGACCTGATCAACAGAGCGCTTGGCGCACTGGAGGACGCCAACTCGCCAGCCCTCGATGGCGTACTGGAACACATTGACTTTACTCGCAAGGTCGGTAACTCCGCACTCAGCTCCACCGCCATCCGGGACCTGATCGACCACTTCAATCGCTATCGGCTGCGGAACGAGGACTTCGAGTTCCCCGACCTGCTCGGGCACGCCTACGAGTACCTAATCGGCGAGTTCGCAGACGAGGGGGGCAAGAAGGGCGGCCAGTTCTACACCCCGCGCTCGGTGATCCGGATGATGGTCCGCCTCGTCGATCCGCAGGAAGGCCAGTCTGTCTACGATCCGTGCTGCGGCTCGGGTGGCATGCTGATCCTCGCGAAGGAGCACGTCGAGGAACACGGTCATGATGCAGCCACGGTTGCGGCCTATGGCCAGGAGGAGAATGGCAGCGCCTGGGCGATGGCCCGGATGAACATGGTTCTCCACGGCATCACAGGCAGTGGCATCGTCCACGGCGACACCCTCGCCGCGCCGGGCCACGAGGACGACAGTGGTGAGCTGCGCCGTTTCGACCGCATCCTCACCAACCCGCCCTTCGCCCAGAACTACAAGCGCCGGGGCATGGCTCACCCTGAGCGCATGACCTATGGATGGGCCCCCGAGTCGGGCAAGAAAGCCGACTTGATGTTCATCCAGCACGTCTTGGCTGTGCTCGAGCCGGACGGCAGAGCAGCCTCTGTCATGCCACACGGCGTGCTCTTCCGGGGAGGCGAGGAGAAGAAGATCCGAGAGGAGGTCATCAAGAACCGCCGCCTGGAGGCGGTCATCGGAGTGGGGCCGAATGTCTTCTATGGCACTGGAATCCCTGCCTGCATCCTGGTGCTGAGGGGCTCGAACGGTCTGCCGGCAGGTAAGGATGACGGTGTCTTGTTCATCAACGCCGACCGGGAATTCACGGCTGGCCGCGCCCAGAACCTCGTCGAGCCGCAGCACGATGAGAAGGTCGTGACCGCCTTCCGGGAGCGGGAGCCGATGGAGGGCTTCGCTCGGGTGGTCTCCTTCGAGGAGTTGGCGAAGAACGACTACAACCTCAACATTCGCCGCTACGTGGACAACACGCCACCACCCGAGCCACAGGATGTGCGGGCACATCTGCACGGGGGGGTTCCGAAGGCGGAGGTCGCGGCGAAGGCGAAGCAATTCGCCGCGTACGGCGTGGACGTGGCGAATCTGTTCGTCGAGCAGGACGCCGACTACTACGACTTCCCGACTGGTGGATGCGAGGCCACGGCAGGCCGCATCACGGAACTCGTTTCCTCGAAGGAACGCGAACTCACGGATGCGTATGACACCTGGTGGGTCAAGCACGTCCACCGCATCATTGCCCTGCCGAATGACCAGCAGCTGATGAAGACGCGCAACGAGCTACTGGAGACCTTTGCGGAGGATCTACTGACCGTGGGTGTGCTTAACCGTTTCCAGCTTGCTGGTTCGGTGGCGGCATGGTGGTTCGACGCACAGTATGACCTGAAGAGTCTGGCGCAGCAGGGTTTCCCGGGCGTTATTGAGCGGTGGGTCGCCAACATTGAGTCAGCTTTCGAAGAGCCTGAGGATGCAGACTCCAAGACTCTTGCGCGCCTCCGTGCCGACCAGCGCAAGGCCCGCGGCCATCGGCTCGTGCCGGCACTGATCCCCGCGTATGTGGAGGAACTTGAGGCGGCGGAGGCGCTGGTTGCTGACCTGGACGCCAGGATCAAGGCGGGCGCACCGAAGAAGGCGTCTGGCGATGGTGATGACGAAGCGGACCAGGACCCGGAAGACCTGCTGAGCCCGAAACAGCTGAGCAAACTGAGGACAGAGCTGAAGGCAGCCAAGGGGAAGGTCAAGGAGCTGCGGGCCGCGTTCGTCGACGAGCTGAGGAAGGCCGCGGAAGCGTTGTCGGAACCGGAGGCGCGGGAGACCGTGTTGCGTTTCCTCAATGACGACCTGCGGGCACGCATGGACCGGTTCATTTCGGTGGGGCGGCGGGAGCTGATCCATGCGTACCGGACGTGGGGTGAGAAGTACGCGGTGACGCTGGCGGACTTGGAGGTTCAGCGCGATACGGCGGCGGCGCGGTTGGCGGGTTACCTGAAGGAGATTGGCTATGCGTAACCGGGAGGTCTCTGACCTGCGTGAGACTACGCTCGGACAAGTCCTCAAGCGGCGGTCGACGCGCGCGAAGGCGAGCGATCCGCTCCTGTCGGTTACGGCGGAGCGCGGTGTCATTCTTCAAGAACATAGCGGCCGGCGAGATAGCTCGAGCGCCGATAAAAGTCTCTACCTGGCGGTAAATTCAGGAGACATTGTCTACAATACGATGCGCATGTGGCAGGGCGTATCTGGATTGTCTGTCCATAGTGGAATCGTCAGTCCTGCCTACACGGTGTGCACGCCGACGTCGGACGTGAACCCCGAGTACATGGCGAGGGTGTTGAAGCATCCAGGAATGGTTGCTCGCTTCTATCGCGCCTCGCAGGGGCTCGTGAGTGACACCTGGAACCTCCGCTATACGGAACTGGCTAAGATTCCAGTCACTCTGCCTTCGCTGCCCGAGCAGCGTCGGATCTCGGAGATCCTCGATACGGTCGATGATCAGCTGGACGCGGCGGGAAGGTTCCTAAACAAGCTGGCGGTTGGGCGTAGGGCTGCGGTGCATGACGCGATGCGTAATGCCTTGGATGAATTGGATCGTGTCCAGGTGTCGCAAGTTGATGGGCTCATCGGCAAGCGTGAAGGGGCCTGGGAGTTCTGCACGCTAGGTGTGCAGTTGAAGGGGATTCAGGCTGGGAACAGCCCAAACTTGGAGGCTCGCCCCGCGAAGGATGGAGAGTGGGGCGTATTGAAAGTGAGCTCTGTAGGGAGGTCGGGTTTTCATCAAGATGAGAATAAAGTCGTTGATGATGTTTCGCTGATTGACCCTTCGCTCGAGGTGCGTGTCGGGGACCTTCTAATGACGCGGGCAAACACCCCTGAACTGGTGGGCATGACGTGTGTTGTCGATCGAACTCGCCCTGGATTGATGTTGTGCGATAAGACCTTGCGCCTGCAACTTCGGCCTGAAGCGGGAAGCCATCGCTTCGTTAATGAATTGCTTTCTTCGACTCAAGTGCGGCGCCAGATCGAGGTTGCAGCAACTGGGACCAGTGGAAGTATGAAAAACATCAGCCAAGGCGCCATCCGCCGGTTGGTGATCCCGTGGGCAACGGGAGAAGTCCAGGAAAACATCGTGAGGCTTGTGGAGGCGCATGATCTCGGCATGCGGTCAACCGCTGCGGAAGTCATGAAGCTGCGTTGGATGAAGCAGGCGCTGATGGACGATCTGTTGACAGGTTGTGTTCGTGTGCCGGTTGCGCCGTAGTTTAGGGGGAGAGGGAACCGTGTCGGAGTCTGGCTACGAGTACGTCCTGGTTGAGCTACCGCTAATCGCTCAACTTGAGACTATGGGGTGGCGGCATGTACGCGGGAGCGCCCCCGGCGCCGCCGTGCCAACGAGTGCTGAAGCATCGTTCAGGACCTCCTTCGCGGAGCCGGTGTTGGAGCAAGTTCTACGACGGCAGCTTCGCAGGTTGAACCTTGACCAGCACGGCAGCGAGTGGCTGGACGAGCCGCGAATTGCGCAGGTTGTCAACCAGGTCACGCGTATTGGTGCTTCCTCCCTCCTCGAGGCGAATTCCGCCGCCACTGAACGCCTGCTGTCCGGAGTCACGGTTGCGGGCCGAGATGGCTGGGATAGCGGGCGCGAGCAACGCGTCCACTTCATCGACTGGCAGCGGCCAGAGCGCAACGAGTTTCTCGCTATTTCACAGTTCCGGATGGATGTGCCTGGCACGTCCGGTGCGAAGTACGTTGTGCCGGACTTGGTGCTATTCGTCAACGGGATTCCGCTCGCGGTGATCGAGTGCAAGAAGCCGGCGCATCAGCAGGGGAAGATTGGCCAGGCTGTCCACCAGCTGCGGCGCTATGCGAACCAGCGGGGCGCAGTCACGCCCGAGGGGAACGAAGCGCTCTTTCGTACGGCCCAACTCACCATCGCGACCACGGGCGACCGGGCGATGTATGGGACGTACACTGCACGTCCCGACCACTATGCGGTGTGGCGCGACCCCTACCCCCAGAGCGAAGACGAGCTGGCTACCGAGCTAGGCAAGAGCGTGAGCGCCCTGACGGAGCAGGAGGTGCTTGCGGCGGGCATGCTGCGGCCAGCCCAACTCCTGGACATCATCCGGAACTTCGTTGTCTTCATGGAGATCGACACGGCGGACGGTGGCACCCGCCGGGTGAAGATCGCCCCGCGCTATCAGCAGTACCGTGCGGTCTGCCGCGCCGTGGAGCGTCTCAACGATGGCAGGACCAAAACGCACGACGGTGAGACAGACCGCCGCGGCGGCATCATCTGGCATACGCAGGGGTCAGGCAAGTCTCTGACGATGGTGTTCCTGGTGCGCAAAATGCGGTCGACGCCGGGCCTGAGTCAATTCAGAGTCGTTGTCGTCACGGACCGGAAGCAGCTGCAGGAGCAACTGGCGGCAACCGCAGTGCTCACGGGGGAGAAGCCCGACGAGGTCAAGCGATCGAAGGGTGTGCCGGCTGCGCTCGCCAAGGAAGGCGCGGGACTCGTCTTCGTCATGATTCACAAGCAAGTGGATCCACAGAAGGTGAAGCAGGCCGAAGCCGCGGACACGCTGGCTCACGACCGGGCGCCCGGCTGGGGGCTGCTCAACGGCAGCGAGTCCGTGCTGATTCTGGTAGACGAGGCCCACCGCTCCCACGGCTCCAAGCTGCACTTGAACCTGATGGAGTCGCTGCCCAACGCAGCTCGCATCGGCTTCACAGGAACCCCGATTATTATGCGGGAGAAGAACCGCACCACAGGCATCTTCGGTGACTTCATCGACAAGTACCGTCTCGCCGATGCTGAGGAGGACGGTGCGATTGTCCCGATCGTCTACGAGGGACGGATCGCCAAGGGCGCCCTCGTCGATGCAGAGGACCTGGACGAGGCATTCGCTGAGGAGTTCCCTGAGCTGACCGACGAGCAGTACGACGAACTCCAGAAGAAGTACGCCACGACCAGCGATGTACTCAGCGCGGACAGCCTGATCCTTAAGAAGGCCCGGGACATGCTGCGCCACTACGTCGGCAACGTGATGCCGAACGGTTTCAAGGCGCAGGTTGTCGCGCACTCTCGGAAGATCGCCGTGCGGTACCGGGATGCGCTGCTCAAGGCGCGGGACGAGCTCGTCGCCGAGGCGGAGAGGGTACCGGCATCCGTACTTGAGAAGCCCACCGAGCAACTGACCGCCAGGCAGGCAGTTGTGCGCGCCGCGCACAAGCAGAAGGAATTGCTCAAGGCTATTGACTTCGTGCCCGTCATCTCTGGTGACAACAACGATGACCAGGACACGGCGCGTTGGACCGATGAGAACAAGCAGAAGAAGGTCATCGAGGAGTTCCGCCGACCCTTCCCGGTGGAGCCGGCCGAGGGCGAGCAGCCGGTCGCGATGCTGATCGTGCGGACCATGCTGCTGACGGGGTTCGATGCGCCAATTGAGCAGGTGATGTACTTGGACCGGCGGATCAAGGAAGCGGATCTGCTGCAGGCCATTGCCCGCGTCAACCGCACGGCCGACGGCAAGAGTGCCGGATTTGTCGTTGATTATGCAGGGATCTCCAAGCATCTGCAGGCCGCGATGGAGGCGTACGCGGCCGATGACGCAGAGGGCACCCCCACCGACCTGTCCGCCGAGATAGCCAAGTTGGAGCCACGTCGCAACCGGCTGCGGATGTTGTTCACACAGCGTGGCGTTATCCCTGCCGACGCTCGTGAGGTGGTCGAGAGGTGTGTCCAGCTCCTCGAGGACGACGAGCTCCGCGCGCAGTTCGATAGCGCCCTGCGGAAGTTCCTCGCCACCGTCGACCTGGTGATGCCACGAGAGGATGCCAAGCCCTTCTTGGATGACGCGCGGCTGTACTCGCTTATCAGTACGTGGGCGCGGTCCCGCTACCAGGAGCAGAGTGACTTCGATGCTTCCCTGTATGGGGAGAAGGTCCGTGACCTCATCGATCAGCACATCACGGCCCTCGACGTGCGGCAGGTGATACCGCCCAGTCAGATCACGACCGACGACTTCAACGCCAAGGTTGAGGCGCTGCCGGGTGCCAAGGCCCAGGCGTCGACGATGGAGCACGCCATTCGGCACCACATCGAGGTGCATTTCAACGAAGACCCGGCCGAGTATCACAAGTTGCGTGCAAGGCTGGAGGAGATCCTCCGGGACTATGCGCATCAATGGGAGCAGCAGGTGTCGCTCTTCCAACAGCTCGTCGATGAGACGGTCGCCGTCCACGAAGGCACCAGTGAGCAGGCCAACGAGAAGCTGTCGCGCCTCAGCCGGCTTGAGCTCGCCCTGTACAAGACGCTGATCGACACAACGATCACGGACGCGATCGTGCCGGCGGAGACCTGTGACTACCTTATTTCGGTGACCGGGAAGATCGAGGAGACGGCAGTCCAGGAATCCCGCAAGAAGGACTTCTGGATCAATGCCGTCTACCAGGATGACCTGCGCAAGGCCATCGTCCGGCTGCTGATCAGGTACCAGGTCACCGAGCCGCGGGATGCGCGGCACGTTGCCGATGGGCTCTTTGACATCGTGCGTCACCACCGCCACACCCTCCAGAGGAAGAGCTGAGGTGGTAGCCGTGGCCGCGAAGCTATCGGGTCCGGTCCATCCGGGCCTGATGCGGGTCGGCAACCTGGACATCGAGGTCGTGGTGGTTCCGGAACGTAACAGCGTACGGCTCACAGTGGAGCGCGACGCCCGCATCACTGCGACCGTCCCTGCCGGCTTGGACAGGGCATTCCTGGTGGATGCCATCAAAGGACGACGTCGGTGGATCTACGACAAGCTGGAAGCACGCGTGGAGGACGCGGCGCTCCGTCCGGCAAAGCAGTTCGTGACTGGCGAGGGATTCCTCTATTTGGGGCGCAACTACCGTCTGAAGATCGTGGACGAAGCGCCCTTTCCCGTGGGCCTGGTGCGCGGTCGGATGCTGTTGAGGCGGGACTGCCTGGACCAGGCGCAGGACGGTCTCATCGCCTGGTACCGCCATCGCGGTGGCGCCTGGCTTCCGAAACGAGCAGAACCATGGGCGCAGCGGATGCAGGCTCCGCTGGAGAACATCGCTGTGCGACGGCTCGGCTACCGGTGGGGCTCCTGCAACCGGAACGGCGGCGTGAATATCCACTGGGCCACCATGCAGCTTCCGGCGCATCTCGTCGACTACGTCCTGGTGCACGAGCTCGCCCACTTGCACAAGCAGGATCACTCGGCCGAATTCTGGAGCGTCGTCGCACGCACAATGCCCGACTATCAGCAGCGCCGGGCCCGACTGGACCGCCTTGGCGCCCTCCTCTGGCTCCCTGAGGGTTCTCAGCAGTGAGGATGCGCCGGCGAGAGAGACTTTCACCGGGCGTGGTTGAACCGTTACGGTTCCCCTGAGACGGTACCGTACAGGGGGAGGCGCCATGCTGCCGCATCAAATGCAGTACGCGCACAGCAGGTTCAGGTCGTTGATCGAGAGCAGTTCGGGCAACGAGTTTGAGAAGCTCTTCCATCGGCTGATGGAGCTTCGGCATGACGATTACGTGCCGATTCGGACCCACGGCAACATCGGCGACCTCGGCGGGGACGGCCTTCAAACGGCGAGCCGAAGACTCTATGCCTGCTATGCCCCAGAATCATTCGAAGTTTCCGAGGTCCGGAAGAAGTTCTTCGGTGACGTCGAGAGCGCGATCGTCCAGCGCCCTGAGCAGTTTGACACCTTCGTGTTCGTCCACAACGACCAGCGCGGCGGTATCCACCCAGTCGTCTCAGGAATACTCACGGGGGCCGGGCAGACCTACCCCCGCCTCGTGTTCCAGCAAATGGGTCCGCAGAAGCTCTGGTACGAGGCGGTCTACCTCGACCGCCCCCGGATGGAGATTCTGCTCAACGAGAAGATCCCGGTGGAGCAGGTTGTATACAGCATCGGGTTGGCTGACATTGAGCCCTTGCTAAGGCATCTGGCTGAACACCGTAAGCGCGATGCCCCGGTGGGGTCTGTCCCCCTGCCTACGACGTACAAGGTCGACTTCAATCGACTCTCTGACTACGCCCGGGAACTGCTCCAGGCAGGTCGGCCGTACGGATACCTCGTCGACCAGTACTACCGAGACCTGCTTGACTTGCGGGAGCGAGACGAGGCGGCGGCGGGCTTTCGGGCGTACTACCTCCGGATGCATCACGAGCACGGTGACGACTCGGACGAGATCCTCTGGCAGATGCAGCGCTACGTTCTAGGCCAGGAGGCGCCCAGGTGGGACCGTGACGACGCGGCCAAGGCGGTGCTTGCCTACTTCTTTGATGAATGTGACATCTTCGAAGTGCCGCCGCCAGGGTGGCGACCAGCAGGTGCAGAGCAGGGAGGCGCGGCGTGATCACCCCGACCAAGGGGATCGCCCCTGATCGCGCTCTCCTCGCTGTCGGAGCCCAGATCACTATGCAACTGGATCGGCCGCTCACGGTCAGCCAGACCTGGTCGCGGCTGCGCGAGTGGCGCCACGAGAACGGCCACCCAGCCCCTCTTTCGTTCGGCTGGTTCGTTCTCGCACTCGATGTCCTGCACGCACTCGGCGCCGTGGACCTGAACAACGACTTGCTCACCAGGAGGACCGCCCATGCTGCGTTGGCTGAGCGCTGACGATAAGCGGTTCAAGACGGTCGGCTTCAAGCCCGGCCTGAACCTCCTGGTGGCGGAGACCACCGCTGCTTCTCGCTCGACCGACAGTCGTAACGGCTCAGGCAAGTCAAGCATGATCGAGCTGCTGCACTTCCTGTTGGGTGCTCGGGCCGACAATAAGCACCTGGCAGCTCGAAAGGAACTCCGCCGGACCGTCTTCACGCTCGGCTTGGACTGGCCGGAACTGGACGAAGAGCTACGTGTCAGTCGGAGCGGTGGCGACGCGCGGAAAGTTACTCTTGTCCCCGGTCTACTCCGTCCGCCGGCACCCGGCCCTGTCTTGGGCAAGGCTGCCGCGCCATTGGTAGTCGAGCTGTCTGATCTCGGAGAACCAGAGCCGCTTTCGTCGACGGCAGTCGAGTCGGCCGAGCCGCAGACGGTTCTCCTCGCTGAGTGGCAGGCGCTCATCGAGCAGAAGCTGTTCGGGCTCTCTGGGGAGCATCCGGGTGTGAGCGGGCGCGCCTTGCTGTCGTTCCTCATCCGCAGGGTCGGCGACCACGGTTTCAACGAGGCGGTACGCAGCTTCTCGCGTCAGTCGGAAGCGCAGGCGTCACCCAATCTTGCGTACCTCCTCGGGCTCGACTCCGCCCTTGCTGCCCGATACCAGGACATCGCGGCGAAGAAGGCAACCCGGGATCAGCTGAAGAAAGCCGTAAATGACCCAGTATGGGGCCAGGTGGTCGGCAAGACCGCGGACTTGCGCGGCGAAATCGCTGTCCAGAACTCGAAGATCTCTGAGCTTCGGCGGCAGCTAGAGACGTTCCGGGTTGTGCCACAGTACGAGGCGCTCAAGGAACGCGCCGATGAGATGACCCGCCGCATTCAGGATCTCAGCACGAGGGACGTAATCGATCGGCGGAATCTCGATCACCTTGAGAGAGCAGTCGAAGAGACCGTTGACCCCGAGGTCCGCTACCTGGAGCAGGTCTACGACGAGTTGGGGGTCACCCTGCCTGATCAGGCTCTGCGCCGATTCGACGAAGTTCGGGCCTTTCATGCGGCGGTTGTCCGGAACCGGCGTACGTATCTCAAGGAAGAGATCACGGCGACTCGCAAGAGCCTCGAGAACCGCAGGGCGGAACGGGCACGACTGGACGAGGAACAGAGTGGCATCCTCAAGGAGCTGAGCGAGGGCGGCGCGCTGGAGGCTCTAACCACCCTCCAGAAAGCCCTGGCCCAGGAGGAAGCGAGAGTCGGGGCGCTCCAGCACCGCTTGGAGGCGGCGCAGACGGTGGAGGCGAGTAGCAGGGAAATTGAAGCGGCCCGGCTACAGCTGACGCGGGAGGTTGACACCGACCTGCAAGAGCGACAGCAGCAGATCACGCAGGCGACGGTCCTATTCCATGAGTTGGCCAGCAGGCTCTACGGAAGTGATCGGCCGGCGTATCTCTCGGTCGAAGCAGGTCGGAGCAGTCTTAAGATCACCCCCAAGATCAGCAGTGACGTCAGTCAGGGCATCAACAAGATGTCGATTTTCTGCTTCGACCTCACTATGGCCGTGATCGCTCACCGTGGGGGGCGTGGCCCAGACTTCCTGGTGCACGACAGTCACATCTTTGACGGAGTGGACGACCGGCAACTCACCCGTGCACTTGAGGTTGCGGTGGCCCTGACTGCCGCAGAAGGCATGCAGTACATCGTGACGATCAACGAGGATGACTTGGCGAAGGCTCGGCACCTAGGGTTCGATCCCGGTCCTTATATCATCGAGCCGTTGCTAACGGATGCCTACGAGGGTGGCGGTCTCTTTGGATTCCGCTTCGAGCGGTAGGGGCCCTATCGAGCCTTGAGCGCGGGGGCGCCGCGTGATGTGCGAGCGTGGCAGCTCGGGCGTTCGCAGGGTTGTGTCGTTGGCCGGTCCAAGACTGTGGCGTGACCGTTCTGTGCGTTTGGTTGTTGCTGAAGCTGCCGCAGGCAAGGCCGTCCCGATTGTCGCCTCGGCCTCATGAGTGAGCGGTGCGTGAGCGGACGGGGTGGCACAGCGTGGATTGGGTGGCACACGGGCGCCGGGCCGTGCCTTCCTGACCTGGGGGAACAGGATTTGGTGGCACGGCCCGGCACCAGTCGAGATGATCTTGTGGGGCCTCGTAATGCGTAGGTCTCGGGTTCGAATCCCGAAGGCGGCTCTGTAGAAGCCCCAGGACTCACTCGCCGTGACCTGGGGCTTTTGCTTGCCAGGACGGGAAACGGGTCGGCCCGGGGTGGGCGGTAGTGTCCGTTGCGTGGCAACCATCCCGCTCTTCGGCCCGGACGACCTCTCCCTTCCCGAGTCCCTCCAGGAAGCCGTGGAGCACGGCGAGGTGTTCACCCGTGGCTGGGTGGTCGAGCTCATCCTGGACCTGCTCGGCTACACCCCCGACAAGGACCTGTGCGATCTGAAGATCGTGGAGCCGGCCTGTGGCGGGGGTGCGTTCCTGGGGGAGGTCGCCTCCCGCATCAGTGCCGCGTGTCGCAAGCGGCAGCGCCCGCTCGCCGATGCGGTCGAAGCCGTGCGGGCCTTCGACCTGCTGGACCGCAACGTGCAGCGGAGTCGCGCGCTGGTCGCGCGGACGCTGCGGGCCGACGGCTGGGCGGCGGGGGAGGCGGCGCGCGTGGCCGAGGCCTGGGTCCGGCAGGGCGACTACCTGCTCCAGGCGGACGCGGACCACCGGGCCGACTACGTCGTCGGCAACCCCCCGTACATCCGCCTTGAGGACGTGCCGGACGACCGCATGGCGGCCTACCGTGCCGCCTGCCCGACGATGGGCGGCCGGGCAGACGTCTACGTCGGTTTCTACGAGGTCGCGCTCCGCAGTCTGAACCCCGGCGGGCGGTTGGGGTTCATCTGCGCCGACCGCTGGATGCGCAACCAGTACGGCCGCCGGCTGCGACAGCTCGTGACCGGCGGGTTCAGCATGGACCTGGCCCTGGTGATGCACGACGTGGACGCCTTCGACGAGCAGGTCTCCGCCTACCCCGCGATCACGCTCATCTCGAACAAGGAGCAGGGCGAGGCAGTTGCCGCGGACACCACCCGGTCGTTCGGCGCCGAGCAGGCCCGGGATTTCGCCGACTGGTACACGGGTAACGGTCCCACTCCGGTCGCGACGGCCGCGTTCCAGGCGGCTCGCATGCCCCACTGGTTCCCCGAGGAGGACTCGTGGCCGGCGGCTTCCCCGGCGAGGCTGGCGGTCATCGAAGACCTCACCGAGAGGTTCCAGCCGCTGGAAGACGCCCGGACCGGAACCCGCGTCGGGATCGGCATCGCCACCGGGGCCGACAAGGTCTTCCTGACCACGGACAGCGGCCTGGTGGAGAGCGACCGGATGCTCCCGATGGCCATGGTCCGCGACACCACCAGCGGCACGCTGCACTGGACCGGCACGTACCTGGTCAACCCCTGGACGGCGAGCGGCGATCTGGTCGATCTGGCCGAGTACCCCCTGCTCGCCGCCTACTTCGAGGAGCACGGGGCCGCGCTGCGCAAGCGGTACGTCGCGGTCAGGCAGCCGCAGCGCTGGTACAAGACGATCGACAAGGTCGATCACCGACTGACGCGCCGGCACAAGCTGTTGTTCCCGGACATGAAGCTGCGGATCCACCCGGTACTCGATCAAGGCGGCCTGTACCCTCACCACAACTTGTACTTCATCGTCTCGGACGTTTGGGACATGCGCGTACTCGGTGGCCTGCTGCTGTCCAAGGTCGCGGAGGCATTCGTGGAGGCGTACGCGGTCAAGATGCGAGGGGGCACCCTCCGCTTCCAGGCGCAGTACCTACGGAAGATCCGCGTGCCCGATCCGGCGGTGATCGGCGAGAGCGATCGGGACGCCCTCGCGGAAGCCTTCGACAAGCGGGACGCACGGGCTGCGACCGAGGCCGCGCTGCGTGTCTACGGGCTCACCGAGCTGCCTGACTAGGAGGAACGGATCTTGACGGTCACCCGCCAAGACTTCGAGGACGCCGTCGCCGCGTACTGGGGTGCCAAGCAGACGCAGACCGACCTGTCCGCGATCAAGGCCGCGGTCGGCGCAGGCACCGCGGGTTCGGTGCGCGGAGGCAAGCACTTCGACCCGATCGCCGCGCTCCTCGCCAAGTTCTTCCTCGATGCCGACTACCCGGCCGAGAGCATCAGGATCGCCAAGCCCCAAGGCCTCGAACTCCCCGGCTACTACAGGCCGCAGAAGCAGTGGGACGTGGTCGTCACCTACGAGGACACCCTGGTGGCGGCCTTCGAACTCAAGGCACTCGGCGGCCCCTCCTTCGGCAACAACTACAACAACCGGGTCGAAGAGGCACTCGGCAGCGCCGTCGACCTGCGGCGGGCGGCGCTGGCGGACCTCTATCCCGGTGAGAAGCCGTGGCTGGGCTACTTCTTCATCATGCAGGACGAGGAAGGGTCGCGTCGGCCCGTCCGGATCGCCAAGGGGGCCCTGCCCGTCGACCCCGTCTGGCACGACACCTCGTACCAGACCCGATTCGGGATCTTCTGCGAACGGCTGATGGCGGAGCAGCTGTACGACTCGGTGTGTTACGTGACGTCCTCGCCGTTTGCACACAAGCCCAACGAGCCGGTCCCCGGCCTCGACTGGCGTCACTTCTCGGCAGCCATAAACGCCCGCCTGACCTACCTGAAGGACCTCGGCATCCCGGACCCGGACCGCCCCCGGAACACGCTCCCGGGGCTCTAGCTGACGCGGGCCCCCGAGCCGCGCGCTACGGAGGGTGACGGGCGGGTGGTGCGGTCGCTGGGGGGTGGGGGCGGGGCTACGTTGGAAAGGCTGAACCCGGGCGACGCGTGGCAGGAGGCCGGCATGTCGACACGGTTGCGCAAGGCGGCGGTGGGGGTGGCCGCGGTGGGGCTCGTGGTGGTGCCCCTGGGGGTGGGGGCGGGGTACGCCCTGGACACGTCGGCCCCGGTCACGGTCTCGGCTTCGGCCCCGGTTGCCGCCGACAGCGATTTTCCGCAGCTCACGCCCGCCGTCGCACGGCAGTTGGACGATGCCGTGCGGAAAGTGATGAGCCAGGCCTCGGTGCCCGGGGTGATGGTGTCGCTCTCGGCTCCCGGCAAGGGCTCGTACGTACGGGCCTTCGGGGTCGCCGACAAGGCCACCGGCCGGTCGATCAGCACGGACATGAACATGCGCATCGGCAGCGTGACCAAGACCTTCACCGTGACCGCGCTGCTCCAGTTGGTCGACCAGGGCAAGGTCGGGCTGGACGATCCGATCGGCAAGTACGTGTCCGGGGTGCCCAACGGGGGCCGGATCACGTTGCGCGAGCTGGCCGGGATGCGCAGCGGGCTGTTCAACTACTCCGAGGACGAGGGCTTCTTCAAGGCCCTGACGAGCAATCCCCGACGGCCCTTCACCCCACAGGAGTTGCTCGCGTACTCCTTCAAGCACCCGGTGCTGTTCGAGCCCGACGCGAAGTTCTACTACTGCAACACCAACTTGATCCTGCTGGGGCTGGTGGTGGAGAAGCAGAGCGGGCAGAGGCTCAACGACTACATCAACCAGAAGGTCGTCCGCCCCGCCGGTCTGGGCCACACGCTCTTCCCCGTCGGCGCGGAGTTCCCGAGTCCGCACGCGCAGGGGTACACGGACCAGACCGCCTCCGGGAAGGTCGAGGACGCGGCCGACTGGAACCCCTCCTGGGGCTGGGCGGCCGGAGCCATGATCTCCGATCTCGAAGACCTGAAGACCTGGGCGAGGGTCCTGGCCACGGGCACGCTGCTCAAGCCGGCCACGCAGGCCCAGCGCCTGAAGGTGGTGGACGCGCTGCCCGGCACCGGCTACGGCCTGGGCATCTTCAACGTCCAGGGCTGGATAGGCCACAACGGCTCGCTGCCCGGCTACCAGGCGCTGGTCGTGTACCTGCCGCAGGCGAAGGCCACGTTGACGCTGACGCTGAACACGGACATCTCCTACCAGGGTTCAGAGCCCAGCACCCTCTTCGGTGAGGCGATCACCAAGATCGTCACCCCGGACCACGTCTTCAGCCTGCCCGCCCAACCCGTCACCGGACACTGAACGCCGGACGCTGAACGCTGAACGCCGAACCCGCAAGACTGGTGGCATGAACGATGACCAGAACCCCGTCGTGCGCGTCGCCGGTGAGACCGATGTCGAGGTCGCGGCCGCGCTGTTCCGCGGCTATCTCGACTTCTACGAGGTGAAGGTTGAGGACCCGGACGCTCCCCGCGCCTTCCTGGCGGAGCGGATCAGGGCCGACGAGTCCCTGGTGCTGCTCGCCGACGTGCCGGGGGCCGGGCCGGGGGCCGGGCCGGGGGCCGAGCCGGGGGCCAGCGCGGTCGGGTTCGCGCAGGTCTACCGGACCTTCTCCTCGCTCGCCCTGCGGCCGATGTGGATCCTGAGCGACCTGTACGTCGCGCCGTCCGGCCGCCGTACCGGCGCCGGGCGGGCGCTGCTGCGCGAGGTGTTGCGCCGGGCCGGGGAGGCCGGGGTGGCCGGGGTGCAGCTGGAGACCGCGTACGACAACCACGTCGCGCAGGCCCTGTACGAGGCGGAGGGCTTCGAGCGCGACGCGTTCCACATCTACTTCCACGGACTCGGACAGGGGTGAAACATTTGCGCGCCGCCGTCGCGTCATTGGGGTGAGACGGACGCGAGGGGGAGTGCATGCGGCAGGGTCGCAGAGACGGGTTTCGTGAGTTCGCGGAGGGCCGGTCCGGGCATCTGTACAGGTCGGCCTGCCTGCTGACCAGCGGCGACACCCATCTCGCGGAGGACCTGGTGCAGGACACCCTGGGGCGGATGTACCTGCTCTGGGGACGGATCTCGCGCATAGACAACCCGGCGGCGTACGCGCAGACCGTGCTCGTACGGGCCTTCCTGACGCACCAGCGGCGCAGATCGGCGGGGGAGCGCCCGGTCGGGGAGTTCCCTGAGTCGGGCGCGGCCGCGGCCGGCGGCTCCGATCCGGCGCTGCGGCTGACGCTGCTGGAGGCGTTGGGGCGGCTGGCGCCGAAGGACCGGGCGGTACTCGTGCTGCGGTACTGGGAGGACCGCAGTGTGGAGGAGACCGCCGATGCGATGAACGCCAGCTCGGCCGCGGTGCGCACCCGCACGACGCGGGCGCTCGGTCGGCTGCGGGACCAATTGGGCGGCTCGCTCAGCGAGTTCGCCGGTCTCTGACTTCAGCGTTCCCTGCTTTCCCTGTTCTGGCTGCACTCCCGACACCCCCGTGTTTCCCGCCCCGTTCGGCCCCACCCGTTGCCCTGTGATGGAAGGTCTGGTTCCGCATGCTCTCCGAAGATGACCTGAGCGACGCCCTGCGGCGCACGGGAGAAGGTTTCACGCCCGATCCGCACGCCCTCGTGGCCGCCGGTGAACGGCGCGGACGGCGGCTGGTGGCACGCCGCCGGGCAGCCGTCGTCGGCAGTTCGGTGCTGGCGCTCGCCGTGATCGGTGCGGGCAGCGCCTACACCGCCGGTCTGTTCGAGGGCGCGGGCGGGTCCGGCGCGACCACGGTCGCCGCGCCGCCCGCGCTGCCGGAGAAGGGCAAGCGTGCCGGCAGCGGGGCCGTTCCCGCCGACCAGATGATCGCCGTACTCAAGAAGTTGCTGCCGGACGGGGAACTGTCCGACTTGGAGGCGCGCGGCACGGGCGATGAGCTGGGCCCGAGCGTCTCCGGCGTCTACGACGACGGGATGGGCAAGGCGGCCATCGGGGTCTCCCTCACGCGGACCGACCCCACCGGCCGGCCGGCCGCGGAGATGCTGAAGTGCCCCGACAAGAACTTCGTCGAGTACGACGGCTGCGAGGTCGACACCCTGCCCGACGGCGGGCGGATCCTGCTCTACAAGGGGTACGAATACCCCGACCGCCGGGAGCCCACGAAGCTGTGGCGGACCACGCTGGTGACACCGGAGGGCTACCAGGTCGACGCTCAGGAGTGGAACGCTCCGGCGGAGAAGGGTGCGAAGGTCTCGCGGACCGACCCGCCCCTGAACCCGGCTCAGTTGAAGCAGTTCGCGATGTCGACGCTGTGGCGCCCGGCGCTGAGCGACCTGCCGGCCGTCGGGGGGCAGGCGCAGGTCCCCCTCCTGCCGCCCGCGGTGGCGGACCCCCGCGTGGTGCTGGAGTCCCTGCTGCCGAAGACCGGGCTCACGGTGACCGGCAGGGGTGGTTCGGGCGACTACGCCTACGTCGTGCTCGACGACGGCAAGGGCGCCTCGCTCGTCCAGGTCAATGCGCAGAAGGACATGGGCTCGGCGCTGGCGGCCCGCTTCGGCGCGGGCAACGTCACGACCCTCCCCGACGGCACCAAGGTGGTGGCGGAGGAGCAGCCCGGAGAGAAGGGCGGGGCGAACGTGGTCATGTGGACCGTCGACACGCTGCGGCCGGACGGGCGCCGCATCGCGATCTCCGCTTTCAACACCGGCAGCCAGAACAAGCCCGCCACCCGCAAGGAGCCCGTCCTGACGATGGAGCAGCTCAAGCAGATGGCCCTCGACCCGAAGTGGGTCGGCTGATCATCCGGAGCGGACGCGCTATTTGGCGTCCGCGTAGCACTCCACGACCGCCGTGGTGAACGGGAAGCGGACCGGGGTGTCACCGAAGGCGATCCGGGCGGCCCGGTCACCGGCCGCGCGGATCGCCTCGGCGACGGCCCCGGCCTCCTCGGCCGGGCAGTGCACGATCACCTCGTCGTGCTGGAAGAACACCAGCTCGGCCCGCATCCCGGCGCCCGCGATGGCCTGCCGGAGGGCCGCGAGCAGCAGCAGGGCCCAGTCGGCGGCGCTGCCCTGGACGACGAAGTTGCGGGTGAACCGGCCGCGGGCCCGCGTGTTGGTGGAGGCGTAGCTGGGGGTCCAGCCCCCCTCCCGGTCCTGCGGGATCCCGGCTTCGCCGTCCTCGTCGGCGCCGGCCGGCGGCGGGCAGGTCCGGCCCAGCCAGGTCCGTACGAGGCGCCCCTCCTCCCCGGCCCGCGCGGCGTCGTCCACGTACGCCACGGCCTGCGGGAAGCGGCGGCGCAGTGAGGCCAGGTTCTTCAGGCCGTCGCCCGAGGTCTGCCCGTACACGGCGCCCAGGACGGCCAGTTTGGCCATGTCCCGGTCGCCGGAGAAGCCCTGGCGGGAGATGGCCGTGTACAGGTCTTCGGGGCGCCCGGCCACCTCCATGAACGCGGGATCGCGGGAGATCGCGGCCAGGACACGGGGTTCCATCTGGTCGGCGTCGGCGACGACCAGCCGCCAGCCGGGATCGGCGACGACGGCCCTGCGGATCACCTTCGGGATCTGGAGGGCCCCGCCGCCGTTGGTGACCCAGCGGCCGGTCAGGGTGCCGCCGGGGACGAACTCCGGGCGGAAGCGGCCGTCGCGCACCCAGTCCTGGAGCCACGCCCAGCCGTGGGCGGTGTAGATCCGGTACAGCTTCTTGTACGCGAGGAGCGGCTCCACGGCGGGATGGTCGAGCTCCTGGATCTCCCAGCGGCGGGTCGACTTGAGCCGGATCCCGGCCTCCGCGAACGCCTTGATGACATCGGCGGGCAGCTCGGGACGCACGCGCCGGCCGAACGCGGCGGAGATCTCGTCGGCCAGCTCGGCGAGGCGGCGGGGTTCGCCGCCGCCCGCGTACCGCTCGCCGAGGAGCTCGGTGAGCAGTGCGCGGTGCACGTCGGCCCGCCAGGGCAGGCCGGCACGGTGCATTTCGGCGGCGATCAGGAAAGCCGCCGACTCGGAGGCGGTGAGCAGGCGCATGCGGTCCGGGTGGGCGGTGGCGGCGTGGCGCCTCGTCTGCTCTTCGTAGACGGCGACGAGCGCGTCGAGGGGGAGGGGCGTGCGTGCGGGCTGCGGATCGAAGAGGGAGTCCTGAGCGCTGGGTGCGGCCGCGCGCTGCGGGTGCGGGGGATCGGGGGGTACGGGGGCCCCGGTGAGCCGGGCCCAGGCGGCCGCGGCCGAGCGGGGCTCTCCGGAGCGGCCCTCGTGGGCGAGGAGCAGGAGCTCGGCGTCCTCGATGTCGTGGCAGCGCTCCACGCGGGTGCCGGCGGCGAGGAGGCGGGGGTAGACCGCGGCGGTGCTCCGCCAGATCCAGCGGGTGGTGGCGGGCGCGGAGCGGATCGCGTCCGCGGGGTCCCGGAAGGTGAGGGGCCCGCCCGGGAGGGCGCCGGGGGCGGGGGCGCCGGGGGTGGAGGACGCGGAGGATGCGGAGGACGCGGAGGGCGCGGAGGGCACAGGGGTGAGCGGCCTGGCGTGCCAGAGGCCGTCGGCGGCTTCGGCCAGGGCCCAGTGGGGGGTGGGGTCGCTCATGGGTGCGAGTGTCCCACCGGGGGCTGACAGGGCGGGGACCCCGCTCGGGTGCGGCGCCGTTGCGGGGGCTCCGCCCCGGACCCTCCCCGGCTACCGCTGGGGGCTCCTGCGCCTCAAGCGCCGGCGGGGCCGGATCGGGCGGTGGTGGTGCGTGGGGGGCGTGACAAGCTTCGGGGGTGAGAGAGATTGTCGATCGTGCCTGCGAAGCCGCCCTCTACAGCCAGGACGACGCCGGGCTGGATGCCGGGGCCTCGGTGCTCGTCGGCGATGGCGGGCAGTGGGCCGAGGTCGGTCGGGGGCTGCTGGGGCGCGGGGAGGCGTACGTACGGCAGGCCTGGGAGCGGGGGTGGCAGCCCGCGGACGTGCTCCGGCTGGTGGGCCGGGACCTCGGCGACCGGCATCTGCGGATCACCCGCGACCTGATCGCCGCCGAGGCCCGCCGGTACGCCCGGCTGCCCGAGCGGTGGACCGACGCCGAGGTGTGGTGGGCGGACGACGCGGAGTACGGCGAAGGGCTCGCGCAGCGGGAGCGGGCGGACCGGTTCACCCTGGCGACCGCCGTGCTGGAGGTGTTCCGGCTGCTGATCCGGTTGCCCTCCATCGAACCGGTGGGTCCGGTTCCCGGCGATCCGGCCGCCGACGCGCTGGAGCACGCGCACATCGAGCCCCGCATGCTGGGACGGATCCGTGCCCTGCTCGCCAAGGCGGAGGCGACCACCTACCCGGAGGAGGCGGAGGCGCTCAGCGCCAAGGCCCAGGAGCTGATGGCCCGGCACACCGTCGACGAGGCCTTGCTCGCGGCGAGCGGCAAGGGCCCGGCCCAGGTGCCCGGGGCCTGCCGGATCGGGGTCGAGGTGCCGTACGAGGAGGCCAAGGCGGTACTGCTCGACGCGGTGGCCACCGCGAACCGCTGCCGTGCGGTGTGGAACAGCGCCTTCGAGTTCTCCACCGTGGTGGGCTTCGAGAGCGACCTGGAGGCGGTGGAGCTGCTCTACACCTCGCTGCTCGTGCAGGGCACGGCCGCCATGACCCGCGCCGAGGCCGCGCAGCGCTCAGGCGGACGCAAGCGGACAAAGACGTTCCGGCAGTCCTTCCTGCTCGCGTACGCCAGCCGGCTCGGCCAGCGCCTCGCCGAGACCGCGGAGCACACGGTGGCCGAGGCCCCCGACAACCTGCCCGCCCTGGTGGCCCGCGACGTCGCCGTCACCTCCCGGGCCGACGAGATGTTCCCCCGGACCACGACCACCCGGCTGCGCGGGGCCACCGACCACGCGGGCTGGGAAGACGGCACGGCCGCCGCCGACCGCGCGCACATGGGTGGCAAGCGCCCCCCGCTGCCCCGCTAGCGCGCTACCGGCCTAGCCCTGCTGGGGCCGGTCTCCGCCTTCGCCGCGCAGGGCCTGGGTCTCCGATTTCAGGATGCGCATCGACTTGCCCACCGAGCGGGCCATGTCGGGCAGCTTCTTCGAGCCGAAGACCAGCACGCAGACCACGAGGAGCAGGATCAGGTGCCAGGGCTCAAGGGCGTTGCGGAGCATGTGCTTCCCCCAAGGGGTGACGGGAATTCCGGTGTCGGCCCGACCATCGAACAGTGCCGGGCGCACGGGTACAAATCTGAAGGAGTTCTGAAGGGCCGGGATCCCCGCCCCGTGCACCGAGCGCCGATCGGGTCTTGATCCAAGCCTTATAAGGGTCTGATTCGCCCCTGATCCACCCGAGTTCTTCCCTGACAGTGATCAGGAGAGCACCCTCCGCGTGCACGTGCATCTGCCCATGCATGCGCTTATGAACACAGCTATGATCCGGTGCAGTTGACATCTGCACTATCGGGGGCTTCCTGTGGACCACGCGTACAACGGGATGGCAGCTGCAGAACTCGACGGAGTGACCTGGCAGAAGAGCAGACACAGCAACTCGCAAGGTTCCTGTGTGGAGTTCGCCAAGCTGCCGGGTGGAGCTGTCGCCATGCGCAACTCGCGCTTCCCGGACGGGCCGGCGCTCGTCTACACACCGGCCGAGATAGAGGCGCTGCTGTTGGGCGTCAAGGACGGCGAGTTCGACCACCTGATCGCCTGATCGCCCGCCTGCTCGCCCGTCTGGCCGACTGAAGGAACAGCGCACTGATCAAGCCATGCACGTGCACTGGCCGGGACTGATCGAAATGATCAACCCCGGCCAGTTGGCGTATGCGTGCCCGGCGAAGCGACTGACTACTCGTGGAGCATGAACAGCGCCCAGACCACCTTGCCGGTCAGCCGCCCCGCGAGCGGGTGCCAGCCCCAGTTGTCGCTGTAGGCGTCCACGAGGAACAGTCCGCGCCCCGATTCCAGGTCGCAGTTCTCCTGCGTGCGCTCCGGTGCGAACGATCCGCCCGGCCGGTCCTCGCTGGGGTCCCGCACCGCGCACACCAGTCGGGTGCTCCACCGCATGAGGTGCAGTCGTACCGAGGCCTCCGGCTCGCCCGCGCCGCCGCTCCCGGGCCGTGCGTCGTCGGGCAGGGCGTGGCGCAGCGCGTTGGTCACGAGTTCGGAGACCACCAGGGCCACGTCGTCGAAGCGCTCGTCGAGGTCCCACTGGGACAGGGTCGACCGGGTGAACGAGCGGGCGCCCCGCACCGCCTCGAACCGGGAGGGCAGAGCGCAGGAGGCGGACCCGGAGACAGCCGTGGGGTCGACCGGGGGCAGCCCCTGCCGTAACGGCTCGAGCATGGTCGATCCATTCGTCCCCATGCGAGGCACTCCCGGGATTCGCGGGCGGAGTGGTGGCTCCGTCCAGTAAGAACTGCGGGGTGGGTCCGGCGCCGGCGCGAAGAGCACGCAGGTGCGCGGCACCATCGTTCCGAATGCAGAAGCTGGATGCAAGGGCAGATGCACGTGCACGCGCCGGACCTGTCCACTCCCGTGATGGTTCTTGCTCATTTCTTCCTACGCATACTTACGGACTTCTTTTGCGGCAGCCCGGATTCCGTTACAGAACGAGTACGGGCCGATGCGTTTTGGTGGCAGACTGCGGGCCCTGGGGTACGGGGGCCCCGGCGACGCACACCACGCGCAGACCACGCGTACACATGGCGATGGGGAGGGCAGGACTAGTGACCGCAGAAGCGAGCGGTTCCGTGGTGCGCCGCATCCTCCTGGGCTCTCAGCTCAGGCGACTCCGAGAATCCCGCGGCATCACCCGTGAGGCGGCCGGCTACTCGATCCGCGCATCCGAATCGAAGATCAGCCGCTTGGAGTTGGGAAGGGTGAGCTTCAAGGCAAGGGACGTGGAGGACCTCCTCACGCTCTACGGAGTC
Organism: Streptomyces sp. NBC_00597; assembly: GCF_041431095.1. GTDB lineage: Bacteria > Actinomycetota > Actinomycetes > Streptomycetales > Streptomycetaceae > Streptomyces. The sequence goes on from NZ_CP107757.1 coordinate 5,195,177, forward strand.
ACGGACGGCGCGGAGCGGGAGTCCCTGCTGGGGCTGGTCCGCGAGGCCAACGCGGCCGGCTGGTGGCACAGTTACGGCGACGTGCTACCCGGGTGGTTCCAGACGTACGTCGGCCTGGAGGGTGCGGCCTCGCTCATCCGGATCTACGAAGTCCAGTTCGTCCACGGCCTGTTGCAGACCGAGGCCTACGCCCAGGCGGTCGTCAGCCGCGGCATGCCCGGTGCCACCAAGGCCGAGATCGACCGCCGGGTCGCGCTGCGCCTGGAGCGCCAGAAGGCGCTGGTCTCCGAGAGTGCGCCGGTCTTCCACGCCGTCCTGGACGAGGCCGCGCTGCGGCGCCCGTACGGCGACCGGGACGTGATGCGCGGCCAGTTGGAGCACCTGATCGAGGTCTCCCAGCGGCCCAACGTGCAGCTCCAGGTGATGCCGTTCTCCTTCGGCGGTCACGCGGGCGAAAGCGGAGCCTTCACCCTGCTGCGCTTCCCGGAGTCGGACCTCCAGGACATCGTCTATCTGGAACAGCTCACCAGTGCCCTCTACCTGGACAAAGACGAGGAAGTGGCGCAGTACGAAAGGGCGATGGAGCGGCTCCAGGCCGACTGCCCCGACCCTGACCGGACCCGTGATCTTCTCCGTGGTCTGCTCCAACTGTCTTGATTCGCACGTAGTATGACGTCTGATCAGTGCATGATGACCGATCGGTCTCCGGTGCAGCGCACGGGTGCGCGCTCGCAGTAAGGGATGGCATGTCCATATTCGACGACCTGGCTCACCAGTACATCGACGGCGAATGGCTGGCCGGCACCGGTTCGTGGGACATCATCGACGTCAACCCGTACAACGGGGAGAAGCTCGCGGCCATCACGGTGGCCACCGTCGAGCAGGTGGACCGGGCCTACCGCGGCGCCGAGCGCGCCCAGAGAGAGTGGGCCGCCACCAGCCCGTACGCCAGACGCGCCGTCCTGGAACGCGCCCTGCGGATCACCGAGGAGCGCGAGAAGGAGATCATCGAGGCGATGATCGACGAGCTCGGCGGGACCCGCCCCAAGGCCGAGTACGAGGTCCACCTCGCCAAGGAGTTCATCCGCGAGTCGATCCAGCTGGCCGTCCGACCCGAAGGCCGGATCCTCGCCTCGCAGGTCGAGGGCAAGGAGAACCGGGTCCAGCGCCTCCCGGTCGGCGTGGTCACCGTGATCAGCCCGTTCAACTTCCCGTTCCTGGTCACCCTGAAGTCGGTCGCCCCGGCCCTGGCCCTGGGCAACGCGGTGGTGATCAAGCCGAACCAGAACGCGCCCGTGGTCGGCGGCGGGGTCATCGCCAAGGTCTTCGAGGACGCGGGTCTGCCCGCCGGCCTCCTGAACGTACTGGTCACCGACATCGCCGAGATAGGCGACGCGCTGCTGACGCACCCCGTCCCGAAGGTCATATCCTTCGCCGGCTCCGACCGGGTCGGCCGGCACGTCGGCTCCGTCGCCGCCCGCCACTTCAAGCGGACGGTCCTGGAGCTCAGCGGCAACAGCGCCCTCGTCGTCCTCGACGACGCCGACCTCGACTACGCGGTGGACGCGGCCGTCTTCAGCCGCTTCGTCTACCAGGGCCAGGTCTGCATGGCCGCCAACCGGATCCTCGTGGACGCCTCGGTGGCGGAGGAGTTCACCGCGAAGTTCACCGCCCGGGTGCGGAGCCTGAAGACCGGCGACCCCCACGAGGCGGACACCCACATCGGCCCGCTGATCAACTCCTTCCAGGCCGACGCCCTGACCGCCCTCGTCGACCAGGCGGTGGAATCCGGGGCCCAGGCCCTCGTCCGAGGATCTACGCGCGGCAACCTGGTGGAGCCGACCGTGCTGGCCGGCCTGCCCGAGGACTCCCCGCTGCTGGGCCAGGAGATCTTCGGCCCGGTGGCGCTCCTGGTGGTCTTCGACGGCGAGGACGAGGCCGTACGGCTGACCAACGCGACCCCGTACGGGCTGAGCGGCGCCGTGCACACGCGGGACGTGGAGCGCGGGGTGCGGTTCGCCCAGCGGATCGAGACCGGGATGATCCACGTCAACGACTCGACCATCGGGGACGAGCCGCTCGCCGCGTTCGGGGGGGAGAAGGCCTCGGGCCTGGGCCGGCTCAACGGCGAGGCCACGATCGAGGCCTTCACCACCCAGAAGTGGATCTCGGTCCAGCACGGCCGGACGACCTTCCCCTTCTGACCTCGCTCTAGACTCGTGCGAGTCAGCGGCGGGCAGCGTTCCGGGGGAGACCTGAGTTGAGCAACATTCCGGAGACGGGGCGCACGCCCCGGGTCCAGAACCGCCTGGTGATCATCCAGGTGGTCGTCTTCTCGCTGCTGCTCACCCTCGGTGGGCGCCTCTGGTACCTCCAGGTGCGCAATGGCCAGGAGTACACGGACGAGGCGAAGAACAACCACACCCAGCAGGTCGTCCAGCCCGCCGTGCGCGGTTCGATCCTGGACTCCCGCGGGGTGCCCCTCGCCGACAACGAGACGCGCATGGTCGTCTCCGCCAGCCGGACCGACCTGACCAAGATGAAGGACAAGGGCAAGGACGTCCTGACCCGGCTCGCCGGCGTCCTGGGCCTCAAGGCCGACGACGTGGTCAACAGCGTCCGGCTGTGCGACGCCAAGACGCCCAAGCCGTGCTGGAACGGTTCCCCGTACCAGCCGATCCCCGTCACCGACGAGGCGACCACGGACCAGGTGCTGGAGATAAGGGAGCACGCCGAGCAGTTCCCCGGCATCACCGCCGAGCCGACCGCCCTGCGCCGCTACCCCGCCCCCGACCAGGCCAACACCTCCCAGGTGCTGGGCTACCTCTCGCCGGTCACCGACGCGGAGATCACCAAGGCGAGGAAGACCGACTCCCCGTACCTGCGCTCGGACCAGGTGGGCCGCTCCGGCCTGGAGCGCACGTACGACAAGGAGCTGCGCGGCAAGGCGGGCGTCACGCGGTACGAGGTGGACAACCTCGGGCGGGTCATCGGGCAGGCGCAGGCGGAAAAGCCGACGCCCGGTTCGAACGTCGTCACCTCGATCGACTCGCGCGTGCAGGCGGTGGCCGAGCGCGAGCTGAACAACGCCATGGTCGAGGCCCGCAAGACCTACGACAAGATCACGCACAAGAACTACGAGGCCGACTCGGGCGCGGTCGTCGTGATGGAGGCCAAAACGGGCCGCATCGTCGCGATGGCCTCCAACCCGACGTACGACCCGAACGCGTGGGTCGGCGGCATCTCCGCCAAGGACTACGCCTCCCTCACCGAGAAGGACTCCAACTACCCGCTGCTCAACCGCGCGATCCAGGGTCAGGCCGCCCCGGGCTCGATCTTCAAGGTCGTCTCCTCGACCGCCGCGGTGAACGCGGGCTACCCGTTCAACGGGCGCTACGGCTGCCCGAGCTCGTACTCCGTGGGCAGCCAGAGCTTCACCAACTTCGAGTCCCAGGGCTACGGCGACATCACCATCGGCCGGGCCCTCGAAGTCTCCTGCGACACCGTCTACTACGGCATCGCGGACAAGGAGTGGAAGAAGGACGGCGGGATCAACCCCAAGAAGGACCCGAGCGACTGGTTCTTCAAGACGGCCCACGAGTTCGGACTGGGCAAGGCGACGGGCGTGGACCTGCCGAACGAGGTGAACGGCCGCGTTCCCGACCGCCAGTGGAAGAAGGACTTCTTCGAGGCGAACAAGGCCGCCTGGTGCCGCGACGGCAAGAAGGACGGCTCGTACGCCGAGAAGATCGCGTACGAGAACTGCCGCCAGGGCAACCAGCTGCGCGAGGGCGACGCGATCAACTACTCGATCGGCCAGGGCGACACCCTCGTCACCCCGATCCAGATGGCGTCGATCTACGCGGCCATCGCCAACGGCGGCACGATGCACCAGCCGAGCGTCGGCAAGGCGATCGTCAGCGCCGACGGCACCTCGGTCAAGGAGATCGCCCCGAAGGAGCAGGGCCGGCTGCCGATGGACGCCGAGCTGCGTGACGACATAGACGGCGCGCTCGCCTCGGTGGCCACCACCGGCAGCGCGGCCTGGCGGTTCGGCGGCTGGCCGCAGAAGCAGATCCCGATGCACGCGAAGACGGGTACTGCTGAGGTCCAGGGCAAGCAGACCACCTCGTGGTTCGCCTCGTACACCGAGGACTACTCGATCGTCATGACCATCTCCCAGGGCGGTACGGGCTCCGGGGCGTCCGGGCCGGCCGTCCGCAACATCTACGAGGCGATGTACGGGCTCGACGAGAAGGGCGGCCAGGACCTGTCCAAGGCCCTGCTCCCGAAGCCGCAGACGGCGCTTCCGGCGATCCGTCCGGAGGGTGTCGCGGAATGACCTCCATTGCGGACAGGATCTGACCGCATGCCTCCGTAGCGTGGTCCTTGTCAGCAGGAGCACATCAAGAAGGCGGTAGATCGGCATGGTCACTCACGTTCCCGCAGAGTCCTACGGCGACGAGCGCAGCGCGCTCCTGTCCTTCGTACAGGCCCAGCGCGGCGCACTGCGACGTGCGGTGCTCGGCCTCACCGAGGAGCAGGCGGCGAGCCGCCCGAGCGCGAGCGAGCTGTCGCTGTCGGGGCTGCTGAAGCACGTCGCGGAGACGGAGCTGAACTGGCTGCGGATGGCGCAGCAGCTGCCGAACGAGCGGCAGCGCACGCAGGAGACCTGGGCGGACAGTTTCCGCCTGGTCGAGGGGGAGAGCGTCCCCGAGGTCCTGGAGTTCTGGGACGGGGTCGTGGAGGAGCTGGAGAAGTTCGTCCGCGACCTCCCGAGCCTGGACGACACGTTCCCGCTCCCCGACGCGCCGTGGTTCCCGAAGGAGGGCCGGGTCTCGATGCGCTGGCTGCTCCTGCACCTGGTGGAGGAGCACGCGCGCCACGCGGGCCACGCGGACATCGTCCGCGAGTCCTTGGACGGCAAGACGGCCTTCGAGCTCGTGGCCGCGGCCAACGGCACCGCCTAGCCCGCCGACGGGCTAGGCGGTGCCGTTGGCCGCCCGGACCCGGCCTCGGAGCGACCCGCCTCGGAGAGGACTTGCACCTCACGCGGCGTGAGGACCCACAGTGGAGGGCGTACCGACCAGAGGAGCGGAAACGATGGGCTACTCCGTGGGACAGGTCGCCGGATTCGCCGGAGTCACGGTGCGCACCCTGCACCACTACGACGAGATCGGCCTGCTCTCCCCGAGCACCCGCAGCAGCGCGGGTCACCGGCGTTACGACGACGCCGACCTGGACCGGCTGCAGCGGATCCTGTTCTACCGGGAGCTCGGCTTCCCGCTCGAAGAGGTCGCGGTCCTGCTGGACGATCCGGACTCGAACCCGAGGGAGCACCTGCGCCGGCAGCACGCCCTCCTGTCCGACCGGATCGCCCGGCTCCAGCAGATGGCCGAGGCCGTGGAGCACGCCATGGAGGCACAGAGGATGGGCATCAATCTCACGCCCGAGGAGAAGTTCGAGGTCTTCGGGGACTTCGACCCCGACCAGTATGGGGAGGAGGCGCACCAGCGCTGGGGCCACACGGACGCCTACGAGGAGTCCGCCCGCCGGACGGCCTCGTACACGAAGGAGGACTGGAAGCGCTTCCAGGACGAGGCGGACGGGATCAACGGGCGGTTCGCCGAGCTGCTCGGCGCCGGTGCGGCCGCGGACTCCGAGGAGGCCATGGACGTGGCGGAGGAGCACCGGGGCTGGATCGACCGCAACTGCTACGCCTGCTCGCACGAGATGCACACCTGCCTGGGTGAGATGTACGTCGCTGACGAGCGCTTCACGGCCTACTACGACGCGGTCCGGCCCGGCCTGGCGGTGTTCGTCCGGGACGCGATCCTCGCGAACGCGGTCCGCAAGGTCTAGATCGTCCGCAAGGCCCGGGGCGTCGGATGTTCCCCACACGGCCCCCTCCCGGTACCTGGAACCGGGAGGGGGAACTGTGCGTTGATAATTGAAACCACTGCCTTGTCCGAAGCACCCGCGGAAACCGCCGCCGCGACACCCCCCGATCCAGGAGAGCCCGGAACTCGTGTACACGCTTGCGCTCGGCCCTGAGTGGCTGTCCCCGGAGTATCTGATCGGGCAATTCGGTCTGATCGGCATCCTGGTCATCGTTTTTGCGGAGTCGGGCCTCTTCGCGTTCCTGCCCGGGGACTCGCTGCTGTTCACGGCGGGCCTGTTCACCGCGAGCGGGACGATCACGGAGCCGCTGTGGCTGGTCTGCACCCTGATCTCGGCCGCTGCCATCCTCGGTGACCAGGTCGGCTACATGATCGGCAAGGTCTTCGGTCCGAAGATCTTCAACCGGCCGAACTCGAAGCTCTTCAAGCGCGAGAACCTCGACTCGGCGCACGATTTCATGGACAAGCACGGCCCCAAGGCCATCGTGCTCGCGCGCTTCGTGCCGATCATCCGCACCTTCGCGCCGATGGTCGCGGGCGCCACGGCGATGAAGTACCGCACCTTCTTGACGTTCAACGTCATCGGCGGCGTCCTGTGGGGCGCGGGCGTCACGGTCCTGGGCTACCAGCTCGGCCAGTTCGAGATCATCAAGAAGAACGTCGAGCCGATCTTCATCGTCATCGTCCTGATCTCCGTCATCCCGGTGATCTTCGAGGTGCTGAAGGGGCGCAAGGAGAAGAAGGCGGCGGCCGCCTCCGGCGAGCAGCCCGAGTCCGGCGAGGACGCGCAGGCACCGGGACGGCGCAGCGGCCGCCACGCCAAGCGCTAGGCCTGGGCGGCCGGCCCCTGCGGCCGACGCCCCCTGTCCGTCCGAGCGTACGCAGACGCCCCGGAGAGCCGTTCCCAGGCTCCCGGGGCGTCCGCGTACGGTGAGCGCCCGGACGAGGCGGCTAGAAGCCGCGGGTCCGCTTCGCCGCGCGGCGTTTGGCGGCGCTCGCGGCTCCCGGGATCCGCATGAACAGCCGCGAGGTCTCCGAGCCCAGGTTGACCCCGATCGCGATGGCCAGCGCGATGGCCGCGGCGTTCACCAGAGAGCCGAGGCCCTCGTTCAGCCGGTTCTCGGCGATGAGCAGCAGTCCGTAGTACGTCGCCGAGCCCGGCATCAGCGGGCCGATGGCCGCCGTCGTGTACGGCAGGGCCGAGGCGAACCGGTAGCGGGAGAAGAGCTGGCCGAACAGACCGACCAGCCCGGCTGCGATGGCCGTGGAGGGCACGGGCGGGATGCCGCCCGCGTAGTGCAGGGCCCCGAAGGTCACCCAGGCGACCCCGCCGTTCAGCGTCACGATCAACACGGTGGAACGTTCCTGCTGGAGCAGGATCGCGAACGTGAACACCAGCACCATCGAGGCCGCGATCTGGATCAGCGGCCGCTGGGTGATCTGGAGCACCTCCTCCGGCTTCGGCGAGGTGCCGAGCTGGAGCCCGAGGTACAGCACGACCAGCACGCCCATGATGATGCCGATGAAGAGGTACATGACCTCCAGCAGCCGGGCCGAAGCGGTGATGTAGAAGCCCGTCAGGCCGTCCTGCACGGCTGCGACCAGGGCCCGCCCGGGCAGCAGCGCGAACAGTCCGCCGGTGATCACCGCGGAGGCGCGTACGTCGATCTCCGCCAGGGCCAGGGCCACGCCTATGGCGGCGGGCGGCATCGCGGCCACCACGAACTGGTAGAACTCCGGCAGCCCGCGCCCGGCGCACAGCCAGGCCAGCCGGTCGCCGAGCATCGCGCCGATCGCTGCCGCGAAGAAGACGAGCACGCCACCGCCGACCAGGGTGGAGGCGGCGCCGGCGAGTAGTCCGGCGGCGGCCGTGAGGACCCAGGAGGGGTAAGGGTGCCGGTTGCGGCGGATCTCCGCGAGGCGCCGGTAGGCCTCTTCCAGCGAGAGTTCGATCTCGTGGTGCGTGCTGATGTCGTCGACCAGCTGGTAGACGGCGGCCAGCCGGGTGTAGTCGGTGCCGCGGCGGCGCACGGTCCGGCTCGCCGAGACCGGGTCGTCGACGAGGGAGGGCTGGTGGGTGATCGACAGCAGCGTGAAGGTGACCGTGGGCTCGCAGCGGTCCAGCCCGTACGAGCGGGCCACCGCGAACATCGCGGCCTCCACGTCCTCGGCGCCTTCACCGCCCGCGAGCAGCAGCTCGCCGATGCGCAGGGTCAGGTCGAGCACGCGGCCCACGGCGGGCCCGGTCTCGCTGTGCTTGTGCACGGCCTCGGGGACGGGCCGGACGTCGACCGGCATGCGCAGCATGGTGCGCATGCGGTCCTGCCAGGGCGATTCCTTCATCAGGGAGACGGGGATGCCCCGGCCGGGGGTGTAGGCGGGCGGGGAGTGCTGCGCGCTGTAGGTCGCCGGGGGTGCGAACGCGGAGCCCTCGGGTTCGGCGGGCGGGGCGGGGAGCCCGGCCGGCATGGCGAACTCCGAGGTCGGCTGTTCCTCGTCGACCGGTTCCGGCTCCATTCCGGCGGGGGGAGCGAAGGCGCTGTGCGCCTCGTCGGATTTCGGCTTCCGGTCCTCCGTGCCTCCGGATCCCTCGGCCTCCGCCACGCGTCCTCCAGTCCCCGACCAGCCCGGGTATCAGTATGCGGAACCCGTTCGTCCCCAGCGAAACCACATGACGAACGGGCGGCACCCCCTCGGTGAAGGGGTACCGCCCGTCGTGTGTCACGGGGCGGCGGGAGCTCCCGCCGTCTCACGTGCCGAGCGGACTCAGTGGTGGCCGCCCTGCGCCTCAAGGCGCTTGTACGAGGCCTCGATCTCGGCCTCGGCCTCGGCGCGGCCCACCCAGTCGGCGCCCTCGACCGACTTGCCCGGCTCCAGGTCCTTGTAGACCTCGAAGAAGTGCTGGATCTCCAGGCGGTCGAACTCCGACACGTGGTGGATGTCGCGCAGGTGCTCCACGCGCGGGTCCGAGGCCGGCACGCACAGCAGCTTGTCGTCGCCGCCCGCCTCGTCCGTCATGCGGAACATGCCGATCGCGCGGCACTTGATCAGGCAGCCCGGGAAGGTCGGCTCGTCGAGGATGACCAGCGCGTCCAGCGGGTCGCCGTCCTCGCCGAGGGTGTTCTCGACGAAGCCGTAGTCGGCCGGGTAGCTGGTGGAGGTGAAGAGGCGACGGTCCAGACGGATCCGGCCGGTCTCGTGGTCCACCTCGTACTTGTTCCGCGAACCCTTGGGGATCTCGATGGTGACGTCGAACTCCACGTCCTGCTCCTCCATGATCAGCTTCATTGCTTCGAGACTGCGTGATTCACCTGCGTGCGCGGCCCGCCCAGCCCTGCCGGGTGGGGTGCCATGCTCGCGGCAAGACGCAGTGGTTAAGTGTCCCTCACGCATATGTGTGATCGCGAAAGGGGCTGGTCCGAGGTGCCATTGGTCAAGACGTGGCAGCTCATCGCGGTGTCGGCCGTGGCCGGCCTCGCCCTGTCGGTGGCGGCGGTGGCCGCCGCCGGTCCTTGGGACTCCGGCCAGCGTAAGGCCGAGCGGGACAGGGCCGCCTCCTGGGGCCTTACGGGTGGCGCAGATCACGGTGGCGGCTCGGGCGGCGGATCCGTGCCGCAGGCCGCGCCCAGCGCCCCCGGAGTGCTCTCCGGGATCGGCCCGGACACCCTGCGCAAGACCGGCAGCGGGGTCGCGGCCGCCGATCCCGGGCGGCTCGCCGACGTCCTGCGGCCGCTGCTCGCCGACCCCGCGCTCGGCACGGTCCGTACCGCCTCGGTCGTCGACACCGCCACCAGTCAGGTGCTCTTCGAGTCCGGGCCGCGCGAGCCCATGACCCCCGCCTCCACCACCAAGATCGCCACGGCGTCGGCCGCGCTCGCCGCGCTCGGCCCCGACTACCGGATCCGGACCACCGTGACCCCCGGCGCCGGCCCCGGGGAGATCGTCCTGGTCGGCGGCGGCGACCCCTCCCTCACCGCGAAGAAGAAGAGCCCCGCCGGATCGGGCGGCAGCCTCGTCGCCCTCGCCGCCGACACCGCCCAGGCCCTCAAGGCCGCCGGCACCGACACCGTCCGCCTCGGCTACGACGACACCCTCTTCACCGGGCCAGCCCGCCACCCCATCGGCGACAACCCCAACATCGCGCTGATCACCTCCCTGGCCGCCGACGAGGGCCGCCCCGACGACTCCACCTCCGGACCCGTCGAGCGGGTCGGGGACCCCGCCGGGGAGACCGCCCGCTCCTTCGCCGCCCTCCTCGGGGAACGCGGCATCAAGGTCACCGGCGAGCCGACCAAGGCGAAGGCGCCCGCCGGCGCCCAGCCGCTCGCGACCACCCTCTCCACCCCGCTCGCCGGCCTCGTCGAGCGGATGCTGACCAACAGCGACAACGACATCGCCGAGGTCCTCGCCCGCCAGACCGCCCTCGCCTCCGGGCAGCCCGCCAGCTTCGAAGGGGCCGAGAAGGCCGTGACCGACCGGCTCACCGCCCTCGGCATCGACACCGCGGGCTCCCGCTTCGCCGACGGCAGCGGACTGGGCCGCGCCGACAAGACCACCACCGGCCTGCTCACCGGACTCCTGGCCAAGGCCGCCGACCCGCAGCGGCCGGAGCTGCGGCCCGTGCTCACCGGGCTGCCCGTCGCCGGGTTCACCGGGACCCTGCGCAGCCGCAACGCCGGCACCTCCCCGGCCGCCGGCCTGGTCCGCGCCAAGACGGGCACCCTGAGCGGGGTGAACTCCCTCGCCGGGACCGTCGTCGACTCCTCCGGCCGACTGCTCGCCTTCGCGTTCCTGACCGCGAACACCCCGGACGCGGGGGCCGCCGAGAAGGGCCTCGACAAGCTCGCCGCCGCCGTCGCCAAGGCTTCGTAGCGTCTCCGGGGGGCTCCGCAGCGGCGCCGGTCCACGTACGGTTGACGCATGACGAGCATCGGTGGTGCCGAGATGGTCGACTGGAATCTCGCGGTGGCGACCGCGACCCGGCTGGTCCGGCCGGGTCCCGAGGTCAGCCGCGACGGGGCCCGCGCGGTGGTGGCGGAGCTGCGCAGGCATGCCAAGACGTCCGAACGCCACGTGCGCGAGTTCACCCGGATGATCCCCGAGGGCACGGCCGTCCCCGACACCCCCGTCCTCGTCGTCGACCGGGCCGGCTGGGTCAACGCCAACGTGGCCGGCTTCCGCGAGCTCCTCGGACCGCTCCTCGGCAAGATGCAGGACCGCCGCGCCGGCGCCCCCGGCGGAGCCGTACTCGGCGTGGTGGGCGGCAAGGTCACCGGCGTCGAGCTGGGCATGCTGCTGAGCTTCCTGGCCTCCCGCGTGCTCGGCCAGTACGAGACCTTCGCCCCGGCCGGACGCGACCTGCCGGGCTCGGCCGCCGGCGGCGGCCGGCTGCTGCTCGTCGCCCCGAACATCGTGCACGTCGAACGCGAGCTGGACGTGCGCCCGCACGACTTCCGGCTCTGGGTCTGCCTGCACGAGGAGACGCACCGTACGCAGTTCACGGCCGTCCCCTGGCTCCGAGACCATCTGGAGGGCGAGATCCAGACCTTCCTCGGCGCCACGGAGATGGACCCCGCGGCCATCCTGGAACGGCTGCGCGAAGCCGCCCAGTCCTTCGCCGGCGCCCGCCCCGACTCCGAGCAGGGCGACGAGGGGCGCTCCCTGGTCGAACTCGTCCAGACCCCCGAGCAGCGCGAGGTGCTCGGCCGGCTCACCGCCGTGATGTCCCTGCTGGAGGGCCACGCCGACTACGTCATGGACGGGGTCGGCCCCGCGGTGGTCCCGTCGGTCGCCGAGATCCGCGAGAAGTTCCAGCAGCGCCGGGCCAGTGGCGCGGGCCGCCTCGACGCCACGCTGCGCAAGCTGCTGGGGCTCGACGCCAAACTGCGCCAGTACCGCGACGGCGAGCGCTTCGTGCGCGCCGTCGTCGGCGAGGTCGGCATGGACGGCTTCAACCGGGTCTGGACCTCGCCGAACACACTGCCGACGAAGGCGGAGATCGCCAAGCCCGCGGACTGGGTCGCGCGGGTGCACCGCAAGGGCGAATAGGAGCGAAGGGGGGCGACTCAGGGGGCGTAAACATGTCTCACTGGGGGAAGAAGCGTCACCCGTCCGAGGGACCGTGAGGCGTCGAAGGGCGTGCGATGCTCAGGGAACGGCTCGGTTCTGTCACCATCGACGCACTCTGAGTGACAACCCTCAATCTCGCGGGGGCTCCCAGCGGGGGCTCTTCACGGGGCCGGGGCACCGGGCAGCGTCGAACAGCACCGAACAGCAGCCGTTCCAGCACCACACCCCCGTGGGGGCACCTCCCGGCGTCGGCCGGGGGAGCCTCCGAGGCATCCGAACTCCACCGAAGGGCACCGGACATGGGTCCCCATCCTGCGGTCGCGGCGATACGCCTGGCGGTCCGCCGCGTACTCCACGACGTCCTCACCGACCTCACCGACCGTTCCGCCGACACCTCCCGGGCTGCGTCCGGGCGGACCCGCGCCGCCGCGGCCGACTCCCCGCCACTCGTGCTCGTCGCCTGCTCCGGCGGCGCCGACTCGATGGCCCTCGCCTCCGCCCTCGCCTTCGAGGCGCCCAAGCTCGGTATCCGGGCCGGCGGCATCACCGTCGACCACGGGCTCCAGGTCGGCTCCGACCTGCGCGCCGCCGAGGTCGTCACCCGCATGACCGCACTCCGCCTGGACCCGGTGGAGTCCGTCGCCGTGCGCGTCGGCCGTGACGGCGGACCCGAGGCCGCCGCGCGCGACGCCCGCTACGCGGCCCTGGACGAGGCCGCTGACCGCCTGGGCGCGTCGGCCGTACTGCTCGGCCACACTCGGGACGATCAAGCCGAAACCGTCCTGCTGGGCCTCGCCCGCGGCTCCGGCATCCGCTCGCTCTCCGGCATGGCCGAAGTCTCCGGCGGCCCCGGCCGCTCCCACCGCTACCGCCGCCCCTTCCTCCAGATCGACCGGCAGACCGCCCGCAAGGCCTGCATGGTCCAGTCCCTGGCGGTCTGGGACGACCCGCACAACATCGACCCCGCCTACACCCGCTCCCGGCTCCGCCACGAGGGACTGCCCGCCCTCGAAAAGGCGCTGGGCAAGGGAGTGGTCGAGGCGCTGGCCCGCACCGCCCAGCTGTCCCGCGACGACGCCGACGCCCTCGATGCCTGGGCCGCCGAGGCCGAGGCCGGCGTACGGGACGAGGACGGCCGGCTGGAGTGCGCCAAGCTGTACGCCCTGCCCCCGGCCGTCCGCCGCCGCGTGCTGCGCAGGGCCGTGGTCGCGGCCGGTTCCCCCGCGGGCTCCCTCTTCGCCCGCCACATCGAGGAAGTGGACCGGCTCATCACCGGCTGGCGCGGTCAGGGCGCCATCAACCTGCCCGGCAGGGTCGAGGCGCAGCGGCAGGGTGGCAGACTTGTCATCCGGCAGGGCTGATTGGTGCTGAGACACGGCTGAGTCCTCCGGGGGATCCCCCGGAGCCCCGGCCGACAACGAAAGTGATGCGGGTGGACGAGAAGGACATGGGCAGCGACCTCCAGTCGGTGCTCATCACCAAGGAAGAGATCGACGCGAAGCTGGCCGAGCTGGCTGCGAAGATCGACGCGGAGTACGCGGGCAAGGACCTGCTCATCGTCGGCGTCCTCAAGGGCGCGGTGATGGTGATGGCGGACCTGGCGCGCGCCTTGTCCACCCCGCTCACCATGGACTGGATGGCGGTGTCCTCGTACGGCGCCGGAACCCAGTCCTCCGGTGTGGTCCGGATCCTCAAGGACCTGGACACCGACATCAAGGACAAGCACGTCCTGATCGTCGAGGACATCATCGACTCGGGTCTGACCCTGTCCTGGCTGCTGTCGAACCTGGGCTCCCGCCAGCCGGCCTCGCTGGAGGTCGTCACGCTGCTGCGCAAGCCCGACGCCGCCAAGGTTGCCATCGACGTGAAGTGGGTCGGCTTCGACATCCCGAACGAGTTCGTCGTCGGGTACGGCCTCGACTACGCGGAGAAGTACCGCAATCTGCCGTTCGTCGGCACCCTCGCGCCGCACGTCTACGGCGGCTGACGCCGCGGGCCCCGGTCGGGGCCCGCACAGGGGAACCCTGGAACGATTCCTGCCGTTGGAGCAGGGGAAAGCAGTTCTGTCAGCCGTCCCACGAGGCCGCGGGTGACAATACAGGGGTACATTCCGAAGAACAGTCTTTACTCAGAGCAGCATTTACCTACGGGCAGGAGGGACGGGGTGCCCGGCACCCCGTATGGATGGACGTGAAGCGATACTTCCGTGGGCCGGTCATGTGGATCGTGCTGGCCGTCCTCGCCGTGGTCGTGTTGATGAATGTCGTCGGCTCCGGCGGCGGCTACAAGACGGTGGACACCAGCGAGGTCATCAAGGCGATCAACAGTGGCCAGGTGCAGAGCGCCGAGCTCACCACCGGCGACAGCCAGATGATCAAGGTCGAGCTGAAGAAGGACCAGAAGCTCGCCGACAACTCCGGCTCCAAGTTCCAGGCCAACTACATCGGGGATCAGGGCGTCGAGCTCGCCCAGAACCTCCAGACCAAGTTCGAAGCCGGTCAGATCCCGGACGGCTACAAGGTCCAGCCGGACAAGACCAGCCCGTTCCTCAGCGTGCTGCTCTCCCTCCTGCCCTTCGTGCTCATCGTCGTGGTCTTCCTGTTCCTGATGAACCAGATGCAGGGCGGCGGCTCCCGAGTGATGAACTTCGGGAAGTCCAAGGCCAAGCTCATCACCAAGGACACCCCGAAGACGACGTTCGCCGACGTCGCGGGCTCGGACGAGGCCGTCGAGGAACTCCACGAGATCAAGGAGTTCCTGCAGGAGCCGGCGAAGTTCCAGGCCGTCGGGGCCAAGATCCCCAAGGGTGTGCTGCTCTACGGCCCGCCCGGAACCGGCAAGACCCTGCTGGCGCGCGCCGTCGCGGGCGAGGCCGGAGTCCCGTTCTACTCGATCTCCGGTTCCGACTTCGTCGAGATGTTCGTCGGTGTCGGTGCCTCGCGTGTCCGTGACCTGTTCGAGCAGGCCAAGGCCAACGCGCCGGCGATCGTCTTCGTCGACGAGATCGACGCCGTCGGCCGGCACCGCGGTGCGGGCCTCGGCGGCGGTCACGACGAGCGCGAGCAGACCCTGAACCAGCTGCTCGTCGAGATGGACGGCTTCGACGTGAAGGGCGGCGTCATCCTGATCGCCGCCACGAACCGCCCGGACATCCTCGACCCGGCGCTGCTGCGCCCGGGCCGCTTCGACCGGCAGATCGCGGTCGACCGTCCGGACATGCAGGGCCGTCTGGAGATCCTCAAGGTCCACCAGAAGGGCAAGCCGGTCGCTCCGGACGTCGACCTCTCGGCCGTCGCCCGCCGCACCCCCGGCTTCACCGGTGCCGATCTGTCCAACGTCCTGAACGAGGCGGCGCTGCTCACCGCCCGCTCGGACCTCAAGCTGATCGACAACCACATGCTGGACGAGGCCATCGACCGCGTCGTGGCGGGCCCGCAGAAGCGGACCCGGATCATGTCGGACCGGGAAAAGAAGATCACCGCGTACCACGAGGGCGGCCACGCCCTGGTCGCGGCGGCCTCCCCGAACTCCGACCCGGTCCACAAGATCACGATCCTGTCCCGCGGCCGGGCCCTGGGTTACACCATGGTCCTGCCCGACGAGGACAAGTACTCGACCACGCGCAACGAGATGCTCGACCAGCTGGCGTACATGCTGGGCGGGCGCGCGGCCGAGGAGCTGGTCTTCCACGACCCGACCACCGGCGCGGCGAACGACATCGAGAAGGCCACGGCGACGGCCCGCGCGATGGTGACCCAGTACGGCATGACCGAGCGCCTCGGCGCGATCAAGTTCGGCGGGGACAACACCGAGCCGTTCCTGGGCCGCGAGATGTCGCACCCGCGGGACTACTCGGAAGAGGTCGCGGCGCTGGTCGACGAAGAGGTCAAGAAGCTCATCGAGACGGCGCACAACGAGGCCTGGGAGATCCTGGTCGAGAACCGCGACGTCCTCGACAACCTGGTCCTCGCGCTCCTTGAGAAGGAGACGCTGGGCAAGGAGGAGATCGCCGAGGTCTTCTCGACGATCGTGAAGCGCCCGGCCCGCCCGGCGTGGACCGGCTCTTCGCACCGCACCCCGTCGACCCGTCCGCCGGTGCTCTCTCCCAAGGAGCTCCAGCTGACGAACTCGGCGAACGGCACGTCGGCGGGTGCGTCGGCCGTGTCCGTGGAGAAGGACCCCGCGCCGGAGGACCGCGCCGAGTAGCGCTCGGCCGGACCGTCCCGGAATGGATGCCGCGCCCCCCAGGTTCTAGCCTGGGGGGCGCGGCACTTTCGCGTGTCCGCGAGCGCCAGTGCACACAGGAACGAGGAAGAGATGACGGACCCAGTGACCCTGACCGGTGACGAGGGCACGATCGGCGAGTTCGACGAGAAGCGCGCCGAGGCGGCGGTCCGCGAACTCCTGATTGCGGTCGGCGAGGACCCGGACCGCGAAGGCCTCCTGGAGACCCCGGCCCGGGTGGCGAGGGCGTACAAGGAGATATTCGCGGGCCTCTACCAGAAGCCCGAAGAGGTCCTGACGACCACCTTCGACCTGGGACACGACGAGATGGTCCTGGTCAAGGACATCGAGGTCATGAGCAACTGTGAGCACCACCTGGTGCCCTTCCACGGCGTCGCCCACGTCGGCTACATCCCGTCCGTCGACGGCAAGATCACCGGCCTGTCGAAGCTGGCCCGCCTCGTGGACGTGTTCGCCCGCCGTCCGCAGGTGCAGGAGCGGCTGACCACGCAGATAGCGGACTCCCTGATGGAGATCCTGGAGCCGCGCGGGGTCATCGTGGTCGTCGAGTGCGAGCACATGTGCATGACGATGCGCGGGGTCCGCAAGCCCGGCGCGAAGACGATCACTTCGGCGGTCCGCGGCCAGCTCCGCGACCCCGCGACCCGCAACGAGGCCATGAGCCTGATCATGGCCCGCTGACCGGACGTCCACGCCCGGCCCGAGGGCGGTCAGGCGCGGGCCGGGGAGTGGGGGGCGGTGTCGTCGTCTTCCGGGAGTTTCAGGACGTGCTCCAGGAAGAGGGCGGCGGCGATCACGGCCGCGCCCGCCACGACAGAGAAGGCGGCGTACCAGGCCTGGTCGCGGCGGGCGGGTACCTCCAGGCCGTCGGCCAGGAGGAAGACGCCCACACCGCCGTACATGCCCGCAACGAGGGCGGCCACGAGAGCACTGGCCTGGCCGAAGACGACCGCGCGGGCCGCCATCAGCGGTTCCACGCCCTTGGCGCCCGGCCGGCGCTCGCGCTGGGCCTTGAGGCGGGCCCGCAGCGAGAGGGCCGTGGCCAGCAGGACGACCGCGATGACGCCCAGGACGATGGGCGCCGCCAGCGGGACGCCCGGCAGGGTCCCGTAGGCGTTCCACAGCCGGGCGCCCGCCCAGGACAGCACGCCGGCGACGACGAAGATCCCCGCCAGGACCACCGGCCTCAGTTGCTTCACGTGCCGTTCCCCGCTTTCGCTCTCCGCACCACGTCGTCGGCTTCAGCCAGCCACAGGTTAACGACTACTCGGGGAGGCGGAGTTCCAGGTCCGGGCGCGGCGTGACGCCCGTCAGGCCGATTCCGGCCAGGAGGGCCGCGACGGGGCCCTGCCCGGGGATCTGCGCCTCGGGGTCGACGTCGTTCCACGGGGCCAGGACGAAGGCCCGCTGGTGGGCCCGCGGGTGCGGGAGGGTGAGGACCGGGTCGTCGGAGACCACCTCGGCGTACGAGACGATGTCGACGTCGATGGTGCGCGGGCCCCAGCGCTCCTCGCGGACGCGGTCGAAGGCCTCCTCGATGGCGTGGCCGCGTTCCAGCAGGGACGACGGCGGCAGGGTCGTCTTCACGCGGACCACCGCGTTCAGGTACGAGGGCTGCGAGCCGGGCTCGACGCCCCACGGCTCGGTCTCGTAGACGGGGGAGACGGCCTTGACCCGCATGCCCGGGGTGTCGCCGAGGGCGTCGATGGCGCCCTGGAGGGTCTCCAGACGGTTGCCGAGGTTCGCGCCGAGCGCGATCACGGCCCATTTGGGGTTGGACAGGGTCACATCCGCCGCGTCGACCGCCTCGACGACGGATGCGGGCACCGGCTGGACGGTGGGGTCGCTCTGGGCGTTCAGTCCGTTGTTCACACGCGGCTCCGGGTGATCGTGATGGTCACGTCGTCGAAGGGGACGGTGATGGGGGCGTCCGGTTTGTGGACGACGACCTCCACCTGTGCCACCGCTTCGTGCTTCAGGCACTGCTGGGCGATCCGCTCGGCCAGGGTCTCGATCAGGTCGACGGGCTCTCCCTGGACCACGTCGACGACCTCTTCGGCGACGACCCCGTAGTGCACGGTCTTCGCCAGGTCGTCGTCGGCCGCCGCGGGGCGGGTGTCGATGTGCAGCACGAGGTCGACGATGAAGGTCTGGCCCTCCTCGCGTTCCCGGGGGAAGACGCCGTGGTGCCCGCGAGCCTTGAGGCCGCGCAGCGCGACACGATCCACGCGAATCACTCCTGCTTTCGTAGGTGCTTCCGGTCCGGGACTCCCCGGATCCATGGGCCTACGCCGAGTGCGGTCGGCGTCGTCCGTCTTCGAATTTACCTGCGAAATACCCCGGACCCCGCCGGAGGGGTCAGGCGGAGTCCTCTTCTTCGTCGTCGTCGGAGTCCGTCAGGACGGGAGAACCGTGGTGGGACCAGAGCCGCCAGCCGTCCGGTGTGCGTCGGAACACATTCGTGGCGACGACCAACTGGCCGACCAGCGGACCGAGCGCGCCGCCGTCCTCGGCGGGGCCGCCGCTGAGGATGTTCTCCGTACACGTCACCAGCGCGGTGTCACCTATGACGGCGACCTTCGTGTCGGTGAGGAAGAACTGGATGTAGTCGGTGTGGGACATGATCAGCGCGTACGAGCGCAGCACTTCGCCGCGGCCTGAGAGCACCGGCCAGCCCGGGTGCACGCAGGAGATCTCGTCTTCGAGCCAGAGCGCCGACAGTGCGTCGAAGTCCCCCCGCTCCATGGCCTCGTAGAAGGCCGTGTTGACCTCGTCGACGGCTTCGATGTCGGTACGGCTCACCGTTCCCCTCTCCTGGCTGTACGGGCCCCACCACCGGCGGGGCGGGTCACAGGGCCCCTTCCACGGCGCGGGCCACCCGAACCGCGTCGGCGGTGGCCCGTACCTCGTGGACCCGTACGGCCCAGGCGCCCTGGTGGGCGGCGATGGCGGACACGGCGGCGGTGGCGGCGTCGCGCTCGCGGGCGGGCGGCGGTGCGGCGTCGGCGCCGGCCAGTACCCGGCCGAGGAATCGTTTGCGCGACGCGGCGACGAGCAGCGGGAAGCCGAGGGCGCGCAGTTCGGGGAGGTGGGCGACCAGGGCCAGGTCGTGCTCGGCGTTCTTGGCGAAGCCGAGGCCGGGGTCGACGAGGAGCCGCTCGGGGGCGATCCCGCCGGCCACGACGGCGTCGATGCGGGTGCGGAGCTCGGCGGTGACCTCGGCGAGGACGTCCTCGTAGACGGCGAGGCTGTTCATGCTGTCGCTGAAGCCGCGCCAGTGCATCACCACGAACGGCACCTCGGCGGCGGCGACGGCCGGGATCATGCCGGGGTCGGCGAGGCCGCCGCTGACGTCGTTGACCAGCAGCGCGCCGGCGGCGACGGCTCGGGCGGCGACCGAGGCGCGCATGGTGTCGACGGAGACGGTGACCCCCTCGGAGGCCAGGCCGCGCACCACGGGGACGACGCGGCGCAGCTCCTCCTCCTCGTCGACGCGGGAGGCGCCGGGGCGGGTGGACTCGCCGCCGACGTCGACGAGGTCGGCGCCCTGGGCGACGAGGTCGAGCCCGCGCTTGACGGCGGCGGTGGTGTCGAACCAGCGCCCGCCGTCGGAGAAGGAGTCCGGGGTCACGTTGACGACGCCCATGACCGCGCAGCGGTCCCAGTCCGGCAGGCCTGCGACCCGGCCCCTGCCGGTGGCCCCGCGCTCGATGTTCATGGCTCCAGGGTAGGGCCGCCGTGCTGACCGGGCGGAACGCGGGCAACGGCGCCCGGCCCCGACCGGGCGGGGGACGCCGAAGCCCGGCCCGGTCGGGAGCGGCGGGCCGGGCTTCGCAAGCGGCGTACGGGTCGGCTCAGGCGACCTGGACCTCGCGGTCCGGCTTGGGCTGCGCCGGGACCGTGGCCGCCGGGTGGCTGTGGGCGCAGGTGCGCACCGGCTTGGGACGGCGCCGGCTGGCGAACAGCCGGGGCAGCGCCACCGTCACGAAGCCCTCGGCCTGCATCACGGCGAAGCCGATGCGCGGCAGGTCGCTGCTGGTGCGGTAGACCATGAAGCGCGGCTCCCAGCGGGGGCGGAACTTCTCGTTGAACTTGTACAGCGACTCGATCTGGAACCAGCGGGAGAGGAAGACGAGCAGGCTGCGCCACATCCGGAGCACCGGGCCGGCGCCGATCTTCTCGCCGCGGGCCAGGGCCGCGCGGAACATCGCGAAGTTCAGGGAGACCTTCTCGATGCCGAGGTCGGGCGCCTGCTGCAGGGAGGCGACGATCAGCAGTTCGTTCATGCCGGGGTCGGCGGCGCGGTCGCGGCGCATCATCTCCAGCGACATGCCGTCCTTGCCCCACGGGACGAAGTGCTGGATGGCCTTGAGGTCGCCGAACGGGCTGGTGTCGCCCTCCTCGACGCGGTGCGCGGTGGCGATGAAGCAGTCCCCGTCGCCCGGGTCGCCGACGCGGCCCAGGGCCATGGAGAAGCCGCGCTCGGTGTCGGTGCCGCGCCAGGCCTCGGACGCGCCGCGGACCTGCTCCAGCTCCTCCTCGGTCAGCTCGCTGACCCGGCGGACCTTGGTGGTGTAGCCGTTGCGCTCGATGCGCTTCACCATCTGTCGGACGTTGCGCATGGGGCGGCCGGAGAGGGAGAAGTCTTTGACGTCGACGATCGCCTCGTCGCCGAGCTCCAGGGCGTCCAGACCGGTCTCGCGGGTCCAGACCTCGCCGCCGGTCTCGCTGCAGCCCACGACGGCCGGGGTCCAGGAGTGGGCCTTGGCCTCCTCCATGAACCGCTCGATGGCGCCGGGCCAGGCCTCGACGTCGCCGATGGGGTCGCCGGAGGCGAGCATCACGCCCGAGACGACGCGGTAGGTGACGGCCGCCTTGCCGCTGGGGGAGAAGACGACGGCCTTGTCGCGGCGGAGCGCGAAGTGGCCGAGGGAGTCGCGGCCGCCGTGCTTGGCCAGCAGCTCGCGCAGCTTGGTCTCGTCGTCGGCGGTGAGCCGGGCGGCCGGGTGCTCGGGGCGGAAGGCCAGGTAGATGGTGGTGAGCGCGGTCAGCATGCCGAGCGCGCCGAGGGAGTAGCCCACGGTCCAGGAGACCCGGCCCGCGTAGTCGACGGGGCCCTCGATGCCGAAGAGGCCGTACACGACGTGGCTGATCTGCTCGTAAATACCCGGATGGCCGACGACACGGCCCGGGTGGGAGTTGACGATGACCAGGCCGAGGCCGATGGAGCCGGCGCTCATCAGCACGAAGTTGGCGAGCGCCTTCCAGCGGCTGCGCGGGTCCGGCAGTGCCTTGAATTCACCCTGGTGGCGCACGATGAGCCCCAGGAGCACCGCCGCGATGACGACGCTGATGATGGAGTGGCGGTACGTGAACTGCGCCACGGCACCGGCCGGAAGCAGGGCGACGGCGGCCCGCCAGGCACGGCGCTTGCGGCGCTTGAGACCGTGGGCGAGGAGGAGCAGCAGGACGCCCGCGCTGATGGCGAGGGCGGCTGCGAACGGGCCCAGCGAGCCGGGCAGCACCTCGGTGACCGCGTGGATCCGGCTGTGCCGGAACCGCGGGAACACTCCCGCCGCGATGTCCAGAAGGCCGACGATCATGACGGCCGTACCTACGAGCCCTGGCACCGACTCCGGTCGGGGACCGCGGAAGATTCGGCGGACCTGCTTCGGAACCTGTCCCGACTTATCGCCATCTATCCTGCTAGACATCGCTTCCCGTTGCTCCGCGAGAGATCATGTGGCCGAAGGCCGCGACAGCCTCCGGAGTGTGGTGCGTCCACTAGGACGACATCGGGGTCGAGCGGGTT
Source organism: Streptomyces sp. NBC_00597 (assembly GCF_041431095.1). GTDB lineage: Bacteria > Actinomycetota > Actinomycetes > Streptomycetales > Streptomycetaceae > Streptomyces. Next base: position 5,217,203 of record NZ_CP107757.1, read on the forward strand.
CACTCTTCCGCCGAGAAAAACTAGTCCTGCCATCAGAAAGTCGACTGACTGCTCATGGGTCTCACCAGTAATACGGTTCTGGCGCTGGCCATCATCGCCGGTGTGCTGCTGTTCGCGGCCACGGTGTGGTGCTGGCCCCGGCTCGCGGGCCGCACCTGGCGTGCGATGCTCGGCCGGATCGGCCTCCTGCTCGCGACCCAGCTGGCGCTGTTCTCGGCCGTCGGCCTCGCGGCGAACAAGTCCTTCTCCTTCTACGGCTCGTGGGCGGACCTGTTCGGCCAGCAGACTTCCGTCGGCAAGGTCGTGGACCACTCGATGAGCAGCAAGGACATCAAGGTCGTCGACAAGCAGAAGCTCGACGTGCCGGGCGGCGCCCAGCCCCAGGTGGGCGGACAGATCCTGAAGGTTGCCATAACCGGGCAGAAGTCGAAAATAACGAGCCCGGGGTACGTGTGGCTGCCGCCGGAGTACTTCCAGCCGCAGCACAAGGAGCAGAACTTTCCGGCCTCCATCGTGCTGACGGGCTACCCGGGCACCGCCGAGAACCTGATCAAAGGGCTGAACTACCCGATGACGGCCTTCAAGCAGGCCAAGGCGGGCAAGATGAAGCCGATGATCCTGGTGATGCTGCGCCCGACCATCGCGCCGCCGCGTGACACCGAGTGCGTGGACATACCGGGCGGCCCGCAGACCGAGACGTTCTTCGCCCAGGACCTGCCGCAGGCCATCCAGGACACCTTCCGGGTCGGCAAGAAGCCGCAGAACATGGGCTTCATCGGCAACTCGACGGGCGGCTACTGCGCTCTGAAGATCGCCGCGCACTACCCGGAGACCTTCGGTGCCGCCGCGGGTCTGTCCGCGTACTACGACGCCGCGAACGACGCGACGACCGGCAACCTGTTCCAGGGCGACGACAAGCTGAAGAAGCGTGCGGACGTCCTGCACAGCATCGAGCACAAGAAGCCGTCCGGTACGTCCTTCCTGGTCACCAGCAGCGAGCAGGGCGAGCCGAACCTGGACGACACCAAGAAGTTCATCAAGCTGGTCAAGGGCCCGGACCGGGTCTCCTCGATCATCCTCGACAGCGGCGGCCACAACTTCAACACGTGGCGCCGCGAGATCCCGCCGATGCTGGTGTGGATGAGCAACCGCATCCAGGCCTGACCCCCGGCGGGACGGCCCGCCAGCGTGACCGTGACCGGCCCGACGAGGCCGGTCACACGTCGTTCCGGGCCCTGTTGCCCCCGGCCGCGCGACGCCGTGACCGCGCGACGCCGTGACCGCGCGACGCCGTGACCGCGCGACGCCGTGACCGCGCGACCCCGTGAGCCCGGGCCCCGTGGGTCCTACGCCTCCTGCAACTGAGCCCGGCGCAGGGCCCGGTGGACGCCCTCCGGGGTCAGTACGCCGGCCAGCGCGCCGGTGTCCGGATCCGTGACCCCGATCCGGCCCGAGTCCTCCTGGAGCAGAGCGGCGAGGGCCTCGCGCAGGCTCGCCCCCAGCGCCACCGGTCCGGCCGCCGGAGGCGCTCCGTCCACCGCCGTCAGGTCCGCCCGCTCGACGGGGGTGACGGCGAGCCGCTTCAGGCCCCGGTCCGCGCCGACGAAGGAGGCCACGTACTCGGTGGCCGGGGCGCCCAGCACCGCGGCCGGGCGGGCGAACTGCTCGATGGTGCCCGTGCCGTAGACGGCGATGCGGTCGCCGAGCCGGATCGCCTCCTCCAGATCGTGCGTGACCAGCAGGATCGTTTTGCGCACCGTCTTCTGCAGGGCCAGGAACTCGTTCTGCAGGCGCTCGCGGACCACCGGGTCCACCGCCCCGAACGGCTCGTCCATCAGCAGCACCGGCGGATCGGCGGCGAGTGCGCGGGCGACGCCGACGCGCTGGCGCTGCCCGCCGGACAGCTGCTCCGGGTACCGGCCCCCGTACACGGCCGGGTCCAGACCCACCAGTTCGAGGAGCTCGGCCGCCCGGGCGCGGGCCTTGGCCTTGGGGGTGCCGGTCAGCTGCGGCACGGTCGCGGTGTTCTCCAGCACCGTCTTGTGCGGGAACAGCCCGACCTGCTGGATGACGTAGCCGATGCGCCGGCGCAGCTCGACCGGGTCGGCGCTCGCGATGTCCTCGCCACCGAGCAGGATCCGGCCGGAGGTCGGCTCGATGAGCCGGTTGACCATCTTCATCGTGGTCGTCTTGCCGCAGCCGGACGGGCCCACGAGTGTGACCAGCTCGCCCTCCGCGACCTCGAAGGACAGGTCCTCGACGGCCGTCGTCCCGTCGGGGTAGCGCTTGGTCACATGCTCGAATCGGATCACGGGCCCATCCTCCCCCACCCCGGCATCGAAATTTGTGACGGGAGCATTACCCCCGTACGAAGGATTCCGGCCATTGTCGGCGCCGGGGGTTATGGTCGCTTCCGGCCGTGTCCTTTCGAATGGGTGTGCGCGGCGGAGGCGGGGAGGTGAGGGCATGGACGGGCAGAACTGCCTGGTGGCGAACGACTGGATCTGCTGGGACTACGTCACGTCCCGCTCCCAGGAGCTCACCGACGCCACGCTCCAACACGTGTGGATCACGGGCGTATCGGTGCTCATCGGCCTCGTCGTGTCCCTTCCGCTGGCCCTGCTGGCCCGCCGGGGCCGGCGCTGGGCCGCGCCCGTCCTGGGCCTGACCACCCTGCTCTACACCGTCCCCTCGCTCGCCATGTTCTCCCTGCTGCTCCCGGTGTTCGGGCTGTCCGCCGCGCTGGTGGTGACCGGCCTGGTGCTGTACTCGCTGACGATCCTGGTCCGCAATGCGATGGCCGGCCTGGAAGCCGTCCCCGAGGAGGTGCGGGAGGCCGCACGCGGCATGGGCTACGGGCCCGCGAGGCTGCTGTGGCAGGTCGAACTGCCGCTGGCGCTGCCCGCGCTGCTCGCCGGGGTGCGGATCGCCACCGTGTCCACGGTGGCGCTGACCACCGTCGGCTCCATCGTCGGCAAGGGCGGTCTCGGCAACCTCATCGCCCCGGCGGTCAACAGCTCCTTCAAGGCCCAGGTGCTCACCGCGTCGGTGCTGTGCGTCCTGCTCGCGCTGGTGGCGGACCTGCTGCTGCTCGGCGTACAGCGGCTGCTCACTCCGTGGACGCGGGCGACGCGGGCGCCCCGTGCGCCGCGGGCCCGGCGGACGGCGCCGGCGCCCGCTCCGACCACGAAGGGGGCCTGAGGCGATGGGCGTGCTGGGACGGTCCTGGGACTGGCTGGCGACCGGAGCCAACTGGTCCGGGGAGAACGGGGTGTGGCACCGGCTCGGCGAGCACGTCTACGTCAGCGGCATCTCGCTCGCCATCGCCTGCGCGCTGGCCCTCCCGGTCGGCCTGTGGCTCGGCCACGTCGGCAGGGGCGGGGCGCTCGCCGTCAACGTCTCCAACATCGGGCGGGCCGTCCCGGTCTTCGCCGTGCTGGCCCTGTTCATGGTCTCGCCGCTGCGCAATGCGGGCTATCTGCCCACCATCGCCGCGCTCGTGCTCTTCGCCGTACCGCCGCTGCTGACCAACGCGTACGTCGGCATGCGTGAGGTGGACCGCTCGGTGGTGGAGGCCGCCCGGGGCATGGGCATGTCCGGCGGCCAGCTGTTCTGGCGGGTGGAACTGCCCCTCGCGCGCGGGCTGGTGATGACCGGGCTGCGGTCGGGCGCCGTCCAGGTGATCGCCACGGCCACGATCGCGGCCATGGTCGGCCAGGGCGGCCTCGGCAGGATCATCACCGCCGGCTTCAACACGTACAACACGCCGCAGGTCTTCGCGGGGGCCCTGCTGGTGGCGGCCCTGGCCCTGGTGGTCGAGGGCGTCCTGGTGGCGGCGGACCGGCTGTTCTCGCGCCCGGCGGCGCGCTGAGCCCTCCGGCCCGCGCCGCGCGCCCTCCCCTGTCGTTGGTCGTTCCCACTCCCTTGGAGGAGCAACAGATGAGCAAGTCCACGCGTGTCCTCGGCGCCGTACTGGGGGCGGCGGCCCTGACCGCCTCGCTCGCCGCGTGCGGCGGCGACAGCCTGGAGAAGAGCAAGGACTCCGGTACGGGCGCCTCCGCCCCCGCGGATTCCGGCTCCGGGTCCGGCAAGGGCAAGGTCGTGATCGGCGCGGCCGGGTTCACCGAGTCCAGCGTGCTGGCGGAGCTGTACGCGCAGGTACTGAAGGACGCCGGCTACGGCACGTCGATCACCACGGTGAACAACCGCGAGCTGTACGAGCCCTCATTGGAGAAGGGCGAGATCGACGTCGTCCCGGAGTACGCGGCCACCCTCGCGGAGTTCCTCAACGCCAAGGTGAACGGATCGAAGGCGCCGGAGGAGAAGCCGGTCGCGTCGAGCGACGTGGCGGCGACGGTCGCGGGGCTGGAGAAGCTGGCCGGCCCGCTCGGCCTGAAGGCGCTCCCGGCGGGCGCGGCGGTCGACCAAAACGCGTTCGCGGTGTCGAAGGAATTCGCCCAGAAGAACAACCTGAAGACCCTTTCCGATCTCGGCAAGTCGGGCCTGAAGGTGAAGATCGCGGCGGGCGACGAATGCGCCGTCCGGCCCTTCTGCGCGCCGGGCTTGAAGACGACGTACGGAATCGACGTGTCCGGCATCGACCCGAAGGGCGTCGGCACCCCGCAGGCCAAGCAGGCGGTCAAGGACGGGGTGGACCAGCTGGTGCTCACCACGACCACGGACGCCACCCTCGACTCCTTCGGCCTGGTCCTGCTGGAGGACGACAAGAAGCTCCAGAACGCCGACAACGTCCTGCCGGTGGTCAACGCCAAGGACGCGGGGTCCCCGGAGATCGCGGCCGCCCTGGACAAGCTGACCAAGGTCCTCACGACCGCCGACCTCGTCGAGCTGAACAAGCGGGTGGACGCCCAGCGCGAGAAGCCGGCGGACGCCGCGAAGGCCTATCTGAAGGCGAAGGGCCTGACGAAGTAGCAGTAGTTACGGGTTTGATGGAGAAATGACGGGTAACTGCCCGGCCACAGATTGCCGGGCAGTTACCCCACTCGACCCCCACGCCCTGTAAATTTCAGGCCATGCCCCGTGGACGCCACCGCAATCCCGAACCCCTGCACCGGCTGCTCACGCCGACGACCGTGGCCGGAGTCTCCGTCGCCAGTGCGGCCGCGGCCTGGCTGCTCGCGGAACCCGTGCCACTGCGCCTGCTCGTGGCCCTCGCGGCGGGAGCGGGCGTGGCCGGCGCCGTCGTCATGCGCGCCTGGGACCGCTCGGCCGGGCGCCGCGTCGCGGAACTCGCACGCGAACGCGTCAAGGACGAGTGGAAGACCGAGGAGCGGATAGCCGAGCTGGAGTCCGACCTCGAAGAGGCCCGGGCCCTGCGCGCCAAGCTCGACGCGAAGCTGCGCGCCAAGCGGGTCGAACTCGCGGGGCTGCGCGGTGAGCACGCCGCGCTGCTGCGCCGGTACGCGACCGCCGAGACCGAACGGGCCAGCGCCCTGGAGGGCCGTCGGCTGCTCGCCATCGAGGCCTCCGCGGCCCCGGCGGCGGCGAAGGAGCTCCCGCCGGTGTCCGAGGAGCGCACGTCGAGCGGCGCGCCGACCAGCGTCGGCTACGCCCGGGCCCACGCGGCCCTGGCGGCCCTCGTCCGCAAGGCGGAGGCGGAGCCGGAGCCGGAGCCGGAGCCGGAGCCGGCCCGGCCGAAGGTGCTGGAGGGCAAGGGCGCCGAGCCCAGGGCGCTGGAGCCCGGTTCGCCGGCCGGCGACCCGCAGACCCGTACGGGCGCCGGTGCGGGCGCCCCGGCAGCGGTCCCGGCGCGCCGGCCGGCCGCGGCGGTGGCGCCGTACTCGGCCGCGCGCCGCTCGGCGTCCCGGGTCGAGGGCGGCTTCGACTTCTTCGGCACGAAGAACGCGGCCCAGGCTCGTGCCGCGATCGAATCCGTGCAGAACGAGGACCTGGCCGACGTGGTCGGCGCGGAGGCCCTCGCGGTGCACAAGGCGGAGTCGGCCCGGGCCGCCGCCGAGCAGCCGGTCAAGGAGCAGGGCTTCAAGCCGGCCACTCCCGAACAGCGCGCGGTGGGCCAGGTCATCGACCTGACGGCCCACGACGAGACCGAGCCGATCGACGTCGTCCGCCTGCGCACCGCCATCTCCTAGCGGCGCCGCCGGCAACGCCGGTTTCTCCGCCGGCCGGGCCGCCGGTCAAGCCGCGTACGAGCCCACCAGTCGGGCCGGGTGGCGCCCCGCCAGCGGGAGCGGGGTCGGCCGCCGACTCGGGCGCCGACACCGGGATCCTCGCCGTCCACGCCGAGCTGTACCGGCGTGGGGTCGGGGCCGGCTTCGGGGACGACAGCAGCACGCGGCTGATCGGGCTGCTGGGGGCCGGGCCGGCGGCCTCCGGGGGCGGCTGCGTCGGCGGCCGGGTACGGCGGACCACCCGGTCGTACTCGGGCTCAGAACAGCGGCAGCTGCCCCGGCAGCTCCGGCAGCACGAAGCCGGCCAGTGTGGGCGCCGACGCCCCGAGCACCACCCGTGCCCGGGATCCGGGGCAGGAGACCAGGTCACCGCGGCCGCGCCCGGTGGGCGGGTCGTGGCGGGCGATCCGGCCGGCGGTCACGGCGCAGTCGCGGCCGCATGCGGGACAGGCCCGTCGGGGGGAGTGGGACATGCCCCAAGTCTGCACTCCCGCACCGACATCGGCACCGACAGCGGCCCCGGCACCCGACAGCGGCCCCGGCACCCGCTTCGCCCCCGGCACCCGCTTCGCCCCCGGCACCCGCTTCGGCCCCGGCTCCGCTTCAGCTCCCGGCCGCAGCAACCTCGGCCCCGGCGCCCACCTCCGCCGTCCGGCCGGCCAGCCACACCGCGTGCGCCGCGCACACCCGGTCCCACAGCGCCGACCGGTCCTGCGCCGTCAGATCGTCGAGTTCGCGCTCGAAGAGCCCGCCGATCACCGCCCAGAACTCTCCGGGCGTGTCCAGGACCCGCTCGCTCGTCCCCTTCACTGGGTCGATCCGGCTCAGCACCCGCCCGCGCAGGGTGTCGACGCCGTCCGCATCGCGCCGCAGCAGGGCGAGGGTCCGTACGAAGCCCGAGTCCGGCGCGCTCGACAGCCGGACGTGCGTGGCCTCGAAGTCGGCCGTGGTCGCCGGCGCCGAGAGGATGTTGACCACCGGGCAGGGGGCCGCCTCGTTGACGTACCTCCAGCCGGTCCCGTCCCCCTCCAGCGGGCCCAGTTCGTACGTGAACGCGCCCTGCCGGTGCGTTCCGGCGCGCAGCGGCAGCGGCTCGTACGGGCCGTCGCCGAGCCCGGCGTCGACGAAGTACTCCTTGCCGTCGACCCGGACCGTCAGCGCGAGGTGGTCGCCGCTGACGTCGCGGCGCTCGCGGTCCGCCGCGCCGAGGACGCCCGCCAGGTGCCGGGTCACCGCGAAGCCGAGGTGTTCCAGGAGCTGCGCGAAGGCGCCGTTGAGGTGGAAGCAGTACCCGCCGCGTCCGGCCGCGAAGCGGCGTACGGACAGCTCGGGGTCGATGCCGGGCGGCCGGCCGAGCTGGATGTCGAGGTTCTCGTACGGTATGCGTTCGAGATGGGCGCGCTGGAGCGCGAAGAGCGCCTCCGCGGTGGGCCGGGGCGGCCGCGGGAAGCCGAGGCGTCGCAGGTAGCCGTCGTACATGCCTGGGGTCATTCCCGCACCCTAGGCACAAACGCCCGGCACAATCGCGGGAGTTCCCGCGACTTGTCACTTGTCGATATCGCCCACGACGAAGAACAGCGAGCCCAGGATCGCCACCATGTCCGCGACCAGCTGCCCCGGCAGCAGCACCGCCAGCGCCTGGATGTTGTTGTAGGAGGCGGAGCGCAGCTTCAGCCGGTACGGGGTCTTCTCGCCCTTGGAGACCAGGTAGTAGCCGTTGATGCCGAGGGGGTTCTCGGTCCAGGCGTACGTGGCCCCCTCGGGCGCCTTCAGCACCTTGGGGAGGCGCTGGTTGATCGGCCCGGGCGGCAGTTCGGCCATCCGGTCCAGGCAGGCCACGGCCAGGTCGAGCGCGTTGTGGGTCTGCTCCAGCAGGCACTCGAAGCGGGCCAGGCAGTCGCCCTCGGTGCGCGTGACCACCTTCAGGACGTCCTGGAGCTCCCCGTACGCCAGGTACGGCTCGTCGCGGCGCAGGTCGAAGTCGACGCCGGAGGCGCGGGCGATCGGCCCGGAGACCCCGTACGCGTGCACCGCCTCGGCCGACAGCACGCCCACCCCGCGGGTGCGGCCGCGGAAGATCTCGTTGCCGTGGACCAGCTTGTCGTAGACGTCCATGCGGGTGCGGACGTCGGCGATCGCGGCGCGCGCCCGGCCCAGCCAGCCGGCCGGAAGGTCCTCCTTGAGGCCGCCGACCCGGTTGAACATGTAGTGCATGCGGCCGCCGGAGATCTCCTCCATGACGGCCTGGAGCTCCTCGCGCTCACGGAACGCGTGGAAGATCGGGGTGATCCCGCCCAGTTCGAGGGGGTACGAGCCGAGGAACATCAGGTGGTTCAGCACCCGGTTCAGCTCGGCGAGCAGGGTCCGCATCCACACGGCCCGCTCGGGGACCTCCATGCCGAGCATCCGCTCGACGGCCATGACCACGCCGAGTTCGTTGGAGAACGCGGACAGCCAGTCGTGGCGGTTCGCGAGCATCACGATCTGCCGGTAGTCGCGCGCCTCGAAGAGCTTTTCGGCGCCGCGGTGCATGTAGCCGACGACCGGCTCGGCGCTGACGATCCGCTCGCCGTCCAGGACGAGGCGCAGGCGCAGCACGCCGTGCGTGGAAGGGTGCTGGGGTCCGATGTTGAGCACCATGTCGGTGCTCTCCGCCGCTCCGCCGATGCCGACCGTGGTCTCCGTCATGGCCGCATTCTCGCAGCCCTACGCTGAACCCATGGAAACGGGGACGACGGGTGAGACGAGCCGACCCGAGTGGGTGGGGCTGCCGGGCGGGCTGCTGACCCTGCGGCGGCTGCTGCTGGTGATCTGGACGGTGCCGCTCGCCGTGGGGACGGCGCTGCTGCTGGGGTTGACGGCCGGCCCGGCATGGGCGGCCACGGGGGTGTTCTGGCTGGCCGTCCTGGCCTGGGGCTGGGTGCTGCTGGGCCGCAACTGGCGGTCCTGGCGGTACGCCGAGCGCGCTGACGACCTGCTGATCAGCCGCGGGGTGCTGTGGCGGGAGCAGACCGTGGTCCCGTACGGGCGGATGCAGCTGGTCGAGGTGACCTCGGGGCCGCTGGAGCGGCGCTTCGGGCTGGCCTCCGTACAGCTGCACACGGCGGCCGCGGCCTCGGACGCCAAGATTCCGGGACTGGTCCCGGCCGAGGCGGAGCGGCTGCGGGACCGGCTGACGGAGCTCGGCGAGGCAAGGTCGGCGGGCTTGTGACCGCCGAATCCGAATCCGGAGCCGAGGCCGCAGCCGCAGCCGTGCCCGTGCCCGCAGCCGCAGTCGCTGCCGTGTCCGCAGCCGGGCTCGCGCCCGGCGCCGAGCGCCGGCTGCACCTGCTCACCCCGCTGCGCCGGGCGTGGGTGCCGATCGCCGCGACCGTCGGCGTCGTCGTCAAACAGGGCGACGAGGTCGAGCAGTGGGCGAGCGGGCTGTCCACGACCCTGCGGACGCTGACGCTGGCCGGCCTGGTCGTGGTGTTCGGCCTGTACGGGTTCCTGAGCTGGTGGTTCACCCACTACGCGGTGACCGACACCGAACTGCGCATCCGCAGCGGGCTGCTGTTCCGGCGCACCGCCCACATCCGGCTCGACCGGATCCAGGCGATCGACGTGACCCGGCCGCTGCTGGCCCGGGTGGCCGGGGTCGCCAAGCTGCGGATCGACGTGATCGGCACCGAGGACAAGGACGAGCTGGCCTTCCTCGACGAGCGGGACGCCGTCGCGCTGCGCGCCGAGCTGCTGGCCCGGGCGGCCGGGTTCGCCCCGGCCGAGGCCGTCACGCTCGGCGAGGCCCCGCAGCAGGAGCTGCTGCGCGTCCGGCCCGCCGATCTGGTGGTGTCGCTGCTGCTCACCCTCTCGGTGTGGGCGGCGCTCGCCGTCGGGCTGATCGCCCCCGTCGCCGTGTGGTGGTTCAGCGGCAACCCCTGGGCGACGATCGCGACCCTGCTGCCCATGCTGGGCGGGGTCTGGTCGGGTACGGCCGGCCGGTTCCTCACCGAGTTCGACTGGCGGGTCGCCGAATCCCCCGACGGGCTGCGGCTGGACCACGGGCTGCTGGACCGGGCCCACGAGACCGTGCCGCCGGGGCGGGTGCAGACCGTACGGATCGTGGAGCCGCTGCTGTGGCGGCGCCGGGGCTGGGTGCGCGTCGAGCTGGCGGTGGCCGGCTCGAAGAACGGGGTCCTGGTCCCGGTGGCCTCGCGGGCCGCCGCCCAGGCGCTCGTCGCCCGGGTGCTGCCGGGAGTGGACCTGGCCGGCCTCGCCTTCGGCCGGTCCCCGAAGGCCGGGTCGCGGTGGGTGGTCCCGGTGTGGTGGAGGGGCTACGCCCTGGCCGTCTCCCCGGACGTGTTCGCCGCCCGCAAGGGGCTGCTGTGCCGCCGTACGGAGATCGTCCCGCACGCCAAGGTGCAGAGCGTCCGGCTCACGCAGGGCCCGTGGGAGCGTGCCCGGGGCCTCGCCGACGTCCACGTGGACACGGGAGCCAACGCTACGGTCACGGCCCGCCTGCGCCCGGCGGCCGAGGCCGCCGACCTGCTGGACGCCCAGGCGGCCCGCTCCCGCACCTCCCGCGCGGACGCCCGCCCGGACCGCTGGATGACCTGACCCGCGGCGTGGCGGCCCGGCGGGCCGGGGAGAGGGGCAGACCGTCGTGGTGCCCGCCCGACTGGCCCGGGGAGGGGCACCGGGCGCCGGACACCGGACGCCGAGGGCCCCCGGTCCGCGCTGCCGGCAGCCGCTACGCGCCGCCGGCGCGGACCAGGCCCGTCTCGTACGCGAGGACGACGACCTGGACGCGGTCGCGCAGGTTCAGCTTGGTCAGGATGCGGCCCACGTGCGTCTTCACCGTCGCCTCCGACAGGACCAGGCGGCCGGCGATCTCGCCGTTGGAGAGGCCCTGGGCGACCAGCAGCATGACTTCGCGCTCGCGTTCCGTCAGCCGCTCGACGTCCTTGTTCTGGGGCTCCTGCGTGTTCGTCGGCAGCATCGGCGCGAAGCGGTCCAGCAGGCGCCGGGTCGTGGACGGGGCCACCACCGCGTCGCCGCTGTGCACCGAGCGGATCGCGGCCAGCAGCTCCGCCGGCGGCACGTCCTTCAGCATGAACCCGCTCGCACCCGCCTTCAGACCCGAGAAGGCGTACTCGTCCAGGTCGAAGGTGGTCAGGATGATCACGTCGGGGTGCTCGTCCCGCTCGCAGATGCGGCGCGTGGCCTCGACCCCGTCGAGCTTCGGCATCCGGACGTCCATCAGCACCACGTCCACCTTCGTGGACCGCAGCACCTCCAGCGCCTCCAGGCCGTCGCCGGCCTCGGCGACGACCTCCATGTCCGGCTGGGCCGCGAGCACCATGCGGAAGCCCGTGCGCAGCAGTACCTGGTCGTCGACCAGCATCACTCGGATGGACATCAGTTACCTCGACCTCGTCATTTCTTCTTGAGCGGGAGCAGTGCGCTGATCCGGAAGCCTCCGCCGGGACGCGGGCCCGCGTCCAGGGTGCCTCCGACCATGCCGATCCGCTCGCGCATGCCGATCAGCCCGTGCCCGGCGCCGTCGGCGCCGCCGTCCTCGTACAGCTCGTGGGCCGCCCCCCGGCCGTCGTCCTCGATCAGCAGGCCGAGCCCGTCGTCGAAGTAGACCAGCCGGACGCTCGCCTTGGCGTCGGGGCCGCCGTGCTTGCGGGTGTTCGTCAGCGCCTCCTGCACGATCCGGTACGCGGTGAGCTCGACGCCCGTGGGCAGCCGGCGCGGTGCCCCCTCGACCTCGAAGTCCACCGTGAGCCCGGCCGCCCGTACCTGTTCGACCAGGACCTCGATCTGCTCCACGTCGGGCTGGGGCACGTAGTCCTCGGCCTCCTGCGGCTCCCCGGTGCGCAGCACGCCGAGCAGCCGGCGCATTTCGGCCAGGGCCTGGCGGCCGGTGCCGGAGATGGTCTGGAGGGCCTCCTTGGCCTGTTCCGGGGCCACGTCCATCACGTACGCGGCGCCGTCGGCCTGGACCACCATCACCGAGACGTTGTGCGCGACGACGTCGTGCAGCTCGCGGGCGATCCGGGCGCGCTCGGCGGCGACGGCCACCTTGGCCTGGGCCGCGCGCTCCTTCTCCAGCCGCTGGTTCCGCTCGACGAGCTGGGCGTAGTAGGCGCGGCGGGTGCGCAGGGAGTCGCCGAGCACCCAGGCGAGGGCGAAGGGGACGATCGCGAAGAGCGTGAACAGGATGTTGGCGGTGGTGTCGCCCTTGTCGACGCGGAAGCGCAGCGCGTAGAGGGGCGCGGAGACCAGTCCGACGGCGAGCGCCGTACGGGAGATGCGGCGCGAGACCTCCGCGGACGCCGCCACCGTGTACAGGATGATCAGCATCGCGAAGTCGGCGTTCTGGATCTCGGTGCCCGTGGCCAGCTGGTAGACGCCGGTGCCGACGGCGAGCCAGAACATCGGCTGCGTCCACTTGCGGCGCAGTGCCACGACGACGCCCATCGCCAGCACCGAGGGAACGGCGATCAGGCGCGCGGCGGTGCTGCTGAAACTGTCGTCGGCGACTTGCAGCAGTCCGAGCCCGACCAGGAGGACAGCCCAGAAGCTGTCGACGCCCGTCGGGTGTCTGCGGAGGAAGTCGTAGAGGCGCTGCACGTAACCCAGAGTAGGCAACGGAGATAGGTGCTGGAGTCAACCACAGGTGCGATCCGTGTGACGGAGGCGTACTCCCCAAGGTGGAGGGCGAGCTTAACCTTTCGGGGATGAGGACCCAGGGAGAAGTCGCGGACACGATTCCGGTTCCGGTTCGGTGGCGTACGGCGATGCAGGCCGCGCTGTACGGACCGGACGGGTTCTACGTGCGCCCGGGCGGGCCGGGACCTGCCGGGCACTTCCGCACCTCCGTGCACGCCTCGCCGCTGTTCGCGGGGGCGGTGGCCCGCCTGCTGCGGTGGGTGGACGCGGAACTCGGGCATCCGCCGGGGCTGGACCTGGTCGACGTCGGGGCCGGCCGGGGGGAGCTGCTGGTCGGGGTGCTGGCCGCGCTCCCGGCGCAGGACGCGGCGCGGGTACGCCCGTACGCGGTGGAGCGGGCGGCCCGGCCGGACGGACTCGATCCGCGCATTCGGTGGGTCGCCGAACCGCCCGAGGGGACCACGGGCCTGCTGTTCGCCAACGAGTGGCTGGACAACGTACCCCTGGAGATCGCGGAGGACGGCCGCTACGTGCTGGTGGCCCCGGACGGGACGGAGAGCCCCGGCCCGGCGGTGGACGGCGCGGACCGGGCGTGGCTGGAGCGGTGGTGGCCGGGGACGGGCCGCGCCGAGATCGGGCGGGCGCGCGACGAGGCCTGGGCGGGGGCCGTGGCCACGCTCGGCCGGGGGCTGGCGGTGGCCGTGGACTACGCCCACACCCTGGCCGAGGGGCGGCCGCCGTACGGGACGCTGACCGGGTTCCGATGCGGTCGGGAGGTCACGCCCGTCCCGGACGGGAGTTGCGACGTGACGGCGCACGTGGCGCTGGACGCGTGCGCATTGCCCGGGGCGGTGCTGGTTCCGCAGCGCGAGGCGCTGGGCCTTCTCGGGGTCTCGGGGGCTCGCCCCCCGCTGGCGATGGCCTCCGCGGACCCCGCGGGGTACGTCCGGGCGCTGGCCTCGGCCGGCGAGGCGGCGGAACTCACCGCCCGCGGCGGCCTCGGTGACTTCGGCTGGCTGATCCAGCCGGTCGGTGTCGCGGGCTGGCCCGGTTGACCGTGCGCCGCTGCGCGGGGCCTCCCCCACCCCGCCCCTTCCCGAAACCGGGGGGCAGAGCCCCCGGACCCCCCGGGTCCTCACGCGCCGGACGGCTGGGAAGTCCGGCCCCGCCGGCGATCGAGGCGCGGGGTCCGGGGCGGAGCCCCGGGGCGCGGAGAAGGGGCGGGGCGGGGAGGGGGCCCCGCGCAGCGGAAGCCGTTACTGCACGGTGTCGTGGTCGTGGCCCGGGCGCAGACCGCCGCCCGTCGCGCCGCCCGTGGTCGGCTTCGAGGCGACCGGCTGCGACAGCGGGGCCAGGTCGAACGCGTAGTGGCCGACCGCGTTCGCGATGACGTCGACGTTGATGTCGAGCGCCTTCTGGTTGATGTTGGTGATGTCGTCGCCCTTGCCGTGGTAGTTCACGTCGTACGCGACACCCGCCTGGCCGCCGAACTTCGCGGCCTGCGCCGCCGTCTTGATGCCCTCGGCGCCCGTGTCCGTACCGCCGGACGGGATGCCCGCCTCGATGAACGGGCCGTAGTCCGAGCGGCCCGTGAAGTCCGAGCCCTCGTGCGGGATCTTCTGCGCGTCGAGGAAGTCGGTGATGCCCTTCTCCAGCTGCGCCGAGCCCTCCGGGCCGGGGCCCGAGCCGACGTGGTCGGAGTCGTCGCCGTCGTAGACGAAGTACGCGGCGTTCGGTGAGGCGATCATGTCGAAGTTCAGGTACAGCTTGATCTGCTTCTTCTGGGCGTCCGTCAGTCCGTTGACGTACGCCTCGGAGCCGAGCAGCCCGAACTCCTCCGCCGACCACCAGGCGAACTTGACCTTGTTCTTGATCTTGTTCTGGCTGCTCGCGAGGCGCTGCGCGACCTGGAGGATGCCGGCCGATCCGGACCCGTTGTCGTTGATGCCGGGGCCGGCCGAGACCGAGTCGAGGTGCGAGCCGAGGAAGACGGTGTTGTTCTCGTCGCCGCCCCGCGTCTCCGCGACGACGTTGTACGTCTTGCGGTTCTCGCGGAACTCGCGGATGTCGAGGGTGACCTCGACCGGGCCGGCCGCCGCCTCGGCGGCGAGCCGCTCGCCCTCCGCCTGGGTGACGCCGCCGGTGGGGACCTTGCCCGCGTCCGCCGCGCCGAGGGTGCCGTTGAGGGCGCCCGCGGTGTTGTTGTAGATGATCGCGCCGACCGCGCCGGCCGCCGCCGCATTGGCCTGCTTGGCCGCGAAGGTGCAGCCGCCGCGCTTGACGAGCGCGATCTTGCCGGTGAAGGCGCCCGCGGCGAAGTCGCCCGGCTCGCATCCGTTCGTACCGTCCGCGTCCACGGGGGCGACGGCTACCGGCGCCGTCACGCCGCCCTCCGGGCCGCTCGCCGTGTAGGTCATCAGCTTGATCGGGACGTCGCGGCCGCCCGCGCCGCCCACCTTCAGCGTCTCGGCGATCGTCTCGACGTACACGAAGTCGAACTCGTTCTTCGAGACCTCGTAGCCGGCCGCGCGCATCACGGCCTCGACGTACTGGGCGGACTGCACGTGGCCCTTGGAGCCGGCCACGCGGGTGCCCTTGTTGTAGTCGGCGATGGCCTGGAAGACCTTCAGGTGGTTGTTGGCGCCTTTGCCGGTCGCGTCCTTGACCAGCTTCCTGGCCAGTGCGTCGCCCCGTGCGGCATCGCTCTGCGGGCTGCCGGTGGCACCGGCCGGCCCGGCGAGCACGAGCGGGGAGACGAGGGCCGCGGCGGCCAGGGCGGCGGTTGCTGCGGCTATACGGCGTGAGGGCATGAAGATCCTTCCACGACAAGTACGAGCAGACACACGGACGGAGGCGGTGCACGGTACGTGGGGGAGCGGTGGACGCACGGTATAGACCATGGGGCCGGTCTGGCCAGAGGTTTCACTGTTTCCGGTTGACGAAATCCGCATATCGGTACGGTCAGCGCAGGATGCCCTCGATGAACTCCGAGCCGATCCGGGCGACCACTCCCAGGTCCAACTGGTGCTGGACGTACCGTCCTTGGCGCCGGGTGTGCAGCAGGCCGGCCTTCTTCATCGCCGACAGGTGCCGCGACACCTCAGGCGCCGTGATGCCGTGTACGGTCGCCAGCTCGCTCGTCGTGTACGGGGCGCGGGCCAGGCTGCGGCACAGCATCATCCGCATCGGGTGCGCGAGCGCCTCCATCCGCCGCTGGAGCAGCTCCACCGAGCCCGGCTCGGGCAGTTCGGGGGAGCGCAGCGGATAGTGGACCACCGGCATCCAGCCGGGCGCGTGCAGGACCAGCAGGTGCGGCCAGCCGAAGTTCGTCGGGACGAAGACCAGGCCGGGGCCCATCTGCGGATCGGTCGCCGTGGCCGAGCCGTGGACCATCTTGTCGACGGTGATGGTGGTGGCGGCCTGGTCGACGCTCAGTGCCCTCGACACCTCCTGGAGCGTCGATGCCAGCCCCTTGCGGCGCAGCATCTCGGTCTTGTGCCGCGCGTCGGCGCTCTGCCCCGGCTCTATCCGGCGCCAGGTCTCCGCGAAGAACGCCTCGTCGCAGTCCTCCAACAGCCGCCGCAGCCACACCCGTACGGAGGCCGTGTCGTCCAGCAGCCGCAGCGAGAAGTCCAGCTGCCGGGGGCCGCGGGCGGCGGCCGTCTCCAGCGCCTTGGTCCGGGCCCGCGGGTCCTTCAGCGGGGAGGGGCCGCCGCCCTCGTTGTAGAGCGCCAGCCAGCAGTGCTCCAGGGCGGCCATCACGAACCGGTCGTCGTCCATCCGGTCGAGTACGTCGAGCTCCTCGGCCAGCGTCGCGGCGGGCAGGCCGCTGCCGCCGGGGATGGCGGCGAAGGCCATGAAGATGTCCGAGAAGGAGCTGCGCCACATGAACTCGCCCTCCAGCAGCCGGTCCGCGAGGCAGGGGTCCAGCGCGGCCGAGGTGGCGGTGGTCCAGGAGGCGAGGCCGGGGTGGTGCGCGGGCTGCGACAGCGAGTGCAGCGCCATGCAGAGCTCGGAGAGCGGGGAGGGCGCGAAGCGGATGCGGTCCGCGGGGAGCCCGGCGATGTCGATGGTGACGCTCATCGGCCCATTCTGACCCGTCGGAGGTCTGTGACCAGGCCAGACACGGATCGATTGACGAGGAGCGTCAATCGTCGTGCGGGGTGGGCCGAGCGGGTTCAGGGTGGATGCATGACAGCGATAGAGCAGTACCTCATCGACACCTGGCGGGCCTCCCAGCAGGGCGCCCCGATGCCCCCGCCGCCGGGCCGGGACGACGTCGCCGTGCTGCGCTCGGCCCGTACGTACGCGCAGTTCCAGGCCGTCGTCGACGGCAGAGGGGCCCGCCACCCCTGGTGGGCGGCCCTGTGCCGGCACGCGGCCGGGGGCCGCCGGCACGCGGCCGGAAGGACGTGATGCGGACCGGTCAGCGGTCTTCGGGGTGGAAGTCGATCTCGTACGCGATCTCGGAGCGGCGGTCGGCGACCACGATGTCGGCGGTCTCCACGGCCCGGCCGTCCGTCGCGTAGTACGTCCGTTCGATAGCGGTGATCAGGTCGCCGACGCTGATGCCGAGCAGATTGGCCTGCCGCTGGTTCGCGCGCGCCGGGCGGGGGACCTCCAGCGCCGAGGCGACCAGCACGCCGATGGAGCGCATCCGCTCGATGACCCCGGCGCCCTTGAACGGGCCCGCCTCCGGCAGGACGACCGGGGTGCCGTCCGTGACCGCCATCGGCTCCCAGGACTCGCAGATCTCCACCGGCCGGCCCTCGGCCAGGAACTCGTACGTGGTGAACACGCACGGGTCGCCCGCGGGGACCGCGAGCCGCTCCGCGATCCGCTCGGGTGCCGGCGTACGGGCCGTGGAGTGCGATTCCCACGTCAGGCCCGAACCGCCCGAACCGCCCGGACCGGCCCGGCGGCGGCGCCGGGAGCGGACCGTGCGCAGCCGTTCGCGCGGCTCGCACAGGTACGTGCCCGAGCCCGCGCGGCCCTCCAGCAGGCCCTCGATGATCAGCAGCTCCAGCGCGCGCTGCGTGACGCTCTGCCCGACGCCGTACTCCCGGGCGAACCGGGCCCGCGACGGCAGCTTCGCGCCGACGGGCCACTCCTCGGCCCGGATCCGGGCGCGCAGCGCGTCCGCGACCTTCAAGTACGCCGTATCACGGGCCATATGAGCCGTCCTGTGCCTGTCGACGAGTTGGGCTCAAGCTAATTCATCAGGTCGAACCCGAGTCTTCAGAACGGCGAGGAGTGAGAGGCCGCGCAGCCCGCCCGCCCCCCCCGGCAACCGTGCGGGCGGGGCGGGGCGGGGCGAGCGGCATGCATGCGGCAGGCCGGCAGGCAGGAGGGCTGCGCGGCCTCAGTCGAAGTTCGGCGCGTTGCGCTCGTACACCAGGCGCAGCCCGATCAGCGTCAGCCACGGCTCGTGGTCGTCGATGACGGAGGACTCGCCGAGGACGATCGGGGCGAGCCCGCCCGTCGCGATGACCCGTACGTCGGACGGCTGGCCGGTCGGGCCCGCCAGCTCGCGGGCCATCCGGTTCACGATCCCGTCGACCTGGCCCGCGAAACCGTAGACCACGCCCGACTGCATGGCCTCGACCGTGGACTTGCCGATCACGTTGCGCGGCCGCGCCAGCTCGATCTTGCGGAGCTGGGCGCCCCGTACGCCGAGGGCCTCCATCGAGATCTCGATGCCCGGGGAGATCACCCCGCCCACGTACTCGCCCTTCGTGGACACCGCGTCGAAGGTGGTAGCCGTACCGAAGTCGACCACGATCGCCGGGCCGCCGTAGAGCTCGACGGCGGCGACCGCGTTGATGATGCGGTCCGCGCCGACCTCCTTCGGGTTGTCCATCAGGATCGGCACGCCCGTCTTGATGCCGGGCTCCACGAGCACCGCGGGGACGTCGCCGTAGTAGCGGCGGGTCACCTCGCGCAGCTCGTGCAGCACCGACGGCACGGTCGAGCAGATCGCGATGCCGTGGATGCCGTCGCCCAGCTCGCTGCCGAGCATCGGGTGCATGCCCATCAGACCCTGCATCAGCACGGCCATCTCGTCGGCCGTGCGCCGCGGGTCGGTCGAGATCCGCCAGTGCTCGACGATCTCGTCACCGTCGAACAGGCCGAGCACGGTGTGGGTGTTGCCGACGTCGATGGTCAGCAGCATTACCGCTCCTCGCGCAGGTCCAGCCCGATGTCCATGATCGGGGACGAGTGCGTGAGCCCGCCGACCGCCAGGTAGTCCACGCCCGTCTCCGCGTACGCGCGGGCGTTGGCCAGCGTGAGCCGGCCGGAGGACTCCAGCACCGCGCGGCCGGCGACCAGCGCGACGGCCTCCTCGGTCTCGATCGGCGTGAAGTTGTCCAGCAGGATCAGGTCGGCGCCCGCGTCCAGGGCCTCGCGGACCTGGTGCAGGGTGTCCACCTCGACCTCGATCGGCAGGTCGGGGAACTGCTCGCGGACGGCCTTGAACGCCTCCGCGACACCGCCCGCCGCGATCACGTGGTTGTCCTTGACCAGTGCCGCGTCCGACAGCGACATCCGGTGGTTGACGCCGCCGCCGCAGCGCACCGCGTACTTCTCCAGGGAGCGCAGGCCCGGCGTGGTCTTGCGGGTGTCACGGACCTTCGCCCCGGTGCCCTGCAGCTCGTCGGCCCACGTACGGGTCGCCGTCGCGATGCCCGACATCAGGCAGAGCAGGTTCAGCGCGCTGCGCTCACCGGTCAGCAGGTCCCGGGTGCGGGCCCTGACCGTCAGCAGCACCTGGCCGGGCTTCACCCGGTCGCCGTCCTCGACGTGCCGCTCGACCTCGAACTCGTCCTCGCAGACGACGGACAGGACGGCCTCGGCGACGCGCAGGCCGGCGACCGTGCCCGCCTCGCGGGCGGTGAAGTCGGCGTGCGCGACGGCGTCCTCGGGGACGGTCGCCACCGTGGTCACGTCCACCCCGCCGTCAAGGTCCTCGGAGATCGCCATGTGGGCGATGTCCTCGACCTCGATCGGGTCCAGGCCCGCGTCGGCCAGCAGCTGGGCCAGCGCCGGGTCCAGGCCGGACTCCTCGCCGTCGCCGCAGCCGCAGTCGTCGCCGCAGCCGCCCGCGGACTCGTCGAGGAGCGGCAGCTCCGCGTGCTCGTGCTCGTGGTCGTGCGTTTCGGGGGTGCTCACGATGACTGCTCCTGGCTCAGGGGGTGCTGTACGGACGGAAAGCCCGCGGAGTCGGTGGGGATGACGACCAGGGCCCGCTTTTCGGTGGCGGACAGCCGGACGACGAGGTGGCGGCGCCAGGCGGCGTCGTCGCGGTCGGGGTGGTCCTCGCGCCAGTGGCAGCCGCGGGTCTCCTCGCGGCGCAGGGCGGCGGCGACCAGCACGCGGGCCACGCACAGCAGGTTCGTGGCCTCCCAGGTCTCGGTGCCGGGCACGGCGGTCTTGCCGTCCGTCTCCAGCGCCGTGAGGGCGGTCGCGTACAGGTCCTCCAGGGCGGCGGCCGCCGTGCGCAGGGACTCGGCCGAGCGGAGCACGCCCGCGCCTGCCGTCATGATGCGCTGGATCTCGTACCGCGCCCCGGCGGGCTGGAGCGGCCCGGTCGCGGGGACCGGGATGCCCGGGCCGTTGCCCGCGGGCGCCCGGCCGATGATGTCGTCGGCGATCCGCTCGGCGAAGACCAGGCCCTCCAACAGGGAGTTGGACGCGAGCCGGTTCGCGCCGTGCACGCCGGTGCAGGCCACCTCGCCGCACGCGTACAGCCCGGGGACGGTCGTCCGGCCGTGCAGGTCGGTCCGTACGCCGCCGGAGGCGTAGTGCGCGGCGGGCGCGACCGGGATCGGCTCGGTCACCGGGTCGATGCCGTGGGAGCGGCAGGCGGCCAGGATGGTCGGGAAGCGCTGCTCCCACATCTGCGCGCCGAAGTGGCGGGCGTCCAGGTACATGTGCTGCGCGCCCTGCTCCTGCATGCGGCGCGTGATGCCCTTGGCCACGATGTCGCGCGGGGCCAGCTCGGCCAGCTCGTGCTGTCCGAGCATGAAGCGGACGCCGTCGCCGTCGACCAGGTGGGCGCCCTCGCCGCGGACCGCCTCCGACACCAGCGGCTGCTGGCCCTCGGCGTCCGGGCCGAGGAACAGCACGGTGGGGTGGAACTGGACGAACTCCAGGTCGGAGACCTCGGCCCCGGCCCGCAGGGCCAGCGCGACCCCGTCGCCGGTGGACACCGACGGGTTGGTGGTGGCCGAGAAGACCTGGCCCATGCCGCCGGTCGCGAGGATCACGGCGGGCGCGTGGACGGCGCCGACGCCGTCGTGCTGGCCCTCGCCCATGACGTGCAGGGTGACACCGGCCGTACGGCCCTCGGCGTCCTGGAGCAGGTCCAGTACGAGCGCGTTCTCGACCGTCTCGATGCCGGCCGCCTGCACGGCTTCGACCAGCGCCCGGGAGATCTCGGCGCCGGTGGCATCGCCGCCCGCGTGCGCGATCCGGCGGCGGTGGTGGCCGCCCTCACGGGTCAGCTCTATCTCGCCGGTCTCGGCGGAGGTGTCGAAGACCGCCCCGGTGGCGATGAGCCGGCGCACGGCGTCCGGTCCCTCGGTGACGAGGAGCCGCACCGCGGCCCCGTCGCACAGTCCGGCGCCCGCGACGAGCGTGTCGTCCAGGTGCTGCCCGGGAGTGTCGCCGTCGCCGAGGGCCGCGGCGATCCCGCCCTGCGCCCAGCGCGTGGAGCCGTCGTCGAGGCGGGCCTTGGTGACCACGACCGTACGGCGGCCCGCGGCGGCGCAGCGCAGTGCGGCCGTCAGGCCGGCGACGCCGGAGCCGACGACGACGACGTCCGCGTCGACGGCCCAGCCGGGGGCGGGGGCGTGCAGCCGTATGCCGGTACCGGCGGTGGCTGTGCCTGGGGTGCTCACGTGTGTGCTCCGAACTCCAATGGGATGTTGTCGATCAGCCGGGTCGTCCCCACCTTCGCGGCGACGGCCAGCACGGCCTGCCCGGTGAAGTCGGGGCCGACATCGGTGAAGTCCTGCGGATCCACCAGGGCCAGGTAGTCCAGCAGCAGCGGCGGATCCTGCCGGGCCGCCTCCTCCAGGACGTGCCGGGCGGCGGCCCGTACGGCGTCCGGGAGGCCGGTGCCCGCGGCGGACACGGCGTGTGCGTCGGCGGCCGACCGGATCTCGCCGAGCCGGGCCAGGGCGGTGGCCCGCTCGTCGCTGGCCGGGGACGCCTCGGCGCGGGCCCGCAGCGCGGCCTGCGCGGCGAGCCGGTCCTGCCCGGCGAACAGGGCGCGGGACAGGGCCAGGGCGGTGCGCCGCTCTCGGTCGGAGAGGTACCGGTTGCGGGAGGACAGCGCGAGCCCGTCCTCCTCGCGTACGGTCGGTACGCCGACCACCTTCGCGGGGAAGTTCAGGTCGGTGACCATCCGTCGGATCAGGGCCAGCTGCTGCGCGTCCTTCTGGCCGAAGAGGGCCAGGTCGGGACGGGTGAGGTGGAGCAGCTTGGCGACGACGGTCAGCATGCCGTCGAAGTGGCCGGGCCGGGTGGCCCCTTCGAGGCGCTCGCCCATCGGGCCGGCGCTGACCCGCACCTGGGGGGCGCCGCCGGGGTAGACCTCGTCGACCGCCGGGGCGAACACCGCATCGGCGCCGGCCGCCCGGGCGATCTCCAGGTCGGCGTCGAGGGTGCGGGGGTAGCGGTCGAGGTCCTCGTTGGCCCCGAACTGCAGCGGGTTCACGAAGACGGTGACCACGACCTGGCCCGCGGGCCCGGCCTGCTCGCGGGCCGTGCGGATCAAGGTGGCGTGGCCCTCGTGGAGGGCGCCCATGGTCATCACGACGGCGCGCGGGCCCTCGGCGGTGCGCGGGAGCTTGTGCAGTTCCTCCGCGGTGTCGATCAGCAGCAGGTCGTGGTTCACCGGCGGTCGTCCCCTTCGGTGCCGTTGACGTGGTCCGCGCCGTCGGCGAGCACCCCGAGCAGGTCCTCGGCGAGTTCGGGCTTCAGGAGGCCGTGCGCGAGGGCCCGGTCGGCGGTGGTGCGGGCCATCGCCAGGTACCCGGCGACCGTGCTGGGGGCGTGCTTGCGCAGCTCCGAGACGTGGGCGGCGACGGTGCCGGCGTCACCGCGGGCCACCGGGCCGGTCAGCGCGGCGTCACCCGAGCGCAGGGCGTTGTCGAGGGCCGCGCCGAGCAGCGGGCCGAGCATCCGGTCGGGGTGCTCGACCCCGGCCTTGTGCAGCAGCTCCATGGCCTGGGCGACCAGGGTGACCAGGTGGTTCGCCCCGAGTGCGAGGGCCGCGTGGTAGAGCGGACGGTTCTCCTCCGCGATCCACTCGGGCTCCCCGCCCATCTCGATCACCAGGGCCTCGGCCGCGAGCCGCAGCTCCTCGGGAGCCGTGACGCCGAACGAGCAGCCGGCGAGCCGCTGTACGTCGACCTCGGTGCCGGTGAAGGTCATCGCCGGGTGCAGGGCCAGCGGGAGCGCGCCCGCGCGCCGGGCCGGGGCCAGCACGGCGGTCCCGTACCGCCCGGAGGTGTGGACGAGGAGCTGGCCCGGCCGGACCGCGCCGGTTTCGGCGAGCCCCTCGACGAGCGACGGCAGCGCGTCGTCGGGCACGGTCAGCAGGACCAGGTCGGCCAGCTCCAGCACCTGCGCGGGCGGTACGAGCGGCACGTCGGGCAGCATCCGCGCGGCGCGCCGGCGGGAGGCGTCGGAGACGCCGGAGACGGCGACCGGCCGGTGTCCGGCCTGCTGGAGTGCGCGGGCCAGCGCGGGGCCGACCCGACCGGCGCCGACGACGCCGACGGTGAGCCGGGCCGGGCGCGGTTGCTGGGATGAATTCACGCGGGGAGGGCCTTCCGTTCCAGTCCGCGGGGGGTACCGGACGATACGTCGCCATGCTAGCCCCTGGGCGTGTTGGCCGGTCGGCGATGATCGGGGGCATGACTGCTGACGACGATCTGACGAAGAGGCTGGTGGCGGCGGGGCGCAGCGCCGAGCGGAGGCTCAGCGGCAGCCCGCGCGAGGCGACGGTCGGCGAGCTGCTGTCGGGTCTGGCGGCGCCGGATCCCGACGAGCCGGCCGACGTGTACGGGGACGGCGTGGTGACCCGGCTGGAGCGGCGGGTGGCGGAGCTCCTGGGCACGGAGGACGCGGCGTTCTTCCCGTCCGGGACGATGGCCCAGCAGATCGCGCTGCGCTGCTGGGCCGGCCGGACCGGGAACCAGGTGGTCGCGCTGCACCCGATGAGCCACCCGGAGGTGTGGGAGGGCGGTGCGCTGTCGCTGGTCTCGGGCCTGCGGACGGTGCACCCGACGACGGACCCGCGCCAGCCGACGGCCGAGGACGTCGCGGACCTGCCGGAGCCGTTCGGGACGCTGATGCTGGAGCTGCCGCTGCGGGAGGCCGGATTCCTCCTCCCCTCCTGGGAGGAGCTGGAGGCCGTGGTCGACGCGGCCCGAGACCGGGACGCGGTCGTCCACTTCGACGGGGCCCGGCTGTGGGAGTCGACGGTGCACTTCGGGCGGCCGTTGCCGGAGATCGCGGGGCTCGCGGACTCGGTGTACGTCTCGTTCTACAAGTCGCTCGGCGGCCTCAGCGGCGCGGCCCTGGCGGGCTCCTCGTCCCTGGTCTCGGAGGCGAGGGTCTGGCGCCACCGGTACGGCGGCCAGATCTTCCACCAGTTCCCGCAGGCCCTGTCGGCGCTGGCGGGCCTGGACCGGGAGCTGCCGCGCCTGCCGTCGTACGTGGAGCGGGCCCGCGTCGTGGCGGCGGCGCTGGCCGAGGCCCTGGCCGACGGTCCGGCCCCCTGGTTCCGGATCAACCCGGAGGTCCCGCACACGCACCAGTTCCAGGTGTGGCTGCCGTACGGGGCCGACCGGCTGACGGAGGCGGGCGTCCGCCTGGCGGAGGAGACAGGCACGGTCCTCTTCCGCAGGTGGTCCCCGACGGTGGTCCCGGGCGTGTCGATGACGGAAGTCACGGTCACGCAGCCGGGCCTCACCTGGACCGCGGAAGACGTCCGCGAGGCCACCCGGGCCTTCACGGCCCGCCTCTGAGGCGGGCCCGCCCCGCGCTTCCGGGCCCCGCCGGGCACGGTGCGGACCCGGCGTCGTCCGGGCGCAGGAGTGCGGGGCGGGGCCCCCGGCGGCGGTGCCGCAGATGCACGAACGGTCCCGCCAGTTCAACGACGACGCACCGAATTCCGCCGAAGTCGTCGGTCCGGCGCCCCGACGGAGTTACCTTCCCTTCCACGGGAAGCAACGGAGCCGTCCCCCGAGGAGAGACACCATGACCGCTCACCCCGCCTGGCAGAAGTCCACGTACTGCGGCGAAGGAGACGCCTGCGTCTACGTCTCCGCGGCCCCCGGACACCTCGTCCGTGTCGCTGACCGGGCCGACCCCGCGCACCTGGTTCTGGCCACCACCCAGGCCGCCTGGGCCGACTTCCTTGACGCAGTCAAGGCGCAGGGGTAGGGCCCGCCCCGGCCCGTCGCTCGGCGGACGCGCCCGGAATCACGCCCCTCAGGGGATTTTGTCCGATTAGCGCGTATCTTCGGCCCATGCCCACGCCCTACGGATCCCGCGGCGGCATGGCGTTCAGCGCCGCCGAGCTGCACGTGCTCAGGCGAACGCTCGCCCACGCCCTCCAGTCCTCCACGGCCCCCCTGACGACCTCCGAGGTCCAGGACTGCCTGCGCCTCGCGCAGTCGGTGGACGAAGCGGTCCAGGAGGCGGGGCGGCTGAGAGAGTTCCTCCTCGCCGACCTCGCCCGCTACCGCGGCGCCCTGCCCGGCAGCCTCTCCGGCTACCTGGAGCTGCTCCAGGACGCCCTGGCGGCGGGGTACGAGCCCGCGCCCGACGACCTCGCGGCACTGCGCGCGCTACGGGCCAACCCGGTCGCTGCGGCCCTGCTGGAACGCTGCCAGGCCATCGCCGAGCGCTCCGTGCGGCGGCGGTTCTCGACCGCGCCCGCGCCCCGGACGCGCCTGTTCGCCCTGGCGGGCGGGAAGGACGCCAAGGAGGACAAGGACGCGAAGGACGCCAAGGGCGAGAAGGGCGAGAAGGGCGGCAAGGGCGGCAAGGAGGAGCCCGCCCGTCCCGCGCCGACCCCCAAGGAGCCCAAGGACCCCGAGCGGCCCGCCGAACGCCCGTCCGAGCGGCCCATTCCGACGCCCGGCGAGGTGTTCCCGCCGCGCCGCAAGCCCACCCCGCCCCCGGCGGCCGGGCTCGCCGCCGGGTAGCTACGCTGGGGGCATGGACTACGTTTCCGCGCTCGTGCCCCCCGTAGTGATGGCCGGCTTCTTCATCGCACTCGTCGTGACGATCGTGAAGAGCCAGGGCGGCGCCAACAAGGCGAAGGAAGACGCGGCGGCCGACGCCGTGATCGCCCGCGCCGAGGCCGCCCGGCAGGCGCAGCCCGGCAAGTAGCCGGCACCCCCCGGACGGCGCGCAGCCACTACCCGGGGCACACGTGCAGGGCCGGGGGTTCCCGCGACTTCGTCGGGGCGCCCCCGGGATTTCGTGGCGCGTTGCCTTCCGAATAGCCGGGCAATTCCGCACATTCCGCACTATCGTGCTGTTGTGCCTCGCCCCTTGGGAGAACTCGAAGACGCGGTCATGACGCGGGTGTGGCAGTGGAACCGCCCGGTCACTGTTCGTGAAGTACTGGAAGACCTCCAGCAGGAACGGTCCATCGCGTACACCACGGTCATGACGGTTATGGACAATCTTCATCAGAAGGGCTGGGTCCGCCGGGAAGCCGAAGGCCGCGCCTATCGATATACGGCGGTCTCCACCCGAGCCGCCTACTCGGCCGCACTGATGAACGAAGCGTGGTCGACGAGCGACAACCCCGCGGCCGCCCTCGTGGCCTTCTTCGGCATGATGTCCGCGGAACAGCGCGAAGCCCTCCGGGACGCCATCCGCATCGTCGGGTACGACGCCGAGTCGGGCGCCGAGTCCGCCGCGGCGCCCCCTGCCGCAGCGGCCCCCGATGCACTTCCCGAAGCGGCCTCCGAAGCGCCTTCCGAACAGCCGCCCGCCGAAGGGGACTCCGCCGGGCGCGGCACCGAGCCGGGGCGATAGCGTCCGGGCATGGGTGAGTTTTCCGCTGCACACGCAAAAACACTGACGATCCGCCGTGCCCGCACCGGCGATGTTCCCGCACTGCGCCGCCTGCTCGACCAGTACGTGCAGCAGCGGATCCTCCTCGACAAAGCCCCGGTCGTCCTTTACGAGGACATCCAGGAGTTCTGGGTCGCGGAACGCGGTTCCGACGGCCAGGTGGTGGGCTGCGGCGCTCTCCACGTCATGTGGGAAGACCTGGCCGAAGTGCGTACTCTCGCGGTCGACCGCGAGTTGAAGGGCGCTGGAGTCGGCCATCAGCTGCTCGGGCAGTTGTTGGACACCGCCCGGGCAGTGGGCGTCTCGAAGGTTTTCTGCCTCACCTTCGAAGTGGACTTCTTCGCGAAGCACGGCTTCGTCGAGATCGGCGAGACCCCGGTCGAGACGGATGTCTACATGGAGCTCCTGCGTTCCTATGACGAGGGCGTCGCCGAGTTCCTCGGTCTCGAACGGGTGAAGCCGAACACCTTGGGCAACAGCCGGATGCTTCTGCACCTCTGAACGATCACGGTGGCTTTTCCCGTGCTCCGCGCACCTGTGGCCTATGTCCGAATCGCGCACGTTTCCCGCCGCGTTGCGGTCTCGAACCTCTCCCCGGGGGTTTGTGTTTTCCAGGGAAAAGCGGTTTCCTTTCCGCGTACTGCTTTTCGATGAAAGGAAATCCCGGTGGCACAGAAGGTTCAGGTCCTTCTTGTCGACGACCTCGACGGTGGCGAGGCGGACGAGACCGTGACGTTCGCTCTGGATGGCAAGACCTACGAGATCGACCTCACCACCGCCAACGCGGAGAAGCTGCGTTCCGCGCTCGCCGACTACGTCAAGGGCGCTCGCCGCACCGGCGGCCGCGCCTCCGGTGGTCGCGCCAAGACGCGGACGGCCGCGACGTCCGGCAACCCGGACACCGCGGAGATCCGCGCGTGGGCCAAGGCCCAGGGGATGAGCGTCAACGACCGCGGGCGCGTCCCGCAGGAGATCCGCGAGGCCTACGAGAACGCCAAGGGCTGACCCGCGGCCTCTCGTTCCAGGGGCGTACGCCGCCACAGGCGCGCCCGGTGGCATTCCGTCGCCGCCGCGGCGACCAGGCGTACGAGATCGGGCCCGGCACCACCGTGCCCGGGACCGGCACCCTGCCCGGGACCGGGCAGGGACGGCAGCAGTGCCTCACACCCCTGCTCGGGGGGTCGCAGCCACACGGCGGCCCCCCGGGGAGTTCCCCCGGGGTGTCCCGGTGGAACCGGTGCCGCGATCCGGCCGCCGGCGCCCAGCCCGACGAGGTCCAGGGCGACTCCGCCCCACTCCAGCCAGTCGAGCAGCCCCTCCAGCTCGTCCGCGCTCCCCGGAGCCACCAGGAACCGCATCCGGCGTCCGGTGAGCGCCACCGGCCCCGTGGCGAGCGGCCTGCGCAGCAGCTCCGCCCCGGCATCGGCCGGTAGCTCCAGTACGTCGAACCGCGTCCCGGTGAGCAGCCGGGCGGGCGGCCCGGCCGCGACGGGCCAGCCGAGCACCCCCTCGTACCAGGACGCGTACGCGTCCCGGAACGAATCCGCGGGAGAATCCTCGGGCGCGACGCGGGGGAGCGGAGCGGTGACGGCCATGTCCGGAGCAACTCCGCGGCGACCGTGGAGTTACGCAGCGCACCGGGTTCTGTGCGGAACGTAAACTTCCGTCGGGGTGGGGTCCTACATTCGGGACGCAATCGTGTTCGCCCGTAGCTGAGGGAACCGGCGCCACCGGCATGGAGTGTCAGTCCTTACGGGTAAGACATTCCTAGTGGATCGGGGCGACACGCTGATTTGGCCGGCTTCCGTTCGCCATCGGCGTACACGTGTGACGGGTATCTGCCTGGCCTGCGGGAACATCGTCTCGCACCATCGGGTTGGAGCAGTTGTCGGCTGATGAAGCCGGTTTTCCCCACTGACGTGGGGGTGATCGCGGACGGATGTCGGCAGTTGGAATGAGCTGTCCCGCCCCGCGGGACTAGCATGCGGAAGGACAGGGCGGGGACCGACCCCGAACTGCCCGACCGCTCTGAGGAGCGATAAACGATGTTCGAGAGGTTCACCGACCGCGCGCGGCGGGTTGTCGTCCTGGCTCAGGAAGAAGCCCGGATGCTCAACCACAACTACATCGGCACCGAGCACATCCTCCTGGGTCTGATCCACGAGGGTGAGGGTGTCGCCGCTAAGGCCCTGGAGAGCCTCGGGATTTCGCTCGAGGCTGTTCGCCAGCAGGTTGAGGAGATCATCGGTCAGGGGCAGCAGGCCCCGTCCGGCCACATCCCCTTCACTCCGCGGGCGAAGAAGGTCCTGGAGCTTTCGCTCCGTGAGGCCCTCCAGCTCGGCCACAACTACATCGGCACCGAGCACATCCTGCTCGGCCTCATTCGCGAGGGCGAGGGCGTCGCCGCCCAGGTCCTGGTGAAGCTGGGCGCCGATCTCAACCGAGTCCGGCAGCAGGTCATCCAGCTGCTTTCCGGCTACTCCGGCGGAGGCAAGGAGTCGGCCACGGCCGGCGGCCCGGCCGAGGGCACCCCCTCGACCTCCCTCGTCCTGGACCAGTTCGGCCGCAATCTCACGCAGGCCGCCCGCGAATCCAAGCTCGACCCGGTCATCGGGCGCGAGAAGGAGATCGAGCGGGTCATGCAGGTCCTGTCCCGCCGTACCAAGAACAATCCGGTCCTCATCGGCGAGCCCGGCGTCGGCAAGACCGCCGTCGTCGAGGGCCTGGCCCAGGCGATCGTCAAGGGCGAGGTGCCCGAGACCCTCAAGGACAAGCACCTCTACACCCTGGACCTCGGCGCCCTGGTCGCGGGCTCCCGCTACCGCGGTGACTTCGAGGAGCGCCTGAAGAAGGTGCTCAAGGAGATCCGCACCCGCGGCGACATCATCCTGTTCATCGACGAGCTCCACACCCTCGTGGGTGCGGGCGCCGCCGAGGGCGCGATCGACGCCGCCAGCATCCTCAAGCCCATGCTGGCCCGTGGTGAGCTCCAGACCATCGGTGCCACGACGCTGGACGAGTACCGCAAGCACCTTGAGAAGGACGCGGCCCTTGAGCGCCGCTTCCAGCCGATCCAGGTGGCGGAGCCTTCCCTCCCCCACACGATCGAGATCCTCAAGGGCCTGCGCGACCGCTACGAGGCCCACCACCGCGTCTCCATCACGGACGAGGCCCTGGTCCAGGCGGCGACGCTGGCCGACCGGTACATCTCGGACCGCTTCCTGCCGGACAAGGCGATCGACCTGATCGACGAGGCCGGCTCCCGGATGCGCATCCGCCGGATGACCGCGCCGCCGGACCTCCGCGAGTTCGACGAGAAGATCGCGGGCGTGCGCCGCGACAAGGAGTCGGCCATCGACTCCCAGGACTTCGAGAAGGCGGCTTCCCTCCGCGACAAGGAGAAGCAGCTGCTGGCGGCGAAGGCCAAGCGCGAGAAGGAATGGAAGGCCGGCGACATGGACGTCGTCGCCGAGGTCGACGGCGAGCTCATCGCCGAAGTCCTCGCGACCGCGACCGGCATTCCCGTCTTCAAGCTCACCGAGGAGGAGTCCTCGCGACTGCTCCGCATGGAAGACGAGCTCCACAAGCGCGTCATCGGCCAGAAGGACGCCATCAAGGCGCTCTCCCAGGCCATCCGCCGTACCCGTGCGGGTCTGAAGGACCCGAAGCGCCCGGGTGGCTCGTTCATCTTCGCCGGCCCGTCCGGCGTCGGTAAGACCGAGCTGTCCAAGACGCTCGCCGAATTCCTCTTCGGCGACGAGGACGCGCTGATCTCCCTCGACATGTCGGAGTTCAGCGAGAAGCACACGGTTTCCCGCCTCTTCGGTTCGCCCCCCGGCTACGTGGGCTACGAAGAGGGCGGCCAGCTCACCGAGAAGGTGCGCCGCAAGCCGTTCTCCGTCGTCCTCTTCGACGAGGTCGAGAAGGCCCACCCGGATATCTTCAATTCCCTTCTCCAGATCCTGGAGGACGGTCGTCTGACCGACTCCCAGGGCCGGGTCGTGGACTTCAAGAACACGGTCATCATCATGACGACCAACCTGGGTACCCGGGACATCTCGAAGGGCTTCAACCTCGGCTTCGCCGCCGTGGGCGACGTCAAGACCGGTTACGACCGGATGAAGGCGAAGGTCAACGAAGAGCTCAAGCAGCACTTCCGGCCCGAGTTCCTGAACCGTGTCGACGACACGGTCGTCTTCCACCAGCTGTCGCAGGAAGACATCATCCAGATCGTCGACCTGATGATCGCCAAGGTCGACGAGCGCCTGAAGGACCGCGACATGGGCATCGAGCTGAGCGGCGACGCGAAGCTCCTGCTCGCCAAGCGGGGCTACGACCCGATCCTGGGTGCCCGCCCGCTGCGCCGCACCATCCAGCGCGAGATCGAGGACATCCTGTCCGAGAAGATCCTCTTCGGCGAGCTGCGTCCCGGCCACATCGTGGTCGTGGGCAAGGAGGGTGACGGCGAGGACGCCAAGTTCACCTTCCGCGGCGAGGAGAAGTCGGCTCTGCCGGACCTGCCCCCGATCGAGGCCACGGGCTCCGGCCCGGACCTGAGCAAGGGCGCGTAAGCACCGGTCGCACCGCTGCACGAGGGGCGGCCCCGGAACCATTCGGTTCCGGGGCCGCCCCTTTTCCGGTGACAAGCCGCACAGGGCAAATCGGACCTACGAGGACCTCTCGTAGGTCCAATGTCCGATTTGCCCTGGAATGGGGATGCCCTCCGCCCAGAAATGATGCCGTCAAACGGCTGCGTCACACCTCCGCGCCTACGAGTCCCGGTAGTAATCGGGAGGTTTGGGGATGTCGCGGGACACGGGTTACCAAGGGTGGGCAAGTCCGGCACCGCCTTCCGGCACGCCGGGTGGCTTCATGCCACGCCCCGCCCTTGTCCCCGGCCCCGGAGGTCTCCACATGTCCGTGAAGCGCGTCAGCACCCGTCGTACCCGTATCGTCCTCGGCGCCACCGCTCTCGGTGCGGCCCTGGCTCTCGGGGCCGGAACGACCGCCGCCTTCGCCGACACCGCCCCGCAGACCACCCTGACCGGCACCCCCGAGCTGGTCGCGGCCCAGGCCGCCGCCCAGGGCTCCGCGGCCGCCGCCGGGAAGACCGTCACCTGGCAGAAGCCGGTCGGGACCTACACGCTCTCCGCGACCTTCGGCAAGGGCGGCACCATGTGGTCCCACAAGCACTCGGGCCAGGACTTCGCCTGCCCCGTCGGCACCCCCGTCAAGGCCGCCCACGGCGGCATCGTCGTCAAGGCGGGCCCCAACGGCGGCGGCGACGGCCCGGCGTACGGCAACGCCATCGTGATCAAGCACGCGAACAACACGTACTCGCAGTACGCGCACCTCTCGAAGATCCAGGTCCGGATCGGCCAGAAGGTCACCAAGGGTGCGCAGATCGCGCTGTCCGGCAACACCGGCAACTCCAGCGGCCCGCACCTCCACTTCGAGATCCGGACCACCCCGAACTACGGCTCGGCCGTGAACCCGGTCGCGTTCCTGCGCAACGTCGGCGTCACCGTCTGATCCGAGCGGCAGCCGCTCAGTACAGCAGCCAGGAGCCCGTCGGCTTCGCCGACGCGTCCACCCGGCCCGCCTTGAGCGTGTCGATCTGCGCCGGGGACAGCAGGACGTCGTACGTCTGCACGCTGTCCATGGCGCCGCTCCAGGCGGCCGTCCACTTGTCCTCGTGCCGGGTCCGGGCCAGCTGGAGCGGGCCCGGCGCCTGGAAGACGCCCGGGACCGCGCTCTCGCCCGTCTTCTTCCCGTTCACGTACAGGGCGACCAGCTTGCGCTCGGCGTCGTAGGTCCCCGTCAGCTCCGCGAAGGTCTTCTCCATCTTCGGGTTGTCGCCGGCCACGACCACGGTGGTGGCGTCCGCGCCCTGGTCGCCCGTCTGCACGCGGAAGACCCAGGCCGGCTTGCCGTTCACCTGGTCCAGGCCCAGCTCGAACGAGGACGACTTCTCGTTGCCCTGGCTGACGGCGATCTGGCGCCCCTTGGCGGAGCGGACCCAGACCCGCGCCGAGACGGTGAAGCTCTTGGCCGTGTCCACCACGCGCTTCTCGGACTCGGCGTACGAGTTCTCGTTGCCCTTCGTGCGGATCTCGAAGCGCTTGTCGATCGGGAAGACCCCTGCGTCGGGGCCCATCTTCAGCGGGGCCTTTCCGCTGCGGTCGCGGATGCTCGTCGGGTCGTCCTTGACGGTCGGGGTGTTGTCGACCGGAGTCTTGCTCTTCGAGCCGCTGGGGGAGGGCGAGGCCGATACGGTCGGGGACGGCTTGTCGTCCTTCGCCTCGTTCTCGTCCTTGCCGTCGCCACCCAGCAGCAGGAACGTTCCACCGCCGGCGAGCAAGGCCAGTACGGTCACCCCGCCGCCGATCATCCACAGCCGCTTCTTGCGCTTCTCGGCCGCCGAGCGGTCGGCCATGGCCTCCCAGTCCGGCTGGTCCGACTGCGGCGCGAACGGCCCGGGGAGCCCGGGGCCCGGACCGACCGGCGGCGTCGGCGCGCCCATGTTCGGCAGGCCCTGGGCCCACTCCTGCTGCTGCGGCGGGACCGCGGCGGCCGGGGCCTGCTGGTACGGGGCGGGCTGGGCACCGGGATGGCCGCCCTGCTGCGGGTAGCCGTAGCCGGAGCCGTCCGCGGGCGGAACCGCCGGCGGGGGGCCGAAGCCACCGCCACCGGGGGCGGGCGCACCGGGCGGGTAGCCGTAGCCGGCCGCGGGGGCCGGCGGGACCGGCGGGAACCCGTAGCCCCCGTTCCCCGGGGCGGGCTCGGGCTGCGGGTTGCTGGAGGGATTCGTACCGTCGGTCATGCCTGGGATGCTAAAACACGGGACCGCACGGGTGTGCGGCCCGGTCCCGATCGGCATCCGGCCCGGCCCGGCCCGGCGGTCCCGCGTCCCGGCGCCTCCTCCGGCTCAGCCCGACGGCTTGATGATGGGGAAGCTCCCCGTCGCCGTCGGCGCGTGCTCCGGCAGCCACAGCACCGCCACCGCTCCGGCCGCCGCACCCTCGCGGTCCACGCCGCCCGGGGCCGCCACGTTGCGGAACGTCAGCCGGGCGCCCAGCACCCGCGCCTGCCCCTCGGCGATGGTCAGCCCCAGCCCGTGCCCCACCCCGGCCCGGTCGGTCGAGCCGGTGCGGAACCGGCTCGGCCCCTCGCGCAGCAGCGCCTCCGGGAAGCCCGGCCCGTGGTCCCGGACCCGTACGACCCGGCCCTCGATGTCGACCTGGACCGGCGGCTGCCCGTACCGCGCGGCGTTGGCCAGCAGGTTGCCCAGGATCCGCTCCAGCCGTCGCGGGTCGGTGCTGACGATCTCGTCCGCCACCACCCGTACCGACGCCTCCGGCATCAGTGCCGTCACCCGTCGGCTCACGAACTCGCCCAGCGCCACGTCCTGGAGCTCCGCCCGCTCGGACGCGCTGTCCAGCCGGGCCACCTCCAGCACGTCCTCGACCAGCGCCCGCATCGCCTGCGCCCGGTCGCGCACCAGCTCGGTCGGCCGCCCCGGAGGCAGCAGCTCCGCCGCTGTGAGCAGGCCCGTCACCGGGGTCCGCAGCTCGTGGGCGATGTCCGCGGTCACCCGCCGCTCGGCCTCCAGCCGCTGCTGTAGCGCGTCCGCCATGGCGTCCACGGCCCGCGCGAGGTCGTCGGTCTCGTCCCGGACGACGCCGCCGACGGCGTCCCGCACCCGTACGTCGGGATCCCCGTGCGCCACCCGCTGCGCGGCGGTCGCGGCCTTGCGCAGCCGGCGCGAGATCTGCCCGCCGATGAGCACGCCGAGCGCCGCGCCCGCGACCACGACGGACAGCGACCCGACGACCAGGGCCCGGTCCAGGTCGCGCACCAGGTTGGCGCTCTCCTTGAACGGGCCGTGCAGCGACAGCACCTGGCCATTGCCGAGCGGCACCGCGGCCCACACCTCCGGCACGCCCTTGCGGGATTCGTGGACGTACGTGCCGCGCCGCCCCGACTTCGCCTTCTCGCGCAGCGAGGCGGGCAGCTCGGGGTCGTTGAGCTTGGCCCCCATGGGCGGCTTGCGCCCGGTCTCGACGAGGCGGGCGATGAACTGCACGTTGGTCAGCTGTGCCTCGCGGGCGCTTTCCAGCATCGACACGCGGGCAGCACTGTGCACGACCAGGCTCAGTGCGACGGCGACGAGTGCGCCGACGGCGGCGATGGCGAGCGTGATCTTCCAGCGGATCCCCGTACGGAGGGTGAAGCGCCTCATGCCTTCAGCTTGTATCCGAAGCCCCGGACCGTTTCGATCCGGTCCTGCCCGATCTTCGTGCGCAGCCGCTGGACGTGGACGTCCACGACGCGGGTGTCGCCGCCCCAGTCGTAGTCCCAGACGCGCTCCAGCAGCCGGTCGCGGGACAGTACGGTGCCGGGCGCGGAGGAGAACTCCAGCAGCAGCCGCATCTCGGTCGGCGTGAGCGCCACCGGGGCGCCGGCCTTGCGGACCTCCATGCCTTCGGTGTCGACCTCCAGGTCGCCGAAGAGCAGCACCCCGCGCTCCTCGGAGGGGTCCTCGCCGTTCGCGCCCGCCCGGCCGTTCTGCGGGCCGCCGGCGTGGCCGAAGCGGCGCAGCACGGCGCGGATGCGGGCGACGAGCACCGAGCCGTCGAAGGGCTTGGTGACGTAGTCGTCGGCGCCCGCCTCCAGGCCCAGCACGACGTCGATGGAGTCGGCGCGCGCCGACAGCATGATCACGGGGACGGTGGACTCGTCGCGGATGCGGCGGCACAGGCTCACGCCGTCCATGCCGGGCACCATCACGTCGAGCAGCGCGATGTCCGGGCGGTCGGCCCGGAAGGACTCCAGGCCGGACAGGCCGTCGGGCATGGCGGTGACCACGAACCCGTCGCGTTCCAGCGCCAGGGTCGTGGCCTCACGGATGACGTCGTCGTCCTCCACGAACAGGACATGGGTCTCGGCCATGCGGAAGCCTCGCCTCGGTTCTTCGGTCCGTCAGTTCTTCTGGGTGATCGCGGGTGCCGGCTGGGCCCCGCCGTCGACGTTGCTGTAGTCGGTGTGCACCCGGTCCTGCTCCGTGAACTTCTCGCCGTTCCAGTGGTACGTGACCACGTCCTCGCCCGACGGGTAGGAGAGGGGATCGGTCTTTCCGTAGACGGGCTTGGTGACGACCAGGTCGCCCCGGTCGATCTCCGCGTAGACGGGCGGCTGCTCGTCCGAGAACACATTCTCGTACGTCCCGCCCGCCGCCCTGTACACGTACGAGCCCCGCCCCAGCGCATCGGCGCAGGACAGCACGTTGACGACGATGTCGACGCTCTCGCCGCCGGTGACCTTCCCGTAGCTCACGTCGATCGGGTACTCCTTGCCCGTGCAGGGCTTGAGGTCCCGCTTGACCGCGGCGCTGACCTTCGGGTCAGCCTGGAGCAGTGCGACGGGGTCGACCTTCTTGCCGGGCTTGCCGGACGCGCCGGTGGTGGCCGGGACGTGGTCCGGCGGGGTGGTCGTCGGCGAGCCGCTCTTGCCCACGGCCTCGGTGTGGGCCGGGCCGCCGTCGCGCAGCCCGGTGCCGCCGGTGGAACAACCGGCCGCGAACAGCACAGTGCCGACGAGGACGATCGTCCCCGCCGACATCAGCACCAGCGAACTCCTGCCGCTCAGGCTTTGGCCATTCAGGCCGCGCACCGCTCACGCCCCTCGTACCGGATGGTGTGGTCACCGCGGTGGTCACCGCGCTCCAGCGCGCGCATGTCCAGGTCCCGGCTCTCCAGCTCCTGCCGGAGCCGGGCCAGTGCGCGGTGCAGGGTGCTCTTCACAGTACCCGCAGACATTCCGAGCGCGGCGGCGGTCTCCTCGGTGCTCATCTGCTCCCAGTGTCGCAGTACGACCACGCTGCGCTGCTTGGGCGCGAGAACCTTCAAGATGTCCATCAACAGGGCGCGGTCGGCGCGCTGGTCGGTGCCGTCCTCGACGGAGGCGTCCGGGAGCTGTTCGGTGGGGACCTCTTCGAGCTTGCGGGCGCGCCACCACTCGGTCCGGGTGTTGATCATGACGCGGCGCAGGTAGGCGTCGGCCAGGGACTTGTCGGCGATGCCGTCCCAGCGGCCGTACGTGCGCACCAGCGCGGTCTGCAGGAGGTCCTGGGCGTCGGTGGGGTCCGGGACCAGGCGCCGGGCACTGCGCAGGAGCGCGTCCTGCCGAGTGCGTACGTACTCTTCGAATCCGAGTACCTCGCCGTGCGCCATCTCAGACCGCCTCCGTCCCGTCCAACCAACCGCTCGTCCGCCCTACGGATTCGAAGGTACGGAGGGGTTGTCACGGGGTTGTGCGGGCCAGCCTTCGGTGGGCGCACGGACACCCATAGGTTGTGTAACAGTGCCGTGAGCTGGGGTTTCGCCGAGATAAACGGAATCTGCGACTCAGTTTGTGTCGGTGTCCCCGGACGGCCGTGCGGCGGTGCCCTGGGGCAGCCGGTACATCCCCGCGGCCAGCGGCTCGACCAGTCCGTCGGAGACCAGCCCGTCCAGCGCCCGCGCCCGCTGCACGGGCTCGTCCCAGACGGTGTCGAGCACGGACTGCGGAACCGGTCCGACCGCGTCCCGCAGCACCGCGAGGAGCTTGCCGCGCACCTGCCGGTCCGTCCCCGCGTACGTCTGTCCGCGCCGCGGCGGCCCGTCGTGGGCCGGCTTCCCGGCCAGGCGCCACGCGCACAGCCCGGCCACCGGGCAGCGCGCGCAGTCCGGGGACTTGGCCGTGCACACCAGGGCGCCGAGCTCCATCGAGGCGGCCGCCCAGCGGGCCGCGGTGCCCTCGTCCTCGGGCAGCAGGGCCCGGGCCAGGCGCCGCTCGGCCGCTGTGGTGGCGTTCGGCGGGTACTCGACGCCGGTCGTGGTGCGGGCGAACACCCGGCGCACGTTGGTGTCGAGCACCGCATGCCGCTGCCCGTACGCGAACGAGGCCACGGCCGCCGCCGTGTACTCGCCGATCCCGGGCAGTGCGAGCAGCTGCGCGTGCTCCTGCGGTACGTCGCCGCCGTGCCGCTCCGTTATCGCGACGGCCGCGCCGTGCAGGCGCAGGGCCCGCCGGGGGTAGCCGAGGCGCCCCCAGGCCCGGACGGCCTCGCCCGGGGCCTCGGCGGCCAGGTCGGCGGGGCGGGGCCACCGCGCGAGCCACTGCTCGTACACGGGCAGGACCCGGCTGACCGGGGTCTGCTGGAGCATGAACTCGCTGACCATGACCCCCCAGGGGCCGGCCTCGGGGCGGCGCCAGGGCAGGTCGCGGGCGTGCTCCTCGAACCAGGCGATGACCGGGGAGTGCAGCGCGTGGGACACGTCGGGGGACGCGGTGACGGATGCGGCGGGGGAAGGGCTGGTGGATGCAGTCATGGCAGACGGCATCCTGGCACGTTTCAGGGCTGCCGCGCGGGGCCCGGGCCGCTGAACCAGACAGCGGCGCGCCCCCCGCTCGCCCGCATGGCGGTGGTGATCGTACTGATCGGAGCGGTGAGGACCAGGACGGTGATCGCGGCGAGCGAACCGCCGAGCAGCAGGCCCACCACCACGTCGTGCGGGTAGTGCACCCCGACGAAGACCCGGGAGAAGGCCATCAGCAGGGCCAGCGGGACGGTCAGCAGCGCGAGGCGGCGTACGGCGAAGGCCAGCGCGACGGCGGCGGCCCCCGCGATGGCGGAGTGGTTGCTGGGGAACGACCAGTCGCCGGGGGCCGGGCAGGTGACGAGCGAGGCCGCGGCACCGGCCACGGCCCGGCACGGCCGCTCCTCGTGCACGGCGGACTTCACCACCTCGGAGCCCACGTACGCGAGGGCGGTCGCGAGCGGCGCGACGACGGCCAAGGCGATGGGCCCCGCGCCGGCCGCGGTTCGGGCGCGCCACCACACGGCTATGAAGAGCAGACCGAAGAGCAATAGCCCGTACTCGGTCCAGGCCTCGAACGCCGACTGCACCCAGCCGGGTGCGGAACGGGCGGAGTCGGTGATGTCGCGGTACAGGCCGGAGGTGTCCATGGTCACCGACCGTACTCAAACGCGATCAAGCCTGACACCCGACCCTTGGCCGAATCTCGATGGTGCGGGCTCCGCCCCCGAGATGATCATCGGCAAAACAAGCCGGTTGCGCGGCATGTGGGGCGCGGATCGGGCCGCGGACTCTCGTAAAGTTCCGTCCGTGGGATCTATGCGCAATCCGGTCGGGCCGCTCCCCTCCTCCATCTACTGGCGACGGAGGGCCGTGCTGGCGTCCGTCGTCGCGCTCCTCGCGCTCCTCGCCGTATGGACCGTCAGTTCCGATGGTGGGAAGACGAGTACGAACGGCAAGGGCGAGAAGGGACCCGATCCCGTCGCCTCGATCACCCCGGGACCCTCGGGGACGGGGCCGGCGATCAGTCAGGCGCCGGGCGGGCGTGCGGAGTCGGGCGGAGGCTCCGGCAAGAACGGTGAACCGGGCGGCACTCCGGGCACCGGCGCGGGTTCCGGTGGAGCCGGTGCGGGCGCCGGCGGCAGTGGCGCCGCCAGTAGCGCCGGCAGTAGCGGCGCGGGCGGCGCGGCGGCCCAGGTCCCGGCGGACTCCCCACTTCCCACGTGCGCCCCGAGCGGGCTGCAGTGGGAGGTCAAGAGCGTGAAGAACGAGTACGAGACGAGCGAGAAGCCCCGCCTCGAACTGCTCGCGCGCAACGTCTCCGGCACGACCTGCAAGGTCGACCTGGGCCCGAAGCAAGCGGTCCTGAGCATCCTTCAGGCGAGCACCAGCAAGGCCGTCTGGTCCTCGGCGGACTGCCCCTCGGGCGCGGGCAACGCGTTCTTCCGGGTGCCGGCGCAGGGCGAGACGAAGCAGTCGCTGGAGTGGGACAGGAAGTTCAGCGCCGCCGACCAGTGCCAGACGCCTCCGGCGGGGAGCGCGCCTGCGGACACCTACGTGGTGGAGGTCAAGTCGCCGGGCATGCCGGTGGCCCGGACCTCGTTCGTCCTCAAGCAGGACTAGCCGAGCGGTGGCCGGGCCCGGCAGCGCCGGGTCGGGCCGCCGGACCGGGCCGGGGGCCCGGGGTCAGACGTAGCGTTCGAGGATCGAGGACTCCGCCAGGCGCGACAGGCCCTCGCGGACGCTCCGCGCCCGCGCCTCGCCCACGCCGTCCACGGTCTGCAGGTCGTCCACCGACGCCGCCAGCAGCTTCTGCAGGCCCCCGAAGTGCTCCACCAGCCGCTCGATGATGGCACCCGGCAGCCGCGGAACCTTCGCCAGCAGCCGGTAGCCCCGCGGGGACACCGCCGAGTCCAGGGTCTCGGGCGAGCCCGTGTACCCCAGCGCCCGCGCCACGATGCCGAGCTCCAGCAGCTCCGGGTGCGTCAGCGCGTCCAGCGCCGGCAGCGCCTCCTCCACCGTGCGGGAGCGCTTCGCGGTCGGCTCCGGCACGTAGTCCCGGATGACCAGCTCCCGCTCCTGCTCGATGCCGACCGTCAGCTCGTCCAGCTGGAGCGACAGCAGTCGCCCGTCCGTGCCCAGCTCGACCACGTATTCAGCGATTTCCGTGGCAATGCGGCGGACCATTTCCAGCCGCTGGGCTACCGCCGTCACGTCGCGCACCGTGACCAGGTCCTCGATCTCCAACGCGGACAGCGTCCCGGCGACCTCGTCGAGGCGCAGCTTGTACCGCTCCAGCGTGGCCAGCGCCTGGTTCGCCCGCGACAGGATCGCCCCGGACTCCTCCAGGACCCGGCGCTCGCCGTCCACGTACAGCGCGATCAGCCGCATCGACTGCGACACCGACACCACGGGGAACCCGCACTGCTTCGAGACGCGGTCCGCGGTGCGGTGACGGGTGCCCGTCTCCTCCGTCGGGATCGACGCGTCCGGCACCAGCTGCACGCCGGCCCGCAGGATCTTGGTGATGTCCTTGTCGAGGATGAGCGCGCCGTCGAGCTTGCACAGCTCGCGCAGCCGGGTCGCGGTGAACTCCACGTCCAGCACGAAACCGCCCGTGCACATCGCCTCGACGGACTTGTCCATCCCGAGCACGATGAGGCCGCCGGTGTTGCCGCGGACGATCCGTTCCAGGCCGTCGCGCAGGGGCTGACCAGGTGCGACCGCGCTCAGCGAGGCGCGCATCATGGCCTCCTGCTTGGAGCTCGCGCCCGACTTCCCGGATGCTGCTGCCCCGTCCTTGGCTGCCACTGCACTCCTCCGGTCGCGGGTTGCGCCGCCTGCGTACGGCCGGGCGGACCAGCACAAAGTCTACCGGCGCGCGCTGTGCGCCCGCCGTGGCTTGGCCAGGAGCGCCCGCGGGGAGCCCCTCACGGGGCCCCTCACCAGCAACTCCTTCCCGGTGGCCGTGACTCCTCGGCCGTTACTCCTTGGCCGCCGCGCGCGACCGGCCGCGCGGCAGGACGCGCAGCGCGTCGCCCATGTCCGCGACCTCCGTGACCTTCATCCCGGCCGGCACCTTCCCGGGGTCGGCCGGGACCAGGGCGTGCGTGAAGCCGAGCCGGTGCGCCTCGGCGAGCCGTCGCTGCACCCCGGTCACGCGCCGCACCTCGCCCGCCAGGCCGACCTCGCCGATCGCCACCAGGTTCTTCGGCAGCGGCACGTCGCTCGCCGCCGAGGCCAGCGCCAGCGCGATCGCCAGGTCGGCGGCCGGCTCCGTCAGCTTCACCCCGCCCACGGTGGCGGAGTAGATGTCGCGCTTGCCGAGCGCGGTGATCCGGCCGCGCTGCTCCAGCACCGCCAGCATCATCGAGACGCGCGAGGTCTCCAGGCCCGAGGTGGTCCGCCGGGGCGAGGGGATCTGCGAGTCCACGGTCAGCGCCTGCACCTCGGCGACCAGCGGACGCTTGCCCTCCAGGGTCACCGTCAGGCAGGTTCCGGGCACGGCCTCCGCGCGCCGGGTCAGGAACAGCCCGCTCGGGTCCGCGAGCCCGGTGATCCCCTCGTCGTGGAGTTCGAAGCAGCCGACCTCGTCGGTGGCCCCGTACCGGTTCTTCACGCCGCGCACGAGGCGCAGCCGTGCGTGCCGGTCGCCCTCGAAGCTGAGGACGACGTCCACCAGGTGCTCCAACAGGCGGGGTCCGGCGATCGCCCCGTCCTTGGTGACGTGCCCGACGAGCAGGGTGGCCATCCCGCGCTCCTTGGAGGCGCGGATCAATGCTCCGGCCACCTCGCGGACCTGGGCCATTCCGCCGGGCGCGCCGTCGATCTCGGGAGAGGCCACGGTCTGTACGGAGTCCAGGACCAGCAGCGAGGGCTGTACGGCGTCGAGGTGGCCCAGTACGGCGGAAAGGTCGGTTTCGGCGGCGAGGAAGAGGTGGTCGTTCAGCGCGTTGATCCGGTCGGCCCGCAGCCGCACCTGGCTCGCCGATTCCTCGCCCGTGACGTACAGCGTGCGGTGCGCGTCGCTGGCCGCCTTCGCCGCGACGTCCAGCAGCAGCGTCGACTTCCCGACGCCCGGCTCGCCGGCCAGCAGCACCACGGCGCCGGGTACGAGCCCGCCGCCGAGGACGCGGTCCAGTTCGTCCACGCCCGTGCTCCGGGCGGTCGCCGTCCGGCCGTCGACCTGCGCGATCGGGAGCGCGGGCGCCGACACCCGCCCGGCGGCGGTCGTCCGTACGGCGGGGGCGCCGCCCATCTCCTCCACGGTGCCCCACGCCTGGCACTCGGGGCACCGGCCGAGCCATTTCGCGGTCGTCCAGCCGCACTCGGAGCAGCGGTAGGACGGCCGGTCCTTGGCGGATGAACGAGATGTACGGGCAGCCATGCGGCCCACGGTATCCGGACCCTGTGACAGTGCCCGCCCCGCGGGACGGTCCGGGCGGGCGTGCGCGGCCCCGCGCACCCGTTGCCGTGCCCGGCGTCAGGGCCGCAGTCAGCACAGGTTCGATCTGTTCACCCGTAAGGGCTAAAACAGCTGAAGGCTTCACGGCCGTCACCGGCGTGCCGCCTACCTTCGCCAGGGTGAGCAGCCGCAACCAGGAAAGCCCCGCCATGCGCACCGGCGCACACCGGGCGCACGGGCGCACGCCTCCCGAGGGCCCCAGAGGCCACAAGGGCCCCGAGGGTCCCGGAGGTCCCGTCAGCGATGAAGGCCCCGAAGGAGAACAGCCGGCTCCGCCCCCCTTCCGGCACGAGCCGTACCTGGACGGCCTGTTCACCTACTGCCTCTCGGTCCTGTGCGACCACGACGTCGCCACCGAGGTCCTTGCCGAGGTCCTGGCCGTCGCCGAGCGCCATCCCGGCCGATGTCCCGGCGAGGGGGACCGGCGGGCCTGGCTGTACGCCCTCGCCCGCTGGGGCTGCCTGCGGCGGCTGGCCGAGCACCGGCGGCCCCGGCAGGGAGCGCATTCCACCCGGCGCACGCCGGAGCGCACGGATGCCGAGCACGCGCCGGAGGTGCGCCGCGCTCTGGACGTCAGCGCGTACCGGCGCACCGAGCTGGCCCGGCTCGCCTGGCCCGAGGCCGCCGGGACCACGCCCGCCCAGCGCGAAGCCCTCGAACTCGCCGTCCGCCACCGCCTCGGCGTCCCCGAACTCGCCGCCGTCCTCGGCACGCCCCCCGCCACCGCCCGGGAACTGCTCGCCGGCGCCGCCTGCGAGGTGGAGCGGACCCGCGCCGCCCTCGCCGTCGTCGAGACCGGCAGCTGCCCCTCCGTATCCCGCCTCACCGGCGACGGACAGGTGCTGCTGTCCACCACCCTGCGCGCCGAGCTCGTCCGCCACGTCGACGACTGCCCGCGCTGCCGCCGCGTCGCCGAACGCGTCAACGCCGCCGCCCCCTGGCCCGGCACCGGCGGCATCGACGCCGCCCTCCCACTGGTCCCCGCGCCGCGCACCGCCGTCCGCGCGGCCATGCTCCGCTCCGGCAGCGGCAGCGGCCGGGGCCGACGCCGACCGGCCGGCCCGCGCTTCGACCGCACCGGCTTCCCCGTGGACCCCAGGGACCGCGCCGCCCGCCGCGACCGGCTGCGCGCCCGGGTCGTGACCACCACCGTCGTCGCCACCGTCGTGGCGGCCCCGGTCATCGCGCTCTGGGCGGCCTACCGCGGCGGACCGCACACCGGCGAGCCCGTCGGCGCCGACGCCACCCGGATCTCCGCGAGCGAGTCCGAGATCGCCGCGCCGCGCCGCGGCGGCGGCCCGCTGCCCGCGTACGAGAACGCCGGCAACACCGCCCACACCACCGGCGAGCCCGGCTTCGCCACGAGCAGCTCCGGCCCCGACACCCCGGACGTCTCCGTCGAGGTGATCAGCGCCGGTCCGCCCCCCGCCCCCGACCGGGCCGGGAACACCGGCCGGCTCTCCGTCGCCGCCTCCTCGCACGGGGGCACCACCGTGCTCACCCTCACCGGGTCCGGCGGGGCCCCGGTGGACTGGCAGCTCTGGTCCGACGCCCCCTGGCTGCGCGCCAGCCGCACCGCGGGCACGGT
Source organism: Streptomyces sp. NBC_00597 (assembly GCF_041431095.1). Taxonomy (GTDB): domain Bacteria; phylum Actinomycetota; class Actinomycetes; order Streptomycetales; family Streptomycetaceae; genus Streptomyces. Next base: position 5,261,531 of record NZ_CP107757.1, read on the forward strand.
GTCCCCCGGGGAATCGGTCACCGTCTGGATCACCGTCGACACCGGGGCCCAGCCCGTGGGCGCCTGGTCCGCCCGCGTCGGGGTGGACCCCGGTGGCGCGGTCGTCTCGATCCAGGGCCGCGGCCGCCCGGCGCCCACTCCGACGGAACCCGCGCACCCGACGCCGCCGACCCCGACCCCCACGCCGACCCCGACGCCCACTCCCACGCCGACGCAAACCCCCGCGCCCACGCCGACACCGACGCCGAGCGCATCAGGAGGAACGGTTTCCCCACCGACGGATCCGAGCGCGCCGGCCACGGGTTCCCCGTGAGCGACCGCGTGCAGGGCGTACGGGGCTAGCCGACGGGGTCGGCGGGGTGCGGAGCCATCGGCAGCAGCGAGGACAACCGCGCCTCGCACAGCTTCACGAGGGCCTCGTACCCCTCCTTGCCCATCAGCTCGGTCAGCTCGGCGCGGTACGACACGTACACCGGCTCGCCGGCGCCGTGCGCCGACGTCGCCGACGTGCACCACCAGTGCAGGTCGTGCCCGCCCGGCCCCCAGCCGCGCCGGTCGTACTCGCCGATCGAGACCTGGAGCACGCGGGTGTCGTCGGGCCGGTCGATCCACTCGTACGTCCGGCGGATCGGCAGCTGCCAGCACACGTCCGGCTTCGTCTCCAGTGGCTCGCGCCCCTCGCGCATCGCCAGGATGTGCAGCGAGCAGCCGGCCCCCGCGGGGAACCCCGGCCGGTTCAGGAAGATGCACGCGCCGTCCCAGCGGCGGGTCTGCTTCTCCCCGTCGTCGTCGTGCTGCGTCCACCCGGTCTCGCTGCCGACGTCGTGGAACTGCCACAGCTCCGGGGTCAGCCGCGTCACGTGCTCGGCGACCCGCTTCTCGTCGTCCTCGTCGGAGAAGTGCGCGCCGAGCGTGCAGCAGCCGTCGTCGGCCCGCCCGGCCTGGATGCCCTGGCAGCCACTGCCGAAGATGCACGTCCAGCGGGAGGTCAGCCAGGTCAGGTCACAGCGGAAGACCTGCTCTGCATCGGCGGGGTCGGGGAACTCCACCCAGGCCCGGGGGAAGTCGAGCCCCTTCTCGTCACCGGCGACCGGAGCCTTGGCCTGAGCGGGCTTGGCCTTCTTGGCCGGCTTGGCGGTCTTGGACTTGTTGGCCTTCTTCGTATTTGGCACAAACCCAAGCCTAAGCGCCCCTTACTCCACCCATACTCCAGCCGCACAGTAGCGTTTCCTCCCATGAGACTCGGTGTCCTTGATGTGGGTTCGAACACGATCCACCTGCTGGTGGTGGACGCGCACCCCGGCGCGCGCCCGCAGCCGGCGCACTCGCACAAGGTGGAACTGCGGCTGGCGGAGCTGCTCGACGAGCGCGGAGCGGTCACCCCGGAGGGCATAGAGCGCCTCGTGTCGGTGATCGGCGAAGCCGCGCAGGCCGCGGAGGACAAGGGCTGCGAGGACGTGCTGCCCTTCGCGACCAGCGCCGTACGGGAGGCCACGAACGCGGATGAGGTCCTGGCGCGGGTCAAGCAGGAGACCGGCGTCGACCTGCCCATCCTCAGCGGCGAGGACGAAGCGCGGCTGACCTTCCTCGCCGCCCGCCGCTGGTTCGGCTGGTCCGCGGGCAAGCTGCTGGTCCTCGACATCGGCGGCGGCTCGCTGGAGATCGCCTACGGCATCGACGAGGACCCCGACGCGGCGGTCTCGCTGCCGCTCGGCGCGGGCCGCCTCACCACCGGCTGGCTCCCGGGCGACCCGCCGGACCCGGCGGACGTACGGGCCCTGCGCCGGCACGCCCGGGCCCAGATCGCCCGTACCGTCGGCGAGTTCAGCAGGTTCGGGGCCCCGGACCACGTCGTGGCCACGTCCAAGACCTTCCGGCAGCTGGCCCGCATCGCGGGCGCGGCCCGCTCGGCCGACGGGCTGTACGTCCAGCGAGACCTGACCCGCAAGTCCCTGGAGGAGTGGGTCCCGCGCCTCGCGGCGATGACGACCGCGCAGCGCTCCGCCCTCCCGGGCGTTTCGGAAGGCCGCTCGGCCCAGCTGCTGGCGGGCGCCCTGGTCGCCGAGGGCGCGATGGACCTGTTCGGCGTGGACACCCTGGAAATCTGCCCCTGGGCCCTGCGCGAGGGCGTCATCCTCCGCAGACTGGACCACTTGCCGTCGTAGGGGGCGGGGCGGTACGAGCCCTGCGCCCGGGCGGGGCCTTGGCCCCCCACTGAACAAGGACGGTCGGGAAGCCCCCCAAGGACGGTCAGCCGGACACGAGCGGCGCGAGCAGGGCCCCATCAGCGCAGCCGGGCCCGGTCCCGGGGGATCCGGCTGCCCGGCCGGGGCCCATGAGCAGGCCGGTTCCGCGCCGGGGCGGGCCCAGCCGGAGCCGGGCGGCGGCCGAACCGCCATCAGCGCCGGGTCGGGGTGGTGATCGTCACGGCGGGGGAGGGGGGTCGGCCCGTACTCTGTCCCCGTGGCAGAACCAGTCCGCATCCCGACCGCGAAAGTCGCCCTCTCCACCGCCTCCGTCTATCCGGAGTCGACGGCGACCGCCTTCGAGATCGCCGCGCGCCTCGGTTACGACGGCGTCGAGGTGATGGTGTGGACCGACCCGGTGAGCCAGGACGTCGATGCGCTGCGGCGGCTGTCGGACCAGTACCAGGTGCCGATACTCGCCGTGCACGCGCCGTGTCTGCTGATCACGCAGCGCGTGTGGTCGACCGATCCGTGGACCAAGCTGCAGCGGGCGCAGGCCGCGGCCGAGCGGCTCGGGGCGTCCACCGTCGTCGTGCACCCGCCGTTCCGGTGGCAGCGGCAGTACGCGCGGGACTTCGTCAGCGGAATCTGGCGGATGGCCGACGAGACCGATGTGCGGTTCGCCGTGGAGAACATGTACCCCTGGCGCTACCGGGACAGGGAAATGCTCGCCTACGCCCCCGAGTGGGACGTGACCAAGGACGACTACCGGCACTTCACGGTCGACCTGTCGCACACCGCGACGGCCCGGACCGATGCCACCGAGATGATCGACCGGATGGGCGACCGGCTCGCGCACGTGCACCTCGCCGACGGGAACGGGTCCGCGAAGGACGAGCACCTCGTACCCGGCCGCGGTACGCAGCCCTGCGCCGAGCTGCTGGAGCGGCTCGCCCGGGCTTCCTTCGACGGGCACGTCGTCATCGAGGTCAACACCCGCCGTGCGATGTCCTCGGCAGAGCGTGAGGCCGACCTCGCCGAGGCGCTGGCCTTCACCCGGCTCCACCTCGCGGCGAGTGCCACCGCCGCCCCGGTCAGGGCCCCCCGCCGGTGACTGAGCACGCCAAGCCGCGCCGCGGCCCCGGCCGTCCCCGCCACGACGAGGCCGACGACGGACCCGGCACCCAGGAGCGGATCCGCCTCGCCGCCCGCGAGGTGTTCGCGGAGCGCGGGTACGACAAGACGTCCGTCCGCGGCATCGCGAAGGTGGCCGGCGTGGACCCGGCGCTGGTGCACCACTACTTCGGCAGCAAGGACGACCTGTTCGCCGCCGCCATCGAGGTCACCATGGAGCCGGCCCTCGGCGTCCCCGCGATCGTGGGGGAGGGCCCCGACGGCATTGGCGAACGGTTGGCCCGGTACTTCCTCGGCATCTGGGAGAACCCGGCCTCCCGGGCCCCCCTCCTCGCCGTCGTCCGCTCCGCCCTCACCCACGAGGCCGCGGCGGCGGTCCTGCGCCGGCTGATCCTGCGCCGGGTCCTGGAGCGGGTCGCGGCCGACCTCGACGTCCCCGACCCCACCTTCCGCGCCGAGCTCGCCGCCTCCCACATGATCGGCATCGCGCTCCTGCGGTACGTGGTCCGGATCGAGCCCCTCGCGTCCGCGGACCCGGAGGCCATCGTCACGCTGGTGGCCCCCACACTGCAGCGCTACCTGACCGAGGACTGAGCCCCCCGTCCCGTCATGCGGACAACGTGTCCGCATGACGGTCCGGGGGCGTAGCCTCGTAACCGAGCCATATCCACAGTCGTACAGTCGCGGCAGGCGCCCCGCGCCACCGCACTCATGGGGAGTGAACCCGATGCCCGAGCTGAGGTCCCGCACCGTCACCCACGGCCGCAACATGGCGGGCGCGCGCGCCCTTATGCGTGCGTCGGGCGTAGCGAGCGAGGACATCGGGAAGCCGATCATCGCGGTCGCCAACTCCTTCACGGAGTTCGTCCCCGGACACACGCACCTGGCCCCGGTCGGCCGGATCGTCTCCGACGCCATCCGTGCGGCCGGTGCGATCCCGCGCGAGTTCAACACGATCGCCGTCGACGACGGCATCGCCATGGGCCACGCGGGCATGCTGTACTCCCTGCCCTCCCGCGACCTCATCGCGGACAGCGTGGAGTACATGGTGGAGGCGCACTGCGCCGACGCTCTGATCTGCATCTCCAACTGCGACAAGATCACCCCCGGCATGCTGATGGCCGCCATGCGCCTCAACATCCCGGTCGTCTTCGTGTCCGGCGGCCCGATGGAGGCCGGCCAGGCGACGCTGGTGGACGGCACCGTCCGCAAGCTCGACCTGATCGACGCCATGGTCGACGCCTCCAACGAGAACATCTCGGACGCGGACATCCTGCGCATCGAGGAGAACGCCTGCCCGACCTGCGGTTCCTGTAGTGGCATGTTCACCGCCAACTCGATGAACTGCCTCGCCGAGGCCATCGGCCTGGCCCTCCCCGGCAACGGATCCGTCCTCGCCACGCACACCGCCCGCCGCGCCCTGTACGAGAACGCCGGCCGGACGGTCGTGGAGATCACCAAGCGGTACTACGAGGACGGCGACGAGTCCCTCCTGCCGCGCAACATCGCCACCCGCCAGGCCTTCGAGAACGCCATGGCCCTCGACATCGCCATGGGCGGCTCCACGAACACGATCCTGCACCTGCTGGCCGCCGCGCAGGAGGCGGGCCTGGACTACGACCTCACCGACATCGACGAGGTCTCGCGCCGCGTCCCGTGCCTGGCCAAGGTCGCCCCGAACGTGGCGCCCGGCGGCACGTACTACATGGAGGACGTCCACCGCGCCGGCGGCATCCCCGCCATCCTCGGCGAGCTGCACCGCGGCGGGCTCCTGAACAAGGACGTCACCACGGTCCACTCCAAGGGCTTGGAGGACTGGCTCGCGAACTGGGACGCCCGCTCCGGGACGGCGAGCGAGGAGGCCATGGAGCTGTGGCACGCGGCCCCCGGCTGCAAGCGCTCCGCCACCGCCTTCTCCCAGTCCGAGCGCTGGGAGACCCTCGACCTCGACGCCGAGGGCGGCTGCATCCGCTCCGTGCAGCACGCGTACTCCAAGGACGGCGGCCTCGCCGTGCTGCGCGGCAACATCGCCGCCGATGGATGTGTCGTGAAGACCGCGGGCGTCGACGAGTCGATCTGGACCTTCGAGGGGCCGGCCGTCGTCTGCGAGTCGCAGGACGAGGCCGTCGACAAGATCCTCCGCAAGGAGATCCAGCCGGGCGACGTCGTCGTCATCCGCTACGAGGGCCCGCGCGGCGGACCCGGCATGCAGGAGATGCTCTACCCGACGTCCTTCCTCAAGGGCCGCGGCCTCGGCAAGGTCTGCGCCCTGGTGACGGACGGCCGTTTCTCCGGGGGTACCTCGGGCCTGTCCATCGGCCACGCCTCCCCCGAGGCGGCCTCGGGCGGCACCATCGCCGTCGTCGAGGACGGCGACCGGATCCGGATCGACATCCCGAACCGGTCGATCGAGCTCCTGGTCGACGAGGCCACGCTGGCCGCCCGGCACGCCGCCCTGAACGGCGTCTACGCCCCGAAGGACCGCGAGCGCAAGGTCTCGGCGGCCCTGCGCGCCTACGCGGCGATGGCCACGAGCGCCGACAAGGGCGCGGTGCGCGACGTCAGCCGCCTCTGACACGCGGACGCGGTCGGGACGCCGGCTGACGCCGGACTCCGTCAGCCGTCGGCCGTCAGCAGCACGAGCGAGTGCGGAGCCCCGCCGGGAAACCCCGGCGGGGCTCCGCCGACTCCGGGCCCGGCCGGGAGCCGGGCGTCACCAGGTCGCCGGGGCAGACGCGTCCGCGGCGAAGACCGAGCCGTCCGGGGCCGACGCGTAGACCCGGCCGGCGACGACCACCGGCGCCGGCAAGGACGCGGCGAACGTGCTCTGGCCGGAGGACATCCGCGGCTCGGTCTGTCCCGCCGGGCGACCCGTCCGCGCATCGACCGCCAGGAGCCGCCCGTCGGGGGCCGTCAGGTAGACCCGCCCGTCGGCGAACACCGGCCGGGACGCGACGGCCAGGCCCGTCTCCAGCCGCCACTCCTCCCTGGCCGCACCGATCGCCGCCAGCCCGCCCGAGGCGCCGAACGCGTACACCACCCCGTCCGGGCCCACCGATGCCTGGGCCTGGTAGAGCGGTGTCGCCAGCTGCACCCGCTTCACGGCGCGCGTGCCCAGATCCACCCGCACGACCGCGTCCGTCTTCGTCTGCACGTCGTTGTCCAGCAGGTAGATCCCGCCCTGCGCCACGCCGGCGGGCTGGAGCAGCCCGGCGGTGCGCATCTGCCAGTGGGTCGAACCGTTCGCCGGGTCCACGGCCATGAGCTGCGTCGACCTGCCGTCGCCGTCCGGCGTCACCACGTACACCGGTCCCACCGGTCCCACCGGTCCCGCCGGGTCGCCGGACTCCTCCGATCCGCTCCACCACACGGAGCCCAGGCCGCCGATCTGCTTGGTCCAGCGCGGGGCTCCGGTCGCCGCGTCGAGCGCGGTGACGCTCCCGTTCGCCGCGACGGCCAGCACCAGCGCGCCGGCCGGGACGATGTGCGCCCCACCCGGCAGGCCGCGCCGCCAGCGCTCCTCGCCCGTGGCCGGGTCCCGGGCCTGGAGCAGCTCGCTGCCCTGCGCCACCGCGAGGACGAGCCCGCCCGCGTACAAGGGGGCGTCCTTCGCGGTCCGGGTGCCGGCGGGGGCGTTCGCCGGGACGGACCACATCACCGCTCCGTCCGCCGGGCTGAGCCGGGCCACGGCCAGCCCCGCGCCCGAGCAGTACAGGGCCGCGCCCTGCCAGGAGCAGGCGACGGTCGAACGCCCCTGGGCCTGCCCCTGTCCCGGCCCTTGTCCGCCCAGCGGGACCGCCCACGGCACGAAGGGCTGCGGTGACGGCGCGCCGTGGCCGGACTTCTCCGCGGCGAGCCGTCCCGGGCCGCCTCCCGCGTCGGACGCGAACAGCAGGTAGCCGCCGCCCGCCGCGACCGCCAGCAGCAGCCCGAGCCCGGCCGCCAGGAGCGCCCGGCCGCGCCGCCCGCCGCCGGCGCCCGCGGGCGCGACACGGTCCCGCCGGTGGGTGGGCTCCTCGGCCGCGGCCTTCGCCTCGACCGGCGGCCGCGGCCGCGGAACGAAGCTCTGCGTGTCCTCGGAGGTCGGGTACGCCACCGCCCGCATCTCCGCGATCAGCTGCTCCGCGGTGGGCCGGTCGGCCGGCTCCTTCGCCAGGCACCGTGCGACGAGCGGTACGAGCTCCCGCGGCAGCCCGGTCAGGTCGGGCTCGCTGTGCACGACCTGGTACGCCACGAGGTAGTGGCTGTCGGAGTCGAACGGCCCGTGCCCCGTCGCCGCATGGACGAGGACGGCCCCCAGCGCGAAGACGTCCGCGGCCGTGCCCACCTCCCGCGGCCGCTGGAACTGCTCCGGCGCCATGTACGGCGGCGTGCCGATCAGCTTGCCGGTCTCGGTCCGCAGGTCGCTGTCCGCCGGCCGCGAGATGCCGAAGTCGATGACGCGCACCCCGTCGGGGGCCATCAGGACGTTGCTGGGCTTCAGGTCGCGGTGGACGACGCCCGCCCGGTGGATGTCCCGCAGGGCCTCCGCCAGCCCGGCGGCGAGCCGGGCCAGTTCGGCGGGGTCCAGCACGCGCTCCCGTACGCGCTCCGAAAGCGTCGGGGCGTCGATGAACAGGGTGGCCATCCAGGGCCGCTCGGCATCCGGATCGGCATCCACGACGGGCGCGGTGAACGCTCCGCTCACCCGCCGGGCGGCGCCGACCTCCTGCCGGAACCGGGCACGGAACTCCGGATCGACCGCGTGCTCGGCATGAACGATCTTGACGGCGAGTTTCAGCCCCGATCCGGAGGTGGCGAGGTGGACCACGCCCATCCCGCCGGAGCCGAGCACCGATTCGAGCCGGTACTGCCCGGCGTACTCCGGAAAGCCCACGTAGTCCGCGCGCAGCGAATGCACCGCTCACCACCCCCGCCGGAGCCTAGTCGATGCGCCGTACGAATCTCCAAAGGTCCTGCTACCCTGCGCGAGTTGCGCACGGCAACATCCACGGGGGGAGATTTCGCATGTCGGTGGAGAACGATTCCAGCCAAGTCCAGAGCGTTGCCTCGGGCTCCGGATTCCCGACGTTCCCGGTCGCGCCGGGCTACCGGGTGAACGTCCGCAGCGGCCCCGGCACCAACTACGCGATCGTGAGCGTCCTGCCGTACGGCGCTTCCGTCGGGATCCGCTGCCAGTCGGAGGGCACCAACGTCTCGGGCCCGTACGGCACGACCGATCTCTGGGACTGCATCGGCAACGGCGAGTTCGTGTCCGACGCGTACGTGAACACCGGCAGCGACGGCTACGTCACCTCCCGCTGCGGCTGACACCGCCCGCGGCGGCCGCGCCCCGGCCGCGCGCAGGGCCCCCGTCTGACACGTGAGACGACCCCGGCGCGGCAGGCCCGGCGGGGGATAATCGCCGGTGTGAGCGACGACGACCAGCGAGACCAGACCCCCGCCGAGCCGGCCCAGCCGGCCGCGCGGGTTCCTGCGGCGGCCGCGGGGCCCCAGCCCGAGCCGATCCGGTTCTTCGGCACCACCTGGGTGGACCACGACGGCGGCTACGCCCTGCGCCGCGTCGCCATGGCCGCCGGCTCGCTCATCACCGCGGTGGCCGCGGCCGTACTGCTCCGCCTCTCCTACGAGGGCCTGGAGATCGGCGACGTCGGCCCGTTCCTCAGCATCTCCGTCGTCGTCCTCTTCGCGATCGCCAGTTCCATCGCCTTCGTGAAGACCTGGGACTCCTACAAGCGCCGGCCGGCCCCCTCCTCCGACGAGGCCGCCCTCAAGGGCCTGAAGACGATCGGTTTCATCGGCTCCCTCATCGCGTACTTCCTGCGCTGCTTCGCCGAAGCCCCCGGTGAACGGCTCCGCCGCGCCGAGTACGAGCGCGCCACCGCCGAATTCGCCCGCCGCCGCAGCACCCGTACGGGCAATCCGGCCGCGCGCCGCCCCAAGCGGAAGAAGTAGGCCTCATCCCTCCCGGTGATTGACGCCCCGGCACCGCCAGGAGCATTATTCATCACATGATGAATAATCGAGAGCGGGGAGCCGTCACGGCCCCGGCGGAGGCCACCGCCGCCGCCGTCCACGCCTGCGGCCTCACCGTCCGCCGCGGCACCGGCTGCACCCCCCGCACCGTCATCGACGGCATCGCCTTCGACGTCCCCCGCGGCCGCATCACCGGCCTCCTCGGCCCCTCCGGCTGCGGCAAATCCACCCTCATGCGCGCCGTCGCCGGCACCCAGGCACACGTCACCGGCACCCTCGACGTCCTCGGCCGCCCCGCCGGCCACCCCGAGCTCCGCTCCCGCATCGGCTACGTCACCCAGGCCCCCTCCGTCTACGACGACCTCACCGTCCGGCAGAACCTCGACTACTTCGCCGCCGTCCTCGACCCTGGCCGCGCCGCCGCCGACCGCCGCCGCGACACCGTCACCCGCGCCATCGCCGACGTCGACCTCACCACCCACGCCACCGCACTCGCCGGGAACCTCTCCGGCGGCCAGCGCAGCCGCGTCTCCCTCGCCGTCGCACTCCTCGGCGCCCCCGAACTCCTCGTCCTCGACGAACCCACCGTCGGCCTCGACCCCGTCCTGCGCCGCGACCTGTGGAACCTCTTCCACGACATCGCCACCACCCGCGGCGCCACGATCCTCGTCTCCTCCCACGTCATGGACGAGGCCGAGCGCTGCCACGACCTGCTCCTCATGCGCGAGGGCCGCATCCTCGCCCAGGACACCCCCGACGCACTGCGCACCCGTACGCACTCCGCCACCGTCGAAGAGGGCTTCCTCCGCCTCGTCGACGAGGCCAACGCCACCGCCGCACCCGCCGCGGCACCCGCCGCCGCAGTCCAGGAGCAGAGCCGATGACCGCCACCTCCGCCATCAGCGGCGCCCGCACCGCCGCCACCGCGGCCCGCGTCCTGCGCCAGCTGCGCCACGACCCGCGCTCCATCGCGCTGATGCTGCTGGTCCCCGTACTGATGCTGACGCTGCTGCGCTTCGTCTTCGACGGGAGCCCGCGCACCTTCGACAGCATCGGCGCGTCCCTCCTCGGGATCTTCCCCCTCATCACCATGTTCCTGGTGACCTCGATCGCCACCCTGCGCGAACGCACCTCCGGCACCCTCGAACGCCTCCTCGCCATGCCGCTCGGCAAGGGCGACCTCATCGGCGGCTACGCCCTCGCCTTCGGAGCCGTCGCCGTCGTCCAGTCCCTCCTCGCCACCGGCCTCGCCCTGTGGCTCCTCGGCCTCGACGTCGTCGGATCGCCCTGGCTGCTCCTGCTCGTCGCCCTCCTCGACGCCCTGCTCGGCACCGCCCTCGGCCTGTTCGTCTCGGCCTTCGCCGCCAGCGAGTTCCAGGCCGTCCAGTTCATGCCGGCCGTGATCTTCCCCCAGCTGCTGCTCTGCGGGCTCTTCGCCGCACGCGACACCATGCAGCCCGTCCTCGAAGGCATCTCGAACGCGCTGCCCATGTCCTACGCCGTCGACGGCATGACCCAGGTCCTCACCCACACCGACATGACCGCCGACTTCGTCCGCGACGCCGTGATCGTCGCCGCCTGCGCGCTGCTCGTCCTCGCCCTCGGCGCGGCCACCCTCCGCCGCCGCACCCCCTGACCACGGAGCGGACATCCCCTCGTCATGGCGCGCCCGGGTGCAAGGATGAGGACGTACGTCCTGAAGGTTCGTTCGGCGAGGTGAATCGGGCATGACCCAGACAGTCGCAGTCCTCGGTACCGGCAAGATCGGCGAGGCCCTGCTCAGCGGGATGATCCGCGGCGGCTGGCCCGCCTCCAAACTCCTCGTCACCGCCCGCCGCCCGGAACGCGCCGAGGAGCTCCGCTCCCGCTACGGCGTCGAGGCCGTCAGCAACGCCGAGGCCGCCAAGCGCGCCGACACCCTCATCCTCACCGTCAAGCCGCAGGACATGGGCAAGCTCCTGGAGGAGCTCGCCCCGCACGTCCCCGCCGACCGCCTGGTCATCAGCGGCGCCGCCGGCATCCCCACCTCCTTCTTCGAGGAGCGGCTCGCCTCCGGCACCCCCGTCGTCCGCGTCATGACGAACACCCCCGCCCTCGTCGACGAGGCCATGTCCGTCATCTCGGCCGGCAGCCACGCCACCGCGGGGCACCTCGCCCACACCGAGGAGATCTTCGGCGGCGTCGGCAAGACCCTGCGCGTCCCCGAGTCCCAGCAGGACGCCGCCACCGCCCTCTCCGGCTCCGGGCCCGCGTACTTCTACTTCCTGGTCGAGGCGATGACGGACGCCGGCATCCTCCTCGGCCTGCCCCGCGCCCAGGCCCACGACCTCATCGTCCAGGCCGCCATCGGCGCCGCCGTGATGCTCCGCGACAGCGGCGAGCACCCGGTCAAGCTCCGCGAGGCCGTCACCTCCCCGGCCGGCACCACCATCAACGCGATCGTCGAACTCGAACGGCACGGCGTACGGGCCGCCCTGATCGCAGCCCTCGAAGCAGCCCGCGACCGCAGCCGCGAACTCGCCTCCGGCAACAGCTGACACGGCCCCGGCCACGGCCCGTACGGAGGTACGAGCCGCGGCCGGGGCCGGGCCGGGCAGCCGGCCGGGCCCAGGACTGGGCCGGGTACCGGGCCCGGGACTCGGGCCCGGAATCCCGGGCGGGGCTCAGGGCTCCAGCAGCCCGATCGCCCGGTACGCCCGGTCCACGTGGGGCCGCGCCAGCGCCCGCGCCCGCCCGGCCCCCTCCCGCAGCACCTTCTCCACCGCCGCCGGATCGGCCGCCAGCTCGGCATGCCGCTCCCGCACCGGCCGCAGCACCTCCACCACCGCATCGGCGACGTCCCGCTTCAGTGCCCCGTACCCGCTGTACTCGTCCGCGAGCGCGCCCGGCTCCCCGCCGGTGCACGCGGCCAGCACGTCCAGCAGGTTCGCCACTCCCGGCCGTGCCTCCCGGTCGTAGACGACCCCGCCGTCCCCGCTGTCGGTCACGGCCCGCATGACCTTCTTCCGGATCACCTCGGGCTCGTCCAGCATGAACACCACCCCGGGCCCCGCCCCGCCGGACTTCCCCATCTTCGACGTCGGGTCCTGAAGGTCCATCACCCGCGCGGCCACCTTCGGGAGCGTCACCTTCGGCACGGTGAAGGTGTGCCCGTACCGCTGGTTGAACCGCACCGCCAGATCCCGGGCCAGCTCCACGTGCTGCCGCTGGTCCTCACCCACCGGGACCTCCGCGGTCCCGTACGCCAGGATGTCGGCGGCCATGAGCACCGGATACGTCAGCAGCGAAAGCCGCACACCCTCCCCGGTCGTCTGCGCCCGCGCGGACTTCTCCTTGTACTGGATCATCCGCCGCAGCTCACCGTCGGTGGCGGTGCATTCCAGTACGTACGACAGCCGGGTGTGTTCGTCGACGTGGCTCTGCATGAACAGGGTGCATTTCTCCGGGTCGAGCCCGGAGGCGAGGAACAGCGTCGCCACCTGCCTGCTCAGCCGGCGCACCCGCGCCGGATCGTGCTCGACGGTCAGGGCATGGAGGTCGACGACGCAGAACAGTGCCTCGTCCGGCTCCTGGTCGGCGGCGACCCACTGCCGGATGGCCCCCAGGTAGTTCCCCAGCGTCAGATGCCCGGTCGGCTTGATCCCGCTGAAGATCCTCGTCGTCATGTCCTGTCTCCCTGTCCGTGGCTGGTGTCGGGACCGCCGCTGCGGGCGGCCGAGCCACTCCCGGGAGGGGAGAAACAAGAACGGCCGCCGTAGCGGCGGCCGTGAGCGCATGCGTGCTCGCGTGAAGGTCGGCCGCCGTCAGGCGGCCCACCAGCAAAGGCTGAGCATGAGCGCATGCGTAGTCATGGGCCTCAGGCTAGCCCTTCATGGCGGTGCCTGTCCTGGAGTTGACACACGAGTCCGAGATCCGTAAGGTTCTTCGAGTTGTCCGACGTGAGCGCCGACTCCGGTCGGTCCCCGGACAGCCATCCCGCACCAACACATTCGAACGAACGACGCACTGTGTCGTCTCGTTTTCATGCGTATTTGCGAATGAGGAATCCGTGTCCAAGGACGCGGCCCCCGATTAGGTTCGGGGGCAAGGAATCCGCTACTGTCTCACTCGCCGCAAGGGCCCAACAGCCCAAGCAGCACAACCCGCTGACTGGGAGTCAGGCCCGAAAGGATCTGATAGAGTCGGAATCGCCGGAAAGGGAAAACGCGAAAGCGAAGGACCTGGAAAGCGAGCAGGACTGACTCTGATAGAGTCGGAAACGCAAGAACGAAGAACGAAAGCCCGGAGGAAAGCCCGAGAGGGTGAGTACAAAGGAAGCGTCCGTTCCTTGAGAACTCAACAGCGTGCCAAAAATCAACGCCAGAAGTTGATACCCCGTCCATTTCGGTGGATGAGGTTCCTTTGAAAAAGTCCTGTCTTTCGGGGCAGGCAACAACACAGCGAGGACGCAGTGGACGGTCGGTCTTATTCCGACATGATCGTCCCGCTCTAAGTGCGTGTGCACCCGATTACGGGTAAACATTCATGGAGAGTTTGATCCTGGCTCAGGACGAACGCTGGCGGCGTGCTTAACACATGCAAGTCGAACGATGAAGCCCTTCGGGGTGGATTAGTGGCGAACGGGTGAGTAACACGTGGGCAATCTGCCCTTCACTCTGGGACAAGCCCTGGAAACGGGGTCTAATACCGGATAATACTCCTGCCTGCATGGGTGGGGGTTAAAAGCTCCGGCGGTGAAGGATGAGCCCGCGGCCTATCAGCTTGTTGGTGGGGTAATGGCCCACCAAGGCGACGACGGGTAGCCGGCCTGAGAGGGCGACCGGCCACACTGGGACTGAGACACGGCCCAGACTCCTACGGGAGGCAGCAGTGGGGAATATTGCACAATGGGCGAAAGCCTGATGCAGCGACGCCGCGTGAGGGATGACGGCCTTCGGGTTGTAAACCTCTTTCAGCAGGGAAGAAGCGAAAGTGACGGTACCTGCAGAAGAAGCGCCGGCTAACTACGTGCCAGCAGCCGCGGTAATACGTAGGGCGCAAGCGTTGTCCGGAATTATTGGGCGTAAAGAGCTCGTAGGCGGCTTGTCACGTCGGATGTGAAAGCCCGAGGCTTAACCTCGGGTCTGCATTCGATACGGGCTAGCTAGAGTGTGGTAGGGGAGATCGGAATTCCTGGTGTAGCGGTGAAATGCGCAGATATCAGGAGGAACACCGGTGGCGAAGGCGGATCTCTGGGCCATTACTGACGCTGAGGAGCGAAAGCGTGGGGAGCGAACAGGATTAGATACCCTGGTAGTCCACGCCGTAAACGTTGGGAACTAGGTGTTGGCGACATTCCACGTCGTCGGTGCCGCAGCTAACGCATTAAGTTCCCCGCCTGGGGAGTACGGCCGCAAGGCTAAAACTCAAAGGAATTGACGGGGGCCCGCACAAGCAGCGGAGCATGTGGCTTAATTCGACGCAACGCGAAGAACCTTACCAAGGCTTGACATATACCGGAAAGCATTAGAGATAGTGCCCCCCTTGTGGTCGGTATACAGGTGGTGCATGGCTGTCGTCAGCTCGTGTCGTGAGATGTTGGGTTAAGTCCCGCAACGAGCGCAACCCTTGTCCTGTGTTGCCAGCATGCCCTTCGGGGTGATGGGGACTCACAGGAGACCGCCGGGGTCAACTCGGAGGAAGGTGGGGACGACGTCAAGTCATCATGCCCCTTATGTCTTGGGCTGCACACGTGCTACAATGGCCGGTACAATGAGCTGCGATACCGTGAGGTGGAGCGAATCTCAAAAAGCCGGTCTCAGTTCGGATTGGGGTCTGCAACTCGACCCCATGAAGTCGGAGTTGCTAGTAATCGCAGATCAGCATTGCTGCGGTGAATACGTTCCCGGGCCTTGTACACACCGCCCGTCACGTCACGAAAGTCGGTAACACCCGAAGCCGGTGGCCCAACCCGTAAGGGAGGGAGCTGTCGAAGGTGGGACTGGCGATTGGGACGAAGTCGTAACAAGGTAGCCGTACCGGAAGGTGCGGCTGGATCACCTCCTTTCTAAGGAGCACAGTACCGATTGCAGACAAATGTTCTGCACGGTCAGCTCATGGGTGGAACGTTGATTAGTTGGCATCTTCGGTCTGATGGTTCTCAAGTACTGCTTCGGCGTGGAAAGAGAAGACGGATGAACGGAGATGCTTGGCACGTTGTTGGGTCCTGAAGGTACGGCCGTAAGGTCATGTCTTCAGTGCCGGCCCCAGTGAACTCGCCAGCTTGTCTGGTGGGGTGATGGGTGGCTGGTCGTTGTTTGAGAACTACACAGTGGACGCGAGCATCTGTGGCCAAGTTTTTAAGGGCGCACGGTGGATGCCTTGGCACCAGGAACCGATGAAGGACGTGAGAGGCCGCGATAGGCCCCGGGGAGCTGCCAACTGAGCTTTGATCCGGGGGTGTCCGAATGGGGAAACCCGGCAGTCGTCATGGGCTGTCACCCACTGCTGAACACATAGGCAGTGTGGAGGGAACGAGGGGAAGTGAAACATCTCAGTACCCTCAGGAAGAGAAAACAACCGTGATTCCGGGAGTAGTGGCGAGCGAAACCGGATGAGGCCAAACCGTATGCGTGTGATACCCGGCAGGGGTTGCGCATGCGGGGTTGTGGGAATTCTTTTGATCGGTCTGCCGGCCGGTCGGCGAGTCAGAAACCGTTGATGTAGTCGAAGGACATGCGAAAGGTCCGGCGTAGAGGGTAAGACCCCCGTAGACGAAACATCAGCGGCTTGCTTAAGAATCTCCCAAGTAGCACGGGGCCCGAGAAATCCCGTGTGAATCTGGCGGGACCACCCGCTAAGCCTAAATATTCCCTGGTGACCGATAGCGGATAGTACCGTGAGGGAATGGTGAAAAGTACCGCGGGAGCGGAGTGAAATAGTACCTGAAACCGTGTGCCTACAAGCCGTGGGAGCGTCGCTGTATGTGCTTGCACATACAGTCGTGACTGCGTGCCTTTTGAAGAATGAGCCTGCGAGTTAGCGGTGTGTAGCGAGGTTAACCCGTGTGGGGAAGCCGTAGCGAAAGCGAGTCCGAATAGGGCGATTGAGTTGCACGCTCTAGACCCGAAGCGGAGTGATCTAGCCATGGGCAGGTTGAAGCGGAGGTAAGACTTCGTGGAGGACCGAACCCACCAGGGTTGAAAACCTGGGGGATGACCTGTGGTTAGGGGTGAAAGGCCAATCAAACTCCGTGATAGCTGGTTCTCCCCGAAATGCATTTAGGTGCAGCGTCGTGTGTTTCTTGCCGGAGGTAGAGCACTGGATAGGCGATGGGCCCTACCGGGTTACTGACCTTAGCCAAACTCCGAATGCCGGTAAGTGAGAGCACGGCAGTGAGACTGTGGGGGATAAGCTCCATGGTCGAGAGGGAAACAGCCCAGAGCATCGACTAAGGCCCCTAAGCGTACGCTAAGTGGGAAAGGATGTGGAGTCGCAGAGACAACCAGGAGGTTGGCTTAGAAGCAGCCACCCTTGAAAGAGTGCGTAATAGCTCACTGGTCAAGTGATTCCGCGCCGACAATGTAGCGGGGCTCAAGCGTACCGCCGAAGTCGTGTCATTGCAGCAATAGGGCCAACGCCCGCTGTGATGGGTAGGGGAGCGTCGTGTGCCGGGTGAAGCAGCAGCGGAAGCTAGTTGTGGACGGTTCACGAGTGAGAATGCAGGCATGAGTAGCGATACACACGTGAGAAACGTGTGCGCCGATTGACTAAGGGTTCCTGGGTCAAGCTGATCTGCCCAGGGTAAGTCGGGACCTAAGGCGAGGCCGACAGGCGTAGTCGATGGACAACCGGTTGATATTCCGGTACCCGCTTTGAAACGCCCAATATCGAATCAGGCGATGCTAAGTCCGTGAAGCCGTTCCGGACCCTTCGGGGAAAGGAAAGTGGTGGAGCCGACGAACCAGACTTGTAGTAGGTAAGCGATGGGGTGACGCAGGAAGGTAGTCCAGCCCGGGCGGTGGTTGTCCCGGGGTAAGGGTGTAGGCCGAGGGGTAGGCAAATCCGTCCCTCATTAAGGCTGAGACCTGATGCCGAGCCGATTGTGGTGAAGTGGATGATCCTATGCTGTCGAGAAAAGCCTCTAGCGAGTTTCATGGCGGCCCGTACCCTAAACCGACTCAGGTGGTCAGGTAGAGAATACCGAGGCGTTCGGGTGAACTATGGTTAAGGAACTCGGCAAAATGCCCCCGTAACTTCGGGAGAAGGGGGGCCATCACTGGTGATCGGACTTGCTCCGTGAGCTGGGGGTGGCCGCAGAGACCAGCGAGAAGCGACTGTTTACTAAAAACACAGGTCCGTGCGAAGCCGTAAGGCGATGTATACGGACTGACGCCTGCCCGGTGCTGGAACGTTAAGGGGACCGGTTAGTGCACTTTCGGGTGTGCGAAGCTGAGAACTTAAGCGCCAGTAAACGGCGGTGGTAACTATAACCATCCTAAGGTAGCGAAATTCCTTGTCGGGTAAGTTCCGACCTGCACGAATGGCGTAACGACTTCTCGACTGTCTCAACCATAGGCCCGGTGAAATTGCACTACGAGTAAAGATGCTCGTTTCGCGCAGCAGGACGGAAAGACCCCGGGACCTTTACTACAGTTTGATATTGGTGTTCGGTTCGGCTTGTGTAGGATAGGTGGGAGACTTTGAAGCAGCCACGCCAGTGGTTGTGGAGTCGCCGTTGAAATACCACTCTGGTCGTGCTGGATGTCTAACCTCGGTCCGTGATCCGGATCAGGGACAGTGTCTGATGGGTAGTTTAACTGGGGCGGTTGCCTCCCAAAGGGTAACGGAGGCGCCCAAAGGTTCCCTCAGCCTGGTTGGCAATCAGGTGTTGAGTGTAAGTGCACAAGGGAGCTTGACTGTGAGACCGACGGGTCGAGCAGGGACGAAAGTCGGGACTAGTGATCCGGCGGTGGCTTGTGGAAGCGCCGTCGCTCAACGGATAAAAGGTACCCCGGGGATAACAGGCTGATCTTCCCCAAGAGTCCATATCGACGGGATGGTTTGGCACCTCGATGTCGGCTCGTCGCATCCTGGGGCTGGAGTCGGTCCCAAGGGTTGGGCTGTTCGCCCATTAAAGCGGTACGCGAGCTGGGTTTAGAACGTCGTGAGACAGTTCGGTCCCTATCCGCTGTGCGCGTAGGAATATTGAGAAGGGCTGTCCCTAGTACGAGAGGACCGGGACGGACGAACCTCTGGTGTGCCAGTTGTCCTGCCAAGGGCATGGCTGGTTGGCTACGTTCGGGAGGGATAACCGCTGAAAGCATCTAAGCGGGAAGCCTGCTTCAAGATGAGTATTCCCACCTCCTTGAGAGGGTAAGGCTCCCAGTAGACGACTGGGTTGATAGGCCAGATGTGGAAGCCCGGTAACGGGTGGAGCTGACTGGTACTAATAGGCCGAGGGCTTGTCCTCAGTTGCTCGCGTCCACTGTGTTAGTTCTGAAATAACGAACAGCTGTGATTTTAGCCAGCGTTCAAATTTCATAGTGTTTCGGTGGTCATAGCGTTAGGGAAACGCCCGGTTACATTCCGAACCCGGAAGCTAAGCCTTTCAGCGCCGATGGTACTGCAGGGGGGACCCTGTGGGAGAGTAGGACGCCGCCGAACAATCATTGTGGGAAAGCCCCGCACCTTCTGGTGCGGGGCTTTTCTGCGTTTCAGGGACACTCGCCCCGCGCAGTGCGTCGCAGTCCCGGCTTCACCAGTCGGCGGGGTAGCCCTTGACCACGAGGTCGGGGTCCTCCTGGGGGGTGCCGCGGCCAGCGTATCCACGTCGGGGGGACGGAGCCTTTAGGTTTGGGGCATGGGCTATGACCTCGTCATCTTCGACAACGACGGCGTGCTGGTGGACAGCGAGCCGGTCGCCAACGGCATTCTGGCCGGGTACCTGACCGAGCTGGGGCATCCCACCTCGTACGAGGACTCGCTCCGCGACTACATGGGAGCCGCCGTGCACCGGGTGCACGATCACGTCTTCGAGCGGACCGGGGAGCGGCTTCCCGCCGAGTTCGATGACGTTCTGCACGCGCGGACCTTCGCCGCGTTCGAGCGGGAGCTGACGCCCGTCGCCGGTGTCGTGGACGTCCTCGACGCCCTCACCGCGCACGGGATGCCGTACTGCCTGGCCTCATCCGGGAGCCACGAACGGATCCGTGTCGGACACCGGGCGGCCGGGCTCGGCGCATGGTTCGAGGAGGAGTGGATCTTCAGTTCCCAGGACGTGGGGAAGGGGAAGCCCGCTCCCGATCTGTTCCTGCACGCGGCCCGGGCCATGGGCGTCGATCCCTCGCGGTGCGTGGTGATCGAGGACAGCCCGCTCGGGGTGCGGGCCGCCGTCGCCGCCGGGATGGACGTGTACGGGTTCACCGGGATGATGTCCGCCGAGCGGCTGGCCGGGGCCACCGGGTTCTTCGGGCACATGAAGGAGCTGACGGGGCTTCTGGAACTCCCCGTGTGATCTCTCTACCCACGGGTAGCCCGCAGGCCTACGCTGTGCCGCCATGACAGAAGACGTACGGCTGCGCCGGGGCAGGGGCTCCCTGGGGTTCAGCTTCTTCGTGCAGGGCGTGACCTTCGCCCTCCTCGTGACGCGGATCCCCGCCATCCAGGACCGGTACGGGATATCCGACGGGCTGCTGCCCGCCTTCCTCGCGGCCGTGCCGATCCTCGCCGGGGTGTCCAGCGTCGCCACCGAGCACCTGGTGAAGCGGGTTGGGCCCGCCACCGTACTGCGGTGGGCGCAGCCGCTGGTCCTGCTCGCCCTGCTGGGCGTCGGGGCCGGCAGCCGGATGTGGCACGCGGCGCTGGCCCTGGGGGCGTTCGGGCTGTCCGTCGGTGCGCTCGACGCGTCGATGAACATGCTGGGCGTCAGCCTCCAGCGGGCGTACGGGCGCAGCATCATGCTCGGCTTCCATGCCGCGTACAGCCTGGGCGGGATCGTCGGGGCGTCCGCCGCGTGGGCGGGGGCGCACTGGCACCTGTCGCTGCTCACCTCGTACCTGCCGGCGGTGGTCGTGCTGTTGCCGCTCGCGTTGTACGGGAGCCGGTCCTACGTCGGGCGGCCCGGCGTGGGGGACGAGGCGGCCGAGAAGGGGCTGGGGGCCGGCGGGTTCAAGCTGCTGCTGCCGCTGTGCCTGGTGATGGCGTGTGCGTACATCGGGGATTCGACCGTCTCGAACTGGAGCGCCAAGTACCTGCAGGACGTGCTGGGGAGCTCGGAGCAGCTGGCGACGGTTCCGTACAACGTGTACATGGTGACGACGCTGGTCGGGCGGGCCGTCGGGGACCTGGGCGTGCGGCGTTTCGGGGCGGTGTCCGTCGTGCGGATCGGGACGCTGGTCGCGGCCGGCGGGTTCGCGGTGGTGGCGGCGGCTCCCGGCGCATGGGCGGGGATGTTCGGTTTCACGCTGCTGGGGATCGGGTTGTGCGTGATCGTGCCGCAGACCTTTGCGGCGGCGGGGCGTCTTTTCCCCGGATCCTCCGATACGGCCGTCGCGCGGCTGAACATCTTCAACTACGTGGGCTTCTTGGTCGGATCGCCGCTCGTCGGCGGGATCGGGGACGCCTGGAGCTACCGGGGGGCGATGCTCGTGCCGATGGCGCTGGTCCTGGTGACGCTCTTCCACGCCCGTTCGTTCGGCGCGGAGGGCGCCCGATACGGTGTCGGGCATGAGCGGCCGCGGGTTGTTGATGTGGGACGAGGCGGTAACGAGGTATGACTTCGGACCGAGCCATCCGATGGACCCGGTGCGCCTGGCGCTGACCATGGGCCTGGTGCGCGCCTTCGGGCTGGACCGGGAGATGGAGGTACGGGCGGCCCGCGCGGCGGGGGACTCCACGCTGCGGCTGGTCCACCGGGAGGACTACGTGGCCGCGGTGCGCGAGGTGTCCGCGGATCCGGGGGTGGCCGACGGGTCGTACGGGCTGGGGACGATGGACGATCCGGCGTTCCACGGGATGCACGAGGCTTCGGCGCTGATCGCGGGGCAGTCGGTGGCGGCGGCGGAGGCGGTCTGGCGGGGGGAGGCCGAGCACGCGGTGAACTTCGCGGGCGGGCTGCACCATGCGATGCCGGGCGGGGCGGCCGGGTTCTGCGTGTACAACGACGCGGCGCTGGCGATCGCGCGGCTGCTGGAGCTGGGGGCCGAGCGGGTCGCGTACGTGGATGTGGACGTGCACCACGGGGACGGGGTCCAGGCGGCGTTCTGGGACGACCCGCGCGTGCTGACGATCTCCCTGCACGAACATCCGCGGACGCTGTTCCCGCAGACGGGCTGGCCGGAGGAGACGGGCGGGCCGGCCGCGGAGGGTTCGGCGGTGAACGTGGCGCTGCCGGCCGGGACCGCGGACGAGGGATGGCTGCGGGCCTTTCACGCGACGGTGCCGGAGCTGCTGGCCGATTTCCGGCCGCAGGTGCTGGTGACGCAGCACGGGGCGGATACGCATGTCGAGGACCCGCTGGCACACCTCGCGGTGTCGTTGGACGCGCAGCGGGCGGTGCAGGAGGCCTGTCACCGGCTGGCGCACGAGTACGCGGGCGGCCGGTGGGTGGCTCTGGGCGGCGGCGGGTACGCGGTCGTGGACGTCGTACCGCGGTCGTGGACGCACCTGGTGGGGATCGCGGCGCACCGTCCGGTCGATCCGCAGTCGCCGGTGCCGGACGCGTGGCGGGACGAGGTGTACGCGCGGACGCGGCAGCCGGCGCCGGCCCGGATGACGGACGGGCGGACGGTCGCGTGGCGGGACTGGGAGGCGGGCTACGATCCGGCCGACCGGATCGATCAGGCCGTTCTGGCGACCCGGCGGGCGGTGTTCCCGTTGCGTGGCTTGCTCACGTAAAGCCTGGATGCGGAGAAGCATCGTTACGCCAACTGTGGGGCGGTTCGCCGGAATTGATGCTCCGCCAGGTCTGGTGCGGCAGCATCGGAGGGTGTTGAGCACCGGCGCGTTGCGTGCGCATCTGCTGGCCGCCCGGTTGGCCGGGCCCGTCGCCACCTCGCGGGAGGAGAGCCTGCGCAGCTACCGGCTGTTCGCCGCGCGGGATCCTCGGGTGCTGCTGGGGCTGGATCCGGAGTGGGGCTGGGGCGAGGGTGACCTGCTGGGGCTGATGGCGGAGAAGTGCGGGGTCTCGGCGGATCCTGCGCACGTCAGAGGGCCGGACGTGATCGATCCGGAGCGGACGTTGGCGGGGTTGGAGGCGTTCGCGGAGCGATTGCGGGAGGCGGCCGGGGCGCGGTCGCCCGTGATGTTCGGGACGGGGCATCCGCACCGTCTCCTGGAGTTCTACGCCAGTTTGGCGCGGTCCCTGTCGGCGGCGGGATGTGATGTGCTCACCCCGGCGAAGGGGGCCGATGTCGACATGGCGACCCGGTTCGGCGTACGCAGGCACAGCATCGATTACGTACGGGGAGTCGCGTTGGTGCGGGAACCCGGCGCGCGCCCTCCCGGGAGTGCCACCGGCGCGCACACCCATTCGCCCCTGCCGGTTCGGATCGCGCTCGGGGCGCTCGCGGAGGCCGGAGGGCCGTTGCCGGAATTGGTGGTGGGGGATCACGGGTGGGTCTGCGGCGCAGGTCAGCTCGGTGTGGAGGCGATCGGGCTGGCGGATACGGACGACCCGGCTCTGTTCGTCGGCGAGGCTGAGGGGCGCGTGGCGGCGGTCGTTCCGCTTGATGACGCGGTGCACGCGGACTACTACAGACCGCTCATTCGGTATGTACTCGATCGGGCGAGACTGCCGGGTGCGCAGGAGTGGCCGTAGCTCCTCTTCCCCACTCGTATCACACGCCCCTACTCTGGGGAGTGAGCGTGCGACGACGAGGAGTAACCGGAGGGGAAGCCGGTGCCCCGTCATGCGCGGAAGGTCAAGGTGTGTCATGGCTGCTGGCGAGAGGCCTCTTATCGAGGTTGCGTTCCTGACCGTGGCGGAGGTCGCCTCGGTGATGCGAGTGTCGAAGATGACCGTGTACCGCCTGGTGCACAACGGCCATCTGCCCGCAATCCGGGTGGGCCGGTCCTTCCGGGTCCCCGAGAACGCGGTTCACGAGTACCTCCGAGACTCCTACGTGGGGGTGGAGACGGCTTGAGATTGACCCGCGGTGTCCCTCGGATTACAAGCTCGGAGCTCGGGCGGGTAGGCTAGGCCGACGTAGGTCGTGTGGGCCCAGACGCCCCGCACCAGTGAAGAAGAAGTGAGCGAGGGTAGTCGTGGGCTCTGTTATCAAGAAGCGGCGCAAGCGGATGGCCAAGAAGAAGCACCGCAAGCTGCTCAAGCGCACCCGCGTCCAGCGCCGTAACAAGAAGTAAACGGCAGCTGTACGTGTTCTCCGCAGCCCCTCCACCATTCTGGTGGAGGGGCTGCGGTGTAGCCGGGGGACGACGAGGAAGGCGCTGAGCTCGTGGGGAAGGTCGTGCTCGTTACCGGGGCAGCCCGGCAGCTGGGGGGCCGCTTCGTGCGGCGCGTCCAGCGTGATCCTGAGGTCGATCGGGTCATCGCGGTCGACGCGGTGGCGCCGGCGCACCGGCTGGGGTCGGCGGAGTTCGTCCGTACGGACATCAGGCAGTCGTCCATCGCCCGGGTGCTCGCCGAGCACGCCGTGGACACGGTGGTCCACCTCGCCGTGACCGGGAGCGGGGCGGGTCCGGGCGGCGCGGGAAGTGCCGTCAAGGAGACCAACGTCATCGGGACGATGCAGCTTCTGGGGGCCTGCCAGAAGTCGCCGACGGTACGGCGGCTGGTGGTGAAGTCGAGCACGTACGTATACGGCGGCGCATCGCGGGATCCGGCCGTTTTCACGGAGACCACCCAATCCAAGTCGCTGCCGGCGGGCGGCTTCGCGAAGGACGCCGTCGAGGTCGAGTCGTACGTACGGGGCTTCGCGCGCAGGCGGCCCGACGTGGCGGTGTGCGTGCTGCGCTTCGCGAACATCCTGGGACCGTACGCGGACTCCGCGCTCGCCGAGTACTTCTCGATGCCCGTGATGCCGACGGTGCTGGGGTACGACCCGCGGCTGCAGTTCGTCCACGAGGACGACGTGCTGGACGTGTTGCGGCTGGCGGCCGGGGAGCCCCAGCCCGGGACGCTGAACAGCGGTACGTTCAACATCGCGGGCGACGGGGTGCTGCTGCTGTCGCAGTGCGCGCGCCGGCTGGGGCGGCCGACCGTGCCGCTGCTACTGCCCGCGGTGACATGGGTGGGGTCGGCGCTGCGGGCGGTGGGAGTCACCGATTTCTCGCCGGAGCAGATCAGACTCCTCACGCACGGGCGCGTCGTGGAGACGTCCCAGATGCGGGAGGTGCTGGGATTCAAGCCGATGTACACGACCGCCGAGGCCTTCGCCGACTTCGCGCGCAGCCGCGGGAACGGGCTGCTGCCGCCGGAGCGCGTCGGGCAGGCTGTCGACCGGGTCGCGTCCGTGCTGAACGTGGACGGCCCGGACGTCGGGGTTGTCGGAGCCGATGAGGGAGCGCAGCGATAGTGGCGGACGCCAAGGTCATTCCGTTCGACGAGGACCGGCCGCGCCGGCGGGGCGCCGCGACCCGGAGAGTACGGGCGGTGCCCGCTCCGGAGCCGGTGGTGGACGCCGTGGAGCCGGCCGTGCCGCAGCCCCCCGTGGAGTCCGGCGGGGCCGCTTGGGACCGCAAGATCGCCGGCGGCCTGGCGTTCCTCAGGCGGCGGGTCACCGGGGACTACGAGGTCGACGAGTTCGGCTACGACGAGGAGCTGACGGACCAGGTCCTGATGTCCTTGATGCGGCCGCTGTTCGACAAGTACTTCCGGGTCGAGGTCAAGGGCATCGAGAACATCCCGGCCGAGGGCGGGGCGCTGATCGTGGCGAACCACTCCGGGACGCTGCCGCTGGACGGGCTGATGATGCAAGTGGCGGTCCACGACCACCACCCGGCTCAGCGGCACCTGCGACTGCTGGCGGCGGACCTGGTGTTCATGCTGCCGGTGGTGAACGAGCTGGCGCGCAAGGCCGGGCACACGCTGGCGTGCTCGGAGGACGCGCAGCGGCTCCTGGAGGCCGGGGAACTGGTCGGGGTGATGCCGGAGGGCTTCAAGGGGATAGGGAAGCCGTTCGGAGACCGGTACAAGCTCCAGCGGTTCGGGCGCGGCGGGTTCGTGTCGACGGCGCTGCGGGCGGGGACACCGATCGTGCCGTGCTCGATCGTGGGCGCGGAGGAGATCTACCCGATGGTCGGCAACGCCAAGACGGTGGCGCGGCTGCTGGGGATCCCGTACTTCCCGATCACGCCGACGTTCCCGTGGCTGGGGCCGTTGGGTGCGGTGCCGTTGCCGACGAAGTGGACGATCCAGTTCGGCGAGCCGATCGCGACGGACGGGTATCCGCCGGAGGCGGCGGAGGACCCGATGCTGATGTTCAACCTGACGGACGAGGTCCGCGAACAGATCCAGCACACGCTGTACAAACTGCTGGTGCAGCGCCGGTCCGTGTTCTTCTGAGCCGTTCCAATGCGTAGGCCCCCAGCCCCGGTCGGGGCCGGGGGCCTACGGCTGTCCCGTGTTACTCGGCGTCCTCCGCCTTGAGGCCCAGGCCCGGGAGGAGACCCGGGAGGAGGGGCGGCAGGGTGATGTCCGGCTGTACGTGCTCCGGGGAGGACGAGGGAGCCGGGCTGCTCTGGCCCGCGGGCGGGTGGAGGAGGTCGCCCGCGCCGCCCAGGAGGCCACCGGGGGCGGGTGAGGGCTTGCCGGCGGTGGTCGCGGGCGGGGTCGGGCTGGCCGAGGGCGCGCCCGCCGCCGGTGCGGACTGGTGCTGTCCGGCCGGAGCGCTCGGCTTGGCAGGGGCACCGGAGCCGCGGGCCTGCTCCGGGGGTTTCGGGAGCATGCTCTGCAGGGGCGCCACGTCATCGTCTATGGCCTGGAAGACCGACTCGACTTCCCCGCCCACATCGGTGAGCTGCGCCGGGAGCTTGTCCCGGAGCCGGCCCCACGCGTCGCGGTGGGAGCGGGAGAAGGACGACAGTGCCTGGATCGGGCCGAGCGAGCCGTCCCGTTGGTAGGCCGCCTGGAGGAGCCGGTGGCCCTCCGCCGCGTCGTGCTTCATGCCCGCGAGGGCCCGGCGGATCTCGCCGAGCGACTCGTGGTCCAGTACGCCCGTCCGGCCGCGCTCCATCAGCCTGCGGGCTTCCGACAGGCGGTTGGAGGCCTGGTCGAGGTAGAGCTCGCCCCGGTCCGCGTCCTCGTCGGCCATCCCGAGCTTCAGGTCCTCCATGCCCCGTTTGATCGGGTAGAGGGAGTCACCGGGGAGGGCGTCGGTGCTGGCAGCGGCCACGCCGCTGAAGGCCCCCGCGGCCACACCCACGGTGAGGCCGCCCGCTGCGATGCCCTTGGACCAGCGGGAGCGGGGCCGCAATTTCCGGAGCGAGGTCGCCCGGTGGGCGCCGCGGCCGGTCCGCTGCTCGGGCACTTGAGGGTCCGAGGCGGCACCGCCCCCGGCCCTCTCTTCCATCACCATCGCCTCCATGGCGGCCACGAGCTGGGCTCGTTGCACCACTTTGACCTCGGGGTCCAGCACCGGGCGCGGCATTCTTTCGCCGAACGCGCTCGCCAGGGCCAACAACCGGTCGTGGTCGGCAGGTTCGGCAGGTGCCTCGGACTGCTCGGCCGCCGGGTCCGGTTCCGAAAGGTCGGATGGGTTCCGATCCTCCAGGGCCTGGGCGAAGGCGTTCGCCCGCCGGTGCGGAGTCACGTTCGCGATCACTGGCGGCACCTCCTCTCGTCATGACGATCGACTCCCCAAGGTGTCCGGAAGGTTGCCTGCCTTGAGCACATCCACACTTTCGAGTGAGCGGCTTCGGGCAGGGCGTGTCCACAGGGAGCCTGCATCCCGCACAACGAGCGGCGCGGCACTTGGGTTACGGACGAAGGATGATCGGACCACAGCGTCATCGGGGGGTCACCGGTTGTGTGGATTGTCAGGAGGGTCGGAAGGCGTGGGGGGTGGGGCTGGGGGAGGCGCCCGGTGGCGGTGTTCCGGGGCCGGGAGCAGGTCAGCGGGCGTCGTCCGGGAGCAGGCGGGCCAGGGTGCGGACCGCCCGGTACTGGAGCGTTTTGATGGCGCCCTCGTTCTTGCCCATCACGCGGGCGGTCTCGGCGACCGACAGGCCCTGGAGGAACCGTAGGGTCACGCACTCCTGCTGCTGGGGATTGAGCTTGCGTACGGCTTCCAGCAGGGCGGCGTTGGAGAGGGACTCCAGGACCGAGTCTTCGGGGGATCGTTCCACCTCGTTCGCGTCCAGCATTTCGCCCGTGGTCACTTCGAGGCGGAAGCGGCTGGACTTGAAGTGGTCCGCGACCAGGTTGCGGGCGATCGTCACGAGCCAGGCGCCGAAGTCGCGGCCCTGCCAGGTGAAGGTGGAGATGCGGCGCAGCGCGCGCAGGAAGGTCTCACTGGTGAGGTCTTCCGCGGTCGCTTTGCCGCCGACGCGGTAGTAGATGTAGCGGTAGACCGTGTCGCTGTACTGGTCGTACAGCCGGCCGAAGGCCTCGGCCTCACCGGCCTGGGCGCGTTCGACCAGGTCCATCATGCGGGCCTGGTCGCTGTCCGCGGTGGGGCGGCGGGCGGCGGGCGCGCTCGTTCCGGTGGCCGCGCCGCCGCCTCCTCCCGCGCGACCGCGTCTGCCCACCGTTGCTCCGCCGTCGGTCAGGGCATAGCAAGGACCGGCCGGGCCGAGGCCGGCAGGGACCGCGGCGGCGAAGGCGGGAACGGCGTACGCGGTGGGGACGAAGCTGCCGCGCAGGTGGTCGAGGACCGTTGCGCGCAGCGTAGCCAGGCCCGAGGCGTCAACCCCGACAGGTGGGTACACGGGACTCCCAGAGGCAGAGCTTCCATCACGTGCAGTGCGGGACCGTTCACCCGTCGTGGCGACAGATGGGCGGTGGCATGCGTCTGAGGAGAATAACGCTTCGTACAGGCAGCACTACACCCAGTTGCTCAAATCACCGATTCCGACGCTTCCGTTGCGTGTCCAAGGCATATTCAGTCGCAATTGGTGATCGGTTCTTGATCGGTTGGACGCGCGGAATGGACGCTTCCACGCTGGCTCGCGACCGAGTCGGGCATGCGGGAGTGGCGCGTGGGGCGCGGGGGTAGAGGTGGGGGAATGCCGTGGCGCAGCGGCCGACGGCGCACGGGAAGCCGCCCCGCGGGCCGCTGGGCGGCTTCTGCGCAGGCAGCGGGCGGGTGGTGGGGTGCGGGGCCCTACTTGCGGCGGCGGTGCAGGGCGATCGCGGCGGCCGCGCCGCCCGCGATCGCGCCGACCCCGGCGGCTGCGGGGACGCCGACCTTCACGGCCTTGCGGCCGGTCCGATAGTCGCGCAGCCGCCAGTCGTGTGCCCGGGCGTGCTTGCGCAGTTTTGTGTCGGGATTGATCGCGTACGGATGCCCGACCAGTGACAGCATCGGAATGTCGTTGTGCGAATCGGAGTACGCGGCGCAGTGTTCGAGGTCGAGGCCCTCGGCGATGGCCAGGGCGCGGACCGCCTCGGCCTTCGCGGGTCCGTGCAGCGGCTCGCCGACGAGGCGGCCGGTGTAGATGCCGTCGACGGACTCGGCGACCGTGCCGAGGGCCCCGGTCAGGCCCAGCCGGCGGGCGATGATCGTGGCGGTCTCCACGGGCGCGGCCGTGACGAGCCAGACCTTTTGGCCGGCGTCGAGGTGGGCCTGGGCCAGGGCGCGGGTGCCCGGCCAGATCCGCTCGGCCATGTACTCGTCGTAGATCTCCTCGCCGATCGCCATGAGTTCGCAGACCTTGTGGCCCTTGACGATGGAGAGGGCGCTGTCGCGGGCGTCCTGCATGTGTTCGGGGTCCTCGACCCCGGCGAGCCGGAACCAGGCCTGCTGCCAGGCGAAGCGGGCGAGTTCGCGGCGGTGGAAGAACTCCCGCTTGTAGAGGCCGCGGCCGAAGTGGAAGATCGCGGCGCCCTGCATGACGGTGTTGTCGAGGTCGAAGAAGGCCGCGGCGAGGTCGTCACCGGCGACGGGGAACTCGGGCTCGGCCGGTTCCGCTTCCTCGGCCGCCCGCGCGGCGGCCTGCTCGACCTCATCGGGCTCGGCCGGTGGTCCGGCGTCCGCCTCGTGGGCCTGCGCGGTCTTGCGGGCGGCCTCGGCCGAGGCCTCGCCTGCCAGCACGCTCCGCGCGGTTGCGGAGCGCCTACGGGGGGTGAGCCATCCCAGAGCGGCCATGACGCGAGCATAGCCATTGTGTTCGGGAGTTCCCGAACCGATGGGGTGCCGGGGGCGTGAACTCTTCGGTGCGGTGGTGTTACGCGGCGGCGCGGGAGAATGGGGACATGAGCCCTTTGCTGCGTCGTAAGGAAAAGAAGCGGCCCGGCGAGCGGTTGGTCACGCTCATCGGGAAGCCGGGGTGCCATCTGTGTGATGACGCCCAGGAAGTGATCGAGAAGGTCTGCGCGGAAGTCGGAGCGCAGTGGGAGAAGAAGGACATCTCGCAGGACGCGGAGCTGTACCGGCTGCACTGGGAGCAGATCCCGGTGGTGCTGGTGGACGGTGAACAGCACACCTTCTGGAGGGTGAACCCGGACCGGCTGCGGCGGGCATTGGAGGGCTGACCCTCCGGCCGGTTACCATCATGGGCGATTTGTGGGGTCTCGGGGGCGTATCGATGAGGAGTGTGTACCGTTTTGCCCCCCTCGGGATTTGAACGGGTTCGGCGTGTTGTGGGTTCCCGTCCCGCGTGCCCGGACCGCGTGACCCCGGTCACTTTGCTCGGACAAAGCGGACACAATCTTTGTGCACGCGTTCACAAAGACATAGCCTGCATTCGACGGGGCGGTCTTGGGACAAGTGACCGCCTGCAGCCCCGCTCATCCCGCAGGAGCATCGTGGCAACTGGCCGAACACACCGACCGGCGACCCGCAGCCGAGGTATTCCCGAGGCCACTGTCGCCCGGCTTCCGCTGTACTTGCGCGCACTCACCGCGCTCTCCGAGCGATCGGTGCCCACGGTGTCCTCTGAGGAGCTCGCCGCGGCTGCCGGAGTCAACTCCGCCAAGCTCCGCAAAGACTTCTCCTACCTGGGCTCGTACGGCACCCGCGGCGTGGGCTACGACGTCGAGTACCTCGTCTACCAGATCTCCCGCGAACTCGGCCTGACCCAGGACTGGCCCGTCGTGATCGTCGGCATCGGTAACCTCGGCGCGGCCCTCGCCAACTACGGCGGCTTCTCCGCGCGCGGATTCCGCGTCGCGGCGCTCATCGACGCCGACCCCGCGATGGCCGGCAAGCCGGTCGCGGGCATGCCGGTGCAGCACACCGATGACCTTGAGAAGATCATCGAGGAGAACGGCGTCTCGATCGGCGTCATCGCGACCCCGGCGGGTGCGGCCCAGCAGGTGAGCGAGCGGCTGATCGCCGCCGGTGTCACCTCCATCCTGAACTTCGCGCCGACCGTGCTGTCCGTGCCGGACGGTGTCGACGTGCGCAAGGTCGACCTGTCGATCGAGCTCCAGATCCTGGCGTTCCACGAGCAGCGCAAGGCCGGCGAGGAAGCGGCGGCCGGCGCCGGCTCCGCTTCCCCCGTCTCCGCCGCGGCCGGTGACGAGGACGCCGCCGAGGCGGCCCCCGCCACCGGTGGTTCCGGTGCGGCCCCGGCCGCCGCCGTCGAGCCGCCCGCCGGGCGCACCACCGCCGTCGCACGCAAGAACGGCCCCGAGGGCGAGGTTCCGGCGGTGATGCCGGCATGAGTCTGCTCGTCGTAGGGCTGAGCCACCGCAGTGCGCCGGTGAGCGTGCTCGAACGCGCCTCCCTGTCGGCCGACGCCAAGGTCAAGCTGCTGCACGACACCCTCGCCGCGGAGCCGGCGACGGAGGCGACGGTGCTCGCCACGTGCAACCGGATCGAGCTGTACGCGGACGTGGACAAGTTCCACGCCGGTGTGGCCGAGCTGTCGACCCTGCTCGCGCAGCACAGCGGCGTGGCGCTGGAGGAGCTCACCCCGTACCTCTACGTCCACTACGAGGACCGGGCCGTCCACCACCTGTTCTCGGTGGCGTGCGGACTGGATTCGATGGTGATCGGCGAGGGCCAGATCCTCGGGCAGATCAAGGACGCGCTGGCGCTGGGGCAGGAGCTCCACACCGCCGGCCGGCTGATCAACGACCTGTTCCAGCAGGCGCTGCGCGTCGGCAAGCGGGCGCACTCCGAGACCGGTATCGACCGGGCCGGGCAGTCGCTGGTGACCTTCGGGCTCGAACAGCTGACCGCCGGGCGCGAGCCGGTGGACGTCTGGGCCAAGGACAAGCGGGCCCTGGTGATCGGCGCCGGCTCGATGTCCTCGCTGTCCGCCGCCACGCTGGCGCGGATCGGTGTCGCCGAGATCGTCGTGGCGAACCGCACCGCCGAGCGGGCGGACCGTTTGGCCGAAATTCTGGTTGCCTCAGGCACTGGGGTGGCCGCGCGCGCCGTTCCGATGGCCTCGGTGGTCGACGAGCTGACACGAGTCGACATCGTCGTGTCCTGCACGGGGGCCACCGGGCTGGTGCTGACCGGCGACGACGTGGCCGCGGCCCTGGCGCAGGGCCCCTCGGGCCTGGCGCCCCTTGCCCCCGCCGTGCTCCCGGCCCCTGCGCCGCCGGCGCCCGCGAAGCCGGCAGGCGCCGGACTGGGCCCGGCCGACGCCGACGTCCTGGCCCGGCTCGTCGCCGCGGCCGAGGCCGGGGTGCGCCTCGCCGACGGGGGCGTGGCGCGGACCATCACGCCCGGGGCGGACCGCGACGGGTGCCCCGTCGACGTGCCGGCCGGCGACGGACGGGCCGCCCTCACCGGAGTCGACGCCAACTCCCTCGAACTGCACGGCACATGGGCCGACCAAGGTGAAGCGGCCGCACAGCGGCAGCCCCGCAAGGGCGCCCGCAGCCAGGTCGACGTGGCGCCGGTACGGCTGGCCCTGCTGGACCTGGCCATGCCGCGCGACATCGACGCCGCCGTGCACCGCATCCCGGGCGTGCGGCTCGTCGACATCGAATCGCTCGCCGAGGCTTCGGCCGACGCGCCGATGGCGGCCGACGTGGACGCCGTACGCGGGATCGTCGCCGAAGAGGTCGCCGCCTTCGGGGCCGCTCAGCGCGCCGCGCACATCACGCCGACCGTCGTCGCCCTGCGGGCGATGGCCGCCGAGGTCGTGGCCATGGAAGTGGCACGGCTCGACGGGCGGCTCCCGGACTTGGACGAACGACAGCGGGCCGAGGTCACCCAGACCGTGCGCCGTGTCGTCGACAAGCTCCTCCACGCGCCGACCGTGCGCGTCAAGCAGCTCGCCAGCGAGCCCGGCGGCGCCGGGTACGCCGAGGCGCTGCGCGAACTCTTCGACCTCGACCCGCAGACGGTGGCCTCCGTCAGCCGGGCCGACGCGGCCGGTCAGGCCGGACAGGTCGATCAGGCGGGACAGGCCGACAAGGCTGACAAGAACGACGACTCAGGACGGGCATCATGAATCCACGTCTCGACCAGCCCCTCCGGCTCGGCACGCGGCGAAGCAAGCTGGCCATGTCCCAGTCCGGCCATGTCGCCGACGCGGTACGGGCGATCACCGGCCGGCCCGTCGAGCTCGTGGAGATCACGACCTACGGTGACGTGTCGCGCGAGCACCTCGCGCAGATCGGCGGCACCGGCGTGTTCGTCACCGCGCTGCGCGACGCGCTGCTGCGCGGCGAGGTGGACTTCGCCGTCCACTCGCTGAAGGACCTGCCGACCGCGCAGCCCGAGGAGCTCGTGATCGCGGCCATGCCGTTGCGCGAGGACCCGCGCGACGCGCTCGTCGCCCGCGACGGCCTGACCTTCGAGCAGCTGCCCGACGGCGCCCGCATCGGTACCGGTTCGCCGCGCCGCACGGCGCAGCTGAACCACTACGCGCGCAGCCTCGGCAAGCGCATCGAGACCGTCGCCATCCGGGGGAACGTCGACACCCGGATCGGTTTCGTGCGCGACGGCGAGCTGGATGCCGTCGTCCTCGCCGCCGCCGGGCTCAACCGGATCGGCCGCGGTGACGAAGCCACCGACCTGCTGTCCGTGGACTGCGTGCTGCCGGCTCCGGGCCAGGGTGCCCTGGCCGTGGAGTGCCTCGCGTCCGACGCGGAGCTCATCGCTTCGCTCGGCAAG
Source organism: Streptomyces sp. NBC_00597 (assembly GCF_041431095.1). GTDB lineage: Bacteria > Actinomycetota > Actinomycetes > Streptomycetales > Streptomycetaceae > Streptomyces. The sequence continues at coordinate 5,295,006 of NZ_CP107757.1, forward strand.
CTCGACGACCCGCACACCCGGGCCGCCGTGACCGCCGAGCGTTCCCTGCTCGCCGCCCTGGAGGCCGGTTGTAGCGCACCTGTGGGTGCGCTCGCCGATCTGCTGGCCGACGGCCAGGTTGTCAATGAAATGCGCCTGCGCGGCGTCGTCGGAACCCTCGACGGCTCGACGCTGGTGCAGCTGTCCACCACCGGTCCCGTGCCCCAGTCGTATGACGAGGCCATGGCGCTCGGCCGCGAACTCGCGGACGAGATGCTGGCCAAGGGCGCGGCCGGTCTGATGGGGGAGCGATCGCTTTGAACCCCTCACGTCCGACCACCTCCGCTTGTCCGGTCGTCGCCGCCCACGGGCACGTCACCTTCCTCGGTGCCGGCCCCGGTGACCCGGGTCTGCTGACGCTCCGCGCCGTCGAGGCGCTCGCGGCCGCGGACGTACTGATCGCGGAGCCCGAGGTTCTTGAGGTCGTACGCACGCATGCGCGCGCGGGAGTGGACACGCCGCAGCTGACGATTGCTGACGAAGTGTCAGCAGCCGCCGGTGTCCCGGTGATCCGGGACGCGGCCAATCTTGTCATGGAGGCCGCGCGCTCCGGCAGGCGGGTCGTCCGTGCCGTCACCGGCGACCCCGGACTCGACGGCGACGCGGCCGAGGAGATGCTCGCCTGCGCCACCGGCGGGATCCCCTTCGAGGTGGTCCCCGGGGTCGCGACCGCCGTCGGCGTGCCCGCGTACGCCGGTGTACCGCTTCGCGGCGGCCGGGGCGACGAAGGCACGGACGTGCGCTTCGTCGACGCGCGCAACGCCTCCGCGCGCTGCTGGAGCGAGGTCGGCGCCAGCGACGGCACCCTCGTCGTGTCCGCGACGCTGGAGACCGTGGCGAGCGCTGCCGCCGAGCTGGTGTCCGCCGGGCGTAAGCCCGACACCCCGCTCACGGTGACCGTCGCCGGTACGACGACGCGCCAGCGGACCTGGAACGCCACCCTCGGGACCATCGCCCAGGTCTTCAAGCAGGGCAAGGTGCTCCCGTCGCCCGAGGGCGCCCGGCCGGTCATAGCCGTGGTCGGTGAGCGGGGCGCCGCCGCGCGGCGCGAGGAGCTGGCCTGGTTCGAGTCGAAGCCGCTGTTCGGCTGGCGGGTCCTCGTACCGCGTACGAAGGAGCAGGCCGCTTCGCTCTCCGACCAACTGCGTTCGTACGGCGCGGTGCCGCACGAGGTGCCGACCATCGCCGTGGAGCCGCCGCGCACCCCGCAGCAGATGGAGCGCGCGGTCAAGGGCCTGGTGACGGGCCGCTACGAGTGGATCGCCTTCACCAGCGTCAACGCGGTCAAGGCCGTCCGCGAGAAGTTCGAGGAGTACGGGCTCGACGCCCGGGCCTTCGCGGGCATCAAGGTCGCAGCCGTCGGCGAGCAGACCGCCGCCGCGCTCGTCGAGTTCGGCGTCAAGCCGGACCTGGTGCCGAGCGGCGAGCAGTCCGCGGCCGGACTGCTGGAGGACTGGCCGCCGTACGACCCGGTCTTCGACCCGATCGACCGCGTCTTCCTGCCGCGCGCCGACATCGCGACCGAGACGTTGGTCGCGGGCCTGATAGAGCTCGGGTGGGAGGTCGACGACGTCACCGCCTACCGGACCGTGCGCGCGTCGCCGCCGCCGGCCGACACGCGCGAGGCGATCAAGGGCGGCGGCTTCGACGCCGTTCTCTTCACGTCGTCCTCGACGGTGCGCAACCTCGTCGGCATCGCCGGCAAGCCGCACAACGTGACCGTCATCGCCTGCATCGGGCCGGCCACCGCCAAGACGGCGGAGGAACACGGCCTGCGGGTCGACGTCCTGTCGCCGGAGCCGAGCGTCAGCAAGTTGGCCGAGGCGCTGGCCGAGTACGGCGCGGCGCGCCGCGACGCGGCCAAGGAGGCGGGCGAGTCGGTGTCCCGCCCGAGCGAACGCCGCCCGGGCGCACGCCGGCGCCGTACGACCTGACCGGTGGGCAGAGCCTGACCAGGGCCCGGACGCAGCCGCGTCCGGGCCCTGTGCCGTTCCGGCTCCGCCTCGTACCCGTCCCCGGTTCCGTGCACGGCGGGCCCGGCCCGGAGCGGCCGGGGGCACGGCCTACGCTGGATCCCGACTGTTCTCGAAGCTCGAAGAGGCGACTGAGTATGAGCGCGTACGGATCCTTCCCCGGCTCGCGGCCCCGCCGGCTGCGCACCACCCCGGCGATGCGGCGGATGGTCGCGGAGAACCGGCTGCACCCCTCGGACCTGATCCTCCCGGCGTTCGTACGGGAGGGCATCAGCGAGCCCCTGGCCATCTCGGCGATGCCGGGCGTGGTCCAGCACACCCGCGACACGCTGCGCAAGGCTGCGGTGGAGGCGGTGGAAGCGGGCGTTGCGGGGATCATGCTGTTCGGTGTTCCGGCCGACGAGAACAAGGACGCGCTGGGCACGGCGGGCACCGAGCCGGACGGCATCCTCCAGCTCGCGATCCGCGACGTGAAGGCGGAGGTGGGCGACGATCTGGTGATCATGTCCGACCTGTGCCTGGACGAGTACACGGACCACGGCCACTGCGGTGTGCTGGACGAGAACGGGCGCGTCGACAACGACGCCACGCTGGAGCGGTACGCCGAGATGGCCCAGGTCCAGGCCGACGCGGGCGTCCACGTGGTCGGCCCGAGCGGCATGATGGACGGCCAGGTCGGCGTCGTCCGCGACGCGCTCGACGAGACCGGGCACGAGGACGTCTCGATCCTCGCCTACACCGCGAAGTACTCGTCGGCGTTCTACGGCCCGTTCCGCGAGGCCGTCGCCTCGTCGCTCCAGGGCGACCGCAAGACGTACCAGCAGGACCCGGCGAACGCCCGGGAGTCCCTGCGGGAGCTGGCGCTCGACCTGGAGGAGGGCGCGGACATGGTGATGGTCAAGCCGGCCGGCCCGTACCTGGACATCCTGTACCGGGTCGCGCAGGCGGTGGACGTCCCGGTGGCCGCGTACCAGATCAGCGGCGAGTTCGCGATGGTCGAGGCGGCGGCGGAGAAGGGCTGGATCGAGCGCGACCGCGCCATCCTGGAAACCCTGCTCGGCATCAAGCGGGCCGGCGCGGACACGATCCTCACGTACTGGGCCACCGAAGTCGCGGGCTGGCTGCGCGAAGCGCGCTGAGCCGGCGCTTCAGCGCAGGGGCCAGGGTCGGTCGGACCCGGAGGGAGGTCCGGCCCGCCAGACCCGCCGCCAGGCGCGCCACCACCTCGGCCCCGCTCGCCCCGCTCTGCCCATGCGGGGCAGCGTAGGCGGGGCCGGGGCGCGGGCTCACGGAGCGGGCCGGCGGTCCGTCACTTTGTGGACCGGACCGGACCGGACCGGACCGGATCCGGCGCGGCCCGGCGCGGCGCGACCGGTCGGCAACGACCCCGCGGCTCAAGGCCAGTCGACGATGCCGGTGAACACGATGCAGTCCAGGACGACGGCGGCGGGGGCGAGCAGCGCGAACCCGATGCGGCGGGCGGAGTTCCGCCGCTGCCGTGGCAGCGCCCAGCAGATCACCAGCACGGCCAGGGCGAGCAGCAGGCCGGTGGTGAAGACGGGGAAGGCGATGTCGTACGAGGCGTCGAACCGGTCGCTCGCCGCGTCCCCGCAGGAGTCGCAGGCCATGGGGGACAGCCCGACGAAGAAGAACGCGACGAGGGCCATCGGCAGCGTCAGCAGGGTGGAGACGAGCGGCGCGACGAACGCCCGCCGGTCGTGCGAGGTGTCCTGGTCGTGGTCCTGGTGCTGATCCATGACCACAGTCAACTGCGCTGACCGAAGCGGCACATGAGTGCGGGTACTCAGGCGGGGTGGGGTGCCGTGCTCGGGGTGGGGGCCGGGGCGGCGGCGGGGGTCCGGCCGCAGGGCCCGCTCCCACGGCGGTGGGGCGGGCCCTGCGGCGGCCAGGCCGGGTCAGGCGGGGAAGCCGAGCGCCAGGGCGGCGACCACGGGGGCCATGTAGACGAGGGGGAAGGGGGCGTGCCCGTAGGCCCGCGCCCGCAGAACGGCGATCACGGCTCCGGTGAAGTACAGGACGAGGCCGACGGCGGCGAGCAGGCCGATCACCGGGACGAAGAACCCGACGAGGAGGCCGATGCCGCCCGCGGCCTTCGCCGCGCCCAGCAGGTTCCACCACGACCGGGGGACCCCGTAGGCGGCCAGCGGCTCGACTACGTACTTGGCGCGGAGGAAGACCGACGCACCCGAGAAGCCCGACATGACGGCGGCGACGATGGTGACGACGGTGGTGGTGGTGGACATCGGATGCTCCTCATCGGGCGGCTTCGTTGCGCTCTTCACCCTCATGACCCGCCGCGCCGCACGTGTGTGACAGCCCGCCGAAAAAATCTTCGGTCCGGCTCGTGCCCGGCCACGGACGGCCGCCGCGCCCCGCCCCCGCTCGCGTTCCCCGCACCCCTGGCGCACCCTGGAGTGAAGGGTGACCCCCTGGAGGTGATGCACCATGCCCACACTCGTCGGGTGGCACGTGGAGCTCGAATTCACCGAGGAAGGCCATCGCACCAGCGCGGCGGCCATGGTCAGACTCGGCGACGGCTCCGAGATGAGGGCGCACGGCTACGCCATGCGTCACCCCTCCGACCCGGAGCAGCTGCGGGTCGGGGAAGAGATCGCAGGCGCTCGTGCGCTGATGGATCTCGCGTCCCAGATGTTGCAGAAGGCCCACTCGGAGATCGACGAGGCCACGGGTCGGCACTCCTACCCGCTCAGCCGCTGACCCACGAACGGCCGTGAGGGACTTTCGAGTCCCTCACGGCCGTCCGGCGGTGATGACCGGGGCGGGTCACGGGGCCGGGGGGCGGTCCTGCCGGGTCCGGTGGTCCGTGCGGGCCTGCAGGCGGGTCATGGCGCGGGTCAGTTCCGCGGACGCGCCGAACGGGACGAGTGCGGCGCGGGACGGGATGCGCAGGCCGCCCGTCAGGGCCACGCGGGTGCCGCCCGCGGGGTCGGGGGCGGCGGCCATGCCGATGATCAGGAAGCGGCTCTGCAGCCAGCACCAGCCCGGGCGCAGGACTCCGCGGAAGTGGGCGCGGAAGCCGTACTTGCTGCGGGCCAGGGCCTCCACCCGGTCGCCGGTGACCCGTAGGACGCGGACGCTGCGCATGTCCGGCTGGAAGCGGCCGAACTCGCCCTCCAGGTCCCCCATCACCGTCCAGACGGCGTCCAGCGGTGCGGGGAGGACCCGTTCGACCACGCGGGCGCCCCAGACTCCGGCCGCCATGACCCGCAGGCGGTTCACCTCGTCGATCGCGTACGCGTCGTGCGTCATGCGGACCACGCCCTTCGGAAGCTCGTACGGGCCCGGTGCAGCCGGGACTTGGCGGTGCCCGGCGGGACGCCGAGGAGGGCTGCCGCGGATTCCTCGTCGAGGCCCTCCACGTCCCGCAGCACCAGGACGGCCCGGTGGTCGGGCGAGAGGCGGGCCAGGACGTCGTCGATGTCGGCGGCGAGCTCGGGGTCGCCGGTGCCGGGGAGGTCGGCCAGTTCGGCGGGGCGGGCGCGGGCCGCGCGGCGGGCGGTGCGGACGGCCTCACGGACCGCGATGGCGCGGACCCAGCCGTACAGGGTCTGCGGATCGCGCAGCGACCGCAGCGCACGGAAGACCGCCACCAGGGCCTCCTGGCAGGCGTCGGGGCCGTCAGCGAGGGCGATGGGGGTGCAGATGCGGCCGATGTACGGGGTGAGGTGGTCGAGCAGGTCGTGCATCGCCAGGGTGTTGCCGGCGAGGGCGGCCCGGGCGAGCGTGACGCCGCGGTCGTGTTCGGCGGGGGTCACCGGGCGCGGGCCAACCGGGTGGCGGCCCAACCGAAGCCGAGGCAGGCGGGCGTGTAGAGGAACAGGTTCAGCCCGTAGAAGGGGCCGGCCGGGCTGTCGAGGAGTCCGGCGGCCCACCCCAGGCCGGCGACGCCCCGTACGGCCAGCCCGGCCGCGACGGCGCCGGTGAGCGCCCGCGTGACGCGCCCGCCGCGGCCGTGGGCGTGCGCCAGGACGGCCCCGGCACCCGTGAGGGTGAGCGCCGCGAGCGGCAGGACGACGGGCGGGGCGAAGGAGACCTCCGCGCCGAGGACGGCGAGGGACAGGCCGCGCTCGCTCGCCGCGGGCCAGGTCCGCCCGGTGGCCCAGTACAGGTGCGCCAGCCCGTCCACGGCCAGCAGCGTCCCCACGGCGATCCCCGCCCGGCGCCGCGATGTGTCCCTCATGAGTGCCCCCTCGGTGTCGGAAACCAACACGACGAAGAGGAGGCGCACGGGGAGAACGTTCCCTGTGCGCCTCGTCACATCGGCGGGGCGGGAGCCGTCAGAGGCGCTCGGGGGTGCGGATGCCCAGGAGGGACATGCCCTTCGAGAGCGTCCGGGCGGTCAGGTCGCACAGGAACAGGCGGTTCTCGCCGACGACGAGCTCCGGCTCCGGCTTCACGACCGGGCACTGGTCGTAGAACGTCGTGAACAGCGAGGACAGCTGGTACAGGTACGCGGCCAGCTTGTGCGGGGCGTGCTCGGCGGCCGCCTCGGCGATCAGCTCGCCGAACTGGTCCAGGTGCAGGCCCAGCGCGCGCTCGGCCGGCGCCAGCTCCAGCTCCGGGTGCGCGACCGCCTCGCGGTCCCCGGCGCGGCGCAGGATCGACTTGATCCGGGCGTACGCGTACTGGAGGTACACGGACGTGTCGCCGTTCAGCGAGACCATCTGGTCCAGGTCGAACTTGTAGTCGCGCGCGGCGGAGGTCGACAGGTCCGCGTACTTGACCGCGCCGATGCCGACGTACCGGCCGTTCTCGACGATCTCCTCCTCCGACAGGCCGACCTTCTCCGCCTTCTCGCGGACGACGGCCGTCGCCCGGTCGACCGCCTCGTCGAGGAGGTCCACCAGCCGGACCGTCTCGCCCTCACGGGTCTTGAACGGCTTGCCGTCCTTGCCGAGGACCGTGCCGAAGGCCAGCTGTACGGCCTTGACCTCGTCGTTCAGCCAGCCCGCGCGGCGGGCCGTCTCGAAGACCATCTTGAAGTGCAGCGACTGGCGGGCGTCGACCACGTAGATCAGGGTGTCGGCCTTCAGGTTGCCGACGCGGTCGCGGATCGCCGACAGGTCGGTCGCGGCGTAGCCGAAGCCGCCGTCCGACTTCTGGACGATCAGCGGGGTCGGGTTGCCGTCCGGGCCCTTGTACTCGTCGAAGAACACGCACAGCGCGCCGTTGGAGCGGACGGCGACGCCCGACTCCTCCAGCAGCTTGCACGTCTCGACGAGCATGTCGTTGTAGCCGGACTCGCCGACGACGTCCGGGTCCTGGATGTCCATGTCCAGCTTGTCGAAGACGGAGTAGAAGTAGATCTTCGACTCGTCGACGAACCGCTGCCACAGCGCGAGGGTCTGCGCCTCGCCCGCCTGGAGGTCCACGACCCGGGCCCGCGCCCTGGTCTTGAACTCCTCGTCGGAGTCGAAGAGCGCCCGCGACGCCTTGTAGAGGCGGTTCAGGTTGGACATGGCCTCCTCGCCGGAGACCTCCTGCTCCGACTTGTGGTCCAGCTCGTGCGGGTGCTCCAGGAGGTACTGGATGAGCATGCCGAACTGGGTGCCCCAGTCGCCGATGTGGTGGCGCCGGACCACCGTCTCGCCCGTGAACTCCAGGATCTCGACCATCGCCGCGCCGATGACCGCGGACCGCAGGTGGCCGACGTGCATCTCCTTCGCGACGTTCGGCTGCGCGTAGTCGATCACCGTCGTGCCGGCGTTCGCGGCGTACGGGACACCGAGGCGGTCGTCGCCGGCGCGCGCGGCGAGGGTCTCGATGATCGCCCGGTCGGAAACCGTGATGTTGAGGAAGCCGGGGCCCGAGACCTCGATCTCCTTGATCAGGTCACCTGCGGGGAGGGAGTCGACCACGGTCGTCGCCAGCTCGCGCGGGTTGGCCTTGGCCTTCTTCGCGAGCGCCAGGATGCCGTTGGCCTGGAAGTCGGCCCGGTCGCTTCGTCGCAGCAGCGGGTCGGCGCCACCGGCCTCCGGCAGGGCCGAGGCGAGGGCGTCCGCGACGCGCTGATTGACGGAAGAAGCGAGGGAAGGGACCGAGGCCATGAGCTGCCGTTCCTGTGAGGTCGTGCTGGTGGGTGCACTTGGTTGTTCCGACAAGTGCCGAGTATCCCACGTGAGGCCCCTTCGCTTCGCGGGATATCGAGCGGGACGGCCACGGGCGGAAGCAACCCCGGAGCGGCCCGCTCCGTCTGGGAGAATGGCTGAACAGCATTCGAGATAGAAGGACGTGTCGTGGCTCAGAGCAGCACCGAGACCGACTGGGTCTCCCGTTTCGCGGACGAGGTCATCGCCGAGGCGGAGCGCCGAGCACCCGGCAAACCTGTCGTCGTCGCGTCCGGACTCTCCCCCTCCGGCCCGATCCACCTCGGCAACCTCCGCGAGGTCATGACCCCGCACCTGGTCGCCGACGAGATCCGCCGCCGCGGCTTCGAGGTCCGGCACGTGATCTCCTGGGACGACTACGACCGGTACCGGAAGGTGCCCAAGGGCATCCCCGGCGTCACCGAGGAGTCCCACGCCCAGCACATCGGCCGCCCGCTGACCGCCGTGCCCGCCCCCGAGGGTTCCGCGTACGCGAACTGGGCCGAGCACTTCAAGGCCGCCATGGTCGAGGCGCTGGCCGAGCTGGGCGTCGAGTACGACCCGATCAGCCAGACCGAGCAGTACCTGGCCGGCACCTACCGCGAGCAGATCCTGCACGCGATGAAGCACCGCGGCGACATCGACGCCGTCCTGGCCCAGTACCGCACGAAGCAGAAGCCGGGCGGCAAGAAGCCCCAGCAGAAGCCGGTCGACGACGCCGAGCTGGAGGCCGCCGAGGGCTCCGGCGCGGCGAACGAGGACGACGGCAGCGCCGACGGCTCGGAGTACTTCCCGTACAAGCCGTACTGCGGGGCGTGCAACAAGGACTTCACCAAGGTCGTCTCCTACAACGACGAGACCACGCAGCTGGACTACGTCTGCACCGAGTGCGAATTCGGCGAGACCGTCAAGCTGTCGGAGTTCAACCGCGGCAAGCTGGTCTGGAAGGTCGACTGGCCGATGCGCTGGGCGTACGAGGGCGTGATCTTCGAGCCCTCCGGCGTCGACCACTCCTCGCCGGGCTCGTCCTTCCAGGTCGGCGGGCAGATCGTGCACCTCTTCGGTGCCGAGCAGCCGATCGGACCGATGTACGCGTTCGTCGGCATCAGCGGCATGGCCAAGATGTCCTCGTCGAAGGGCGGGGTCCCGACCCCGGCCGACGCGCTGAAGATCATGGAGCCGCAGCTGCTGCGCTGGCTGTACGCCCGCCGCAAGCCCAACCAGTCCTTCAAGATCGCCTTCGACCAGGAGATCCAGCGCCTCTACGACGAGTGGGACAAGCTGGAGGCGAAGGTCGCCGACGGCTCCGTGCTCCCCGCCGACGCCGCCGCGCACACCCGCGCCGTACGCGTCGCCTCGCACGAGCTGCCGCGCACCCCGCGCCCGCTGCCGTACCGGACGCTCGCCTCCGTCGTCGACATCACCGCCGGCCACGACGAGCAGACCCTGCGCATCCTGACCGACCTGGACCCGTCGCAGCCGCTGACCTCCCTCGACGAGGTACGGCCGCGCCTGGACCGCGCCGAGAACTGGATCACCACCCAGGTCCCGGCCGACCAGCGGACCCTCGTGCGCGAGGAGCCCGACACCGAGCTCCTGTCCTCCCTGGACGACGAGGGCCGCGAGTCGCTGCGCCTGCTCGTCGACGGCCTCGACTCGCACTGGTCGCTCGACGGGCTCACCACGCTCGTCTACGGCGTCCCGAAGGTCATGGCCGGCCTGGAGCCCGACGCCAAGCCCACGCCCGAGCTCAAGGTCGCCCAGCGCACCTTCTTCGCGCTGCTGTACCGCCTGCTCGTGACCCGGGAGACCGGGCCGCGCCTGCCCACGCTGCTCCTGGCGGTCGGGGCGGACCGGGTCCGCAAGCTGCTCGCGGCCTGACGCCATGCGCAAGGGCCCGCACCCCTCGGGGGTGCGGGCCCTTGCGCGTACCGTCGGCGCGACGGCTAGGAGATGTGCTCGTTCTCCAGGTCGCGCTGGTAGCGCTGCTTGAGCTCCGGCATCAGCCGGCTGATCGTCCGGAAGGCGAGCGGGTGCGTTATCCCGTGCCGGTCCGAGAGGTATATGTCGATCTGCTCGGGGCTCGGCACCTTGCCGTTCTCCTCGATGTACGCCCGGAAGACCTCGTACGCCGCCTCCGTGAACTTCGCCTCGTCCACGGACCCGTCCGCGAACCCGTCCGCGAGCCCGTCCTCGCGCGCCGCCGGGATCGGCAGCTCCTGCTGGCCGGGAACCTGCTCCTGCGACTCCTCCGGGCCGGTCGGGGGCATCACCGGGGTCGGCTCCAGGCCCTCGACGTACTGCGGGTTGTAACCGCCCTCGTACGCGGCCTGAGGGGCCAACGGCGCGGCGAACCAGGCGCTGTCGTGGGCCGCGGGCATGGCCGTCGGATCCACCGCGAACGGCGGCGGGGCGGGGTGACCGGCGGCGACGGCCGCGGCGACGGGGGCAGCGGCCTGGGCCGGAACCTGGGCCTGGCCTTCGAACGGAGCCTGCGGGGACTGCGGAGCCTGCGCGCCCCGGGCAGCGGCCGACGCCTGGGGCGTGCCCGCCTGCCCGGCGGTGCCCGCCTCCAGGGCCGGAGCCGACGCCCCCGCGACCGCCGCGGCCGCCGGAGGCAGCAGCACCGGGTCGATGCCCGCCGCAGCCAACCCCTCCGGCGCCGTCTGCGCCAGCGGAACACCGATCCGGGCCAGCCGCAGTGGCATCAGCGCCTCCACCGGGGCCTTGCGCCGCCATGCCCGCCCGTACCGGGCCTGCAGCCGAGCCTGGTAGATCAGCCGGTCCTGCTCCATGCCCACGGCCTGCTCGTACGACCGCAGCTCCCACAGCTTCATCCGGCGCCACAGCTTGAAGGTGGGAAGGGGGGAGAGCAACCAGCGGGTGATCCGCACACCCTCCATGTGCCGGTCCGCGGTGATGTCCGCGATCCGGCCCACCGCGTGCCGGGCCGCCTCCACCGTGACCACGAACAGGATCGGGATCACCGCGTGCATGCCCACGCCCAGCGGGTCCGGCCAGGCCGCCGCACCGTTGAACGCGATCGTCGCCGCGGTCAGCAGCCACGCCGTCTGGCGCAGCAACGGGAACGGGATCCGGATCCACGTCAGCAGCAGGTCCAGCGCCAGCAGCACGCAGATGCCCATGTCGATGCCTATCGGGAACACCAGCGAGAAGTTCCCGAAGCCCTTCTGCAGGGCGAGCGCGCGCACCGCGGCGTACGAACCGGCGAAACCGATCCCCGCGATGACCACGGCTCCTGCGACCACGACGCCGATGAGTATCCGGTGCGTACGAGTCAGCTGCATCGCGGCCACCCGCGATCCCCTCCCCTTGTCGAGCTACGGCAGGCACAGCGTACGGGTGACTGCACAGGTGACTGAATGTCAGCCTCCCGTTAAGCCACCCCGACCCGCCGGGACCTACTGCGCGGAGGGAGAAGCCTGCTGCTCAGGCTGCTTCTGCTGCTCGTTGGCGGTGGCGACCGAGGCCACCGCCTCCTTCGCGGCGGCGATCGCGTCCTGGAGCAGCTTGGCCTGATCCGGAGCGCCCGCACCCTCGTACGCCGCACCGTTGTAGTCGAGCGTGACCACCACGTTCTGCGTGCGCGCCACGATCGTCGTGTTGAAGAAGTCGACGTCCTTCTTCACGCCGTACACGACCGAGGTCGCCTGGTCGCCGATGCCGCCGGCCTGCTCGACCTTCACGTCGTGCGCGCCCTCGGACGCCTTCGCGGCCTCGACCTGCTTGGTGTACTGGTCCTCGGCGCGCTTGTTCGCGCTGCCGAGCGAGGCGTGCGACTCGTAGCGGACCGTGGAGATCGACAGCCAGCGGTACTGCGAGCCCTTCAGGCCGTCCTCGTCCAGGCCGTTCCAGGAGCAGCTGGCACGGGTGGTCAAGTCGTTCGACTTGGTCGCGGTGCCGTTCTTGTCCTTCGCCTCGGGGACGAGGGTGCCGACGGTCGCCGTCTGGATCGCCTTGCACGGGTCGGGCAGCGTCGCGAACGCCGCCTTCTCCAGGGGAGCCGACGCCTTGCCGCTCGGCTTGGCGGAGGACGAGGACGCGCCGGGCTTCTTGTCGCCGCCCGAACCGGAGGTCTTGCCCGAATCGGACGAGCAGCCGGCGACGGTGAGGATCACCGGGACGGCTGCGCAAGCGAGAACGCGAGTGAGGCGCGAGGCTGATCGGTGCATGGTTCCTTCAGTACGTTGTGGGGCGCGTTCTGTGGACGCGGTGCGGGCGCGGGACCCGAGCAACGGTAGCCCGACCCGGCGCGCGCCTGCTGTGCGCGCCGTCACGCCGAGCCCCCCGCGCCCTCTCTCACTCGTTGAACCGCTCGACGAGTGCTTGCGCCAACTGCCGTGCCTTGTCTTGTGTTTCGGGGCTCGAAGGAACCGTACCGGGCAGCGCGGGCTGCACGCTGTACTCGACCGTGACGATCACATTCGAGGTGCGGAACACAATCCGCACGGTCCGCGCCTGCGCCGCGCTGGCACCGGCCGCGCTCAGCTTGTCCTCGATGTAGGCCTCGGTACCGAGGCCTTCGAGAACGCGCGACCCGAGCTCGGGCGGCGGGGCGGTGGGGCTGCTGCCGGCCGGGGACGGAGACTGCCCGGCGGCCGGGGGAGGGCCGGCGGGCGCAGGGGTGCCGGGGCTGGCCGCAGGACCGGTCGCGGCGCTGGTCGCGGGGCTCGGCGTGGGGCTCGTCGTGGGGCCGGGGAACGGCAGGTGCGCGTCCGTCAGCCGGCGCACGTACACCTGCCGCGCCTTGTCGTCGTCGCTCATGAGCGTCCGGTCGTACGACACCACGCGCTCGAAGCCCACCGACAGCAGCCGGGTCTCCTGGGGCGTCTGCGCGGTCCAGCGGCAGCCGACGTGCCGGTCGCCGTCGTACGAGGTGTCCGCACTGCCGGCGTACAGCTGCGCGCGCTGCTCGTCGGTGAGGCTGTCCCCGGTCGGGAGCATGGCGCGCAGGCGCTTGGCGTCGGCGGCCTTGCAGGGCGCGGGCAGGCTGCGGTACTTGCCGGCGGGTGCGGGTGCGGGGCTGCTGTCGCCCGCTTTGGAGTCGCTGTCGGAGCCGACGCCACTGCCGCTGGTGCACCCGGTCAGGCCGGCCACGCCGGCCATGAGTGCGGTGAGCATCGCGATGCCCGGCAGGACACCTCGCCGTACCGCCTTGCGCTGCACGTCCACTGGCTCCCTTCGACCGGCCGGCGGCCCGGCGGTCAGGAAAAATGCGTTGCCGCGCTTTGGACGCGGATGAACACAATGTCTATCGCACACGCTGGTGCTGGCGCCGGTCCCCTGTCTGTTTTGGGGCCATGAGCGAGGCTTTTTGCGTATTACGAACTTTCTGTGTTTCGCGGGGGATTGAAGCGTTATGTCGTATGTAGAGGTACCGGGGGCGAAGGTCCCGATCCGGATGTGGACCGACCCGGCGTCGGTCGAGGCCGGCGCGATGCAGCAGCTGCACAACGTCGCCACGCTTCCGTGGATCAAGGGCCTGGCGGTCATGCCGGACGTCCACTACGGCAAGGGCGCCACGGTCGGCTCGGTCATCGCGATGAAGGACGCGGTGTGCCCGGCGGCGGTGGGCGTCGACATCGGCTGCGGCATGTCGGCGGTGAAGACGTCCCTGACGGCGAACGACCTCCCGGGGGACCTGTCGGGCCTCCGCTCCAAGATCGAGCGCGCCATCCCGGTGGGCGCGGGCATGCACCGCGACCCGGTGGACCCGGACCGGCTGTACGGGTTTCCGGTGGAGGGGTACGAGGGGCTGTGGGAACGGTTCGACCACCTGGCGGATGCGGTCAAATTCCGTCGGGAACGGGCCGCAAAGCAGATCGGAACACTCGGATCGGGCAACCATTTTGTCGAATTCTGCCTTGATCAGTCAGGTTCGGTCTGGCTGATGTTGCACTCCGGTTCCCGCAACATCGGCAACGAGCTCGCCGAGCACCACATCAGTGTGGCCCGGAGCCTGGACCACAACCAGGGTCTGGTGGACCGCGACCTGGCGGTGTTCCTTGCGGCGACGCCCGAGATGGAGGCGTACCGCAACGACCTCTTCTGGGCGCAGGAATACGCCAAGTACAACCGGGCCGTGATGATGAGCCTGTTCAAGGAGGTCCTCCGCAAGGAGTTCCGGAAGGCGAAGGTGTCCTTCGACCGCGAGATCAGCTGCCACCACAACTACGTGGCGGAGGAGCGGTACGAGGGCATGGACCTGCTGGTCACCCGCAAGGGCGCGATCCGCGCCGGCAGCGGTGACTACGGGATCATCCCGGGCTCCATGGGGACGGGCTCGTACATCGTGAAGGGGCTGGGGAACGAGAAGTCGTTCAACTCGGCGTCTCACGGAGCGGGCCGGAAGATGAGCCGGACGGCCGCGAAGAAGCGCTTCTCGGCGCGGGACCTGGCCGAGCAGACCAAGGGCGTGGAGTGCCGCAAGGACTCGGGCGTGGTCGACGAGATCCCGGGCGCGTACAAGTCGATCGAGCAGGTCATCGACCAGCAGACGGACCTCGTCCAGGTCGTGGCCAAGCTCAAGCAGGTCATCTGCATCAAGGGCTGAGCCCGGGGTGCGGTTTACGGGGGACTGGAAGGGCCCGGACCGATCCCGGTCCGGGCCCTTCCGTGTGGGATCAGTCCTCGTCGCCGTCGAGGAGGCGGTCCCGGGGAGTTCGCGCGTGATGCCGATGGACTCGGGGAGGGGTGGGGTTGCCGCCCGTCGTGTCGCACGGGCGCGAGCCGAAGCTGCTGCGGCCTCCGTACGGGGCCGTGAACGACGAGGTGCGGGCCACGGCCAAGGCGCGCGGGGTGAAGGCGCTGGTCACGTGGACGTACGACTTCACGACCTGGGCCGAGACGCCACCGACCCCGCAGCTGAAGGCCGGGGACATCGTGCTGCTGCACTTCACGCCGACGCTGGCGGCCGATCTGGAGCGGGCCCTGGGTGCGGCGAAGGCCGCCGGGTTGAAGCCGGCGGCCCTCGTGCCGCACCTCAAGGCGGCCGGGCTCGTCCCGTAGCCGCTTACAGGTCGCGGTGGACCTTGGTGTTCGAGGCCTGGGCGCGGGGGCGGACCACCAGGAGGTCGATGTTGACGTGGCTGGGGCGGGTCACGGCCCAGGTGATGGTGTCGGCCACGTCATCGGCGGTGAGGGGGGCGGCCACGCCCGCGTAGACCTTCTCGGCCTTCTCCGCGTCGCCGCGGAAGCGGGTCTTGGCGAACTCCTCGGTCTTGACCATGCCCGGGGCGATCTCGATGACGCGGACCGGCTGGCCGACGATCTCCAGGCGGAGGGTCTCGGCGAGCACGCGGGCGCCGTTCTTGGCGGCGACGTAGCCGGCGCCGCCCTCGTACGTGGCGTGGCCGGCGGTGGAGGACAGGACCACGACGGTGCCGTCGCCGGAGGCGATGAGGGCGGGGAGGAGGGCCTGGGTGAGGTTGAGGGTGCCGATGACGTTGACCTCGTACATGGTGCGCCAGTCGGCGGGGTCGCTGGTGGCGACGGGCTCGGCGCCGATGGCGCCGCCGGCGTTGTTGACCAGGACGTCGCAGCGGTCGAGGGAGGCCGCGAAGGCGTCGACGGCGGGGCGGTCGGTGACGTCGAGGGCGTGGGCCGCGGCGGAGTGGCCGGCTGCCGTCAGCTCGGCGGCGAGGGCCTCGATGCGGTCCTTGCGGCGGGCCGTGAGGACGACGTGGTAGCCGGCGTCGGCGAGCTGCCGGGCGGTGGCCGCGCCGATGCCGCTGCTCGCGCCGGTGACTACGGCGGTCCGGTTGGTGGCGGCCGTGCTCATGTGCGGGCTCCTCGGTCGTTCGGCGGTTCGGTCGTTCGTACGGGCGAATCCCCGCCAGCATAGGCGGGGCTCAGCGGCCGCGCGGGGCGTACATGATCACGGCCGTGCCGGCGAGGCAGACGAGGGCTCCGGCGATGTCCCAGCGGTCGGGGCGGTAGCCGTCGGCGGCCACGCCCCAGAGGAGGGAGCCGGCGACGAAGACGCCGCCGTACGCGGCGAGGACGCGGGCGAAGTCGCCCTGGGGCTGGAGGGTGGCGACGAAGCCGTAGAGGCCGAGGGCGATGACCCCGGCGCCGATCCAGGCCCAGCCCTTGTGGTCGCGCACGCCCTGCCAGACGAGCCAGGCGCCGCCGATCTCCAGGAGGGCGGCGAGGGCGAACAGGGCGGCGGAGCGGGCGATCAGCATGGCTCGAAGCGTACGCAGGCGGGCCCGGGGCGCCGCCCGCCGGTTGGGGGAGGGCTCGCCCTCGTTCGTGTGATGGTCCGACCGGTCGGGGGCGGTGCTGGCTAGCCTCCGCGCGTGGAGGTGGTGGCGGTGCGCCGTAGTGCCGTACGGAGTGTGGTGGTGGCGGGTCTGCTGGTGCTCGGGGTGTCCGGCGGGTCCGGGGTCTCCAGGGCGTCCGGGGTCTCCGGGGCGTCCGAGGTGTCCTGGGCGTCCGGGATCCCGAGGGTCTCCGGGAGCGCGCGCAGCGGTCCCGAGGCGGACGTGGCGTACCACGGGCGGGTGTCCCTGGAGCAGGGGCGGCTGCGGGTGTGGGTGGTGCCGCAGAACGAGGGGCCGGCCGCGCTGGCGAACGCGACGCTGCGCGTGCGGCTGTCGGCGGACCTCGCGGACCGGCAGGAGTTGGCGGAGGGCTGCGTACGGGCCGGGCTGCGCGAGTTGGTGTGCGAGACGGGCGCGCTGCCGCTGCACGGGCGGGGCCGGCACATCGGGCTGCTGCTGGCGCTGAAGGAGCCGGTGCCGGAGGTGATGGTCCGGATCGACACGTGGTGGAACGGCGGGGCGTCCGACCGGGACCTGTCCAACAACCAGCACGCGGTGCTGGCGTTGGACACGGGCGACTCGTACGCGTTCTGACCCTCGTCCTACGGCGTGGCCGCCCTACGGGGTGGCCACGCCGCCGAATTCCTCCACGGCCTCGCTGACGATCCGCTCCAGGCGGGCGTGGTGGGCGCCGCGCCAGTAGACGCGTTCGCACGCCGTGCACTGGGCGAAGACGTCGTACGAGCGCTGCGTTCCGCTTTCGAGGCGGTCGCCGACGCTGTCCTTGTCGGCTTGCCGCAGTGGTCCGTTGCAGGCGGTGCAGCGGGTCCAGGGCGTGAGTGCGGGGGCGAACCGGCCGAGGACGTCGCGCAGTTGCTCGTCCGGGTTGTCGCTGTAGACGTACGCTCCGGCGAACAGCTCGCGGCGGCGCAGCAGTCCGCGGTCGCGGGAGAGCAGGACGCGCTGTTCGGCCGCGGAGCGGGTGGCGAGGGCGGGGTCGCCGATGTCTTCGTTCTCGTAGGCGGCGTCGACGCCGAGCAGGCGCAGGCGGCGGGCGAGGGTGCCGAGGTGGACGTCGAGGAGGAAGCGCAGCGGGGCGCCCTCGATCTGCTGGGGACGTTCGACGCCGAGGACTTCCACGCTCTGCCCGGCGCGGGGCACGTACGAGACGGGCACCTCGTGGCCGTCGACGAGGAGCCGGCCGACCTCGGTGAGCGGGACGCCGGCCGATTCGACGACGTGGCCGAGGCTGGAGGCGCCGTCGGTGGCGGTCGGTACGCGTTCGGCGCGCCGGCTGGGCGGGGCGAACAGGCGTAGTTCGGGGGCGAGGGTGAGCTGAATGGCGGGTCCGTTCACGCTGTCAGCATGCCATTGGGTGGCGGGGTGGCGCGGCCGAATTACGAGGTCGCGGTGGTGTCGTCGTAGGTGGTGCGGTGGGCGTTGACCTCGTCGAAGTGGTTCTCGGCCCACTGCTTCACCGAGGTGAGGAGGCAGGCGAGGCTGCTGCCGAGTCCGGTGAGGCGGTAGTCGACGCGGACGGGGACGGTGGGGGTGACGGTGCGGGTGACGAGGCCGTCGCGTTCGAGGGAGCGCAGGGTCTGGGTGAGCATCTTCTGGCTGACGCCGGGGATCTTGCGACCGAGGTCGCTGTAGCGCATGGAGGCGTCGTCGGCCTGGGCGAGGGCGGCGACGATCAGGCCGACCCATTTGTCGCTGATGCGGGCCAGGAGCTGGCTGGTGGGGCACTCCTTGAGGAAGGCGTCGTAGGCGTAGCGGGCGTCTTCGCGGCGGGCGGCGGCGGTGCTGGTGGCCATGGGGTGCCCCACTTCCGGGTCGGGTACGCACTCTGAAGTGCGTACTTACGAATGGAGAGTACCTCTCCCTAGGTTAGTGCTCAGCAGGAAAGAGCGAACGAAACCGAAACCCAGACCGAACCGGAAACCGGGGAGACATCATGAGCGAGAACGTGCAGACCGTGGAGACCATGCAGGCGGTCGTCGTGAACGGCTTCGGCGGGCCGGAGCAGGTGGAGGTCGTGCAGGTGCCGGTCCCGCAGCCGGAGGCCGGCCAGGTCCGTGTCCGGGTCGCGGCGGCCGGGGTCAACCCGGTGGACGGGGCGGTCCGCGTGGGCGTCTTCGGTGGTGCCGGGCAGCGGCTCGGGCTCGGTTGGGACGTGGCGGGCGAGATCGACGCTGTCGGCGCGGGGGTCACCGGTTGGTCGGTGGGGCAGCGGGTCGTCGGGCTGCACTACGGGCCGGTCAAGCCGCTGGGTACGCATGCGCAGTACGCGGTGCTCGACGTCTCGGCGGTGGCTGCCGCCCCGGCCACGGTGGACGCGGTCGCCGCGGCGGCGCTCCCGCTGAGCGGGCTGACCGCGGCCCGGGCGGTGGGGCTGCTGGGGCTGGCCCCCGGCTCCTCGGTGCTGATCACCGGGGCCGCAGGTGTGGTCGGCGGGCTCGCGGTGCAGCTCGCGGTGCGGGCGGGGCTGGTGGTGACGGCCCTGGCGGGCGAGGCGGACGAGGAGTTCGTACGGTCGCTGGGCGCGACGGGGTTCGTCCCGCGGGGCTCGGTTCCGGCCGAGCCGGTGGACGGGGTCGTCGACGCGGCGGTCCTCGGGGAGCCGGCGCTGGCCTTCGTCCGTGACGGCGGGGTCTACGTGGGCCTGCGGCCGCACGCGGGCCCGGCCGCGGAGCGCGGGATCCGGGTGGTGGAGCAGGAGGTCGCGGCGGACGGCGCGCACCTGGCGGAGCTGGTGGGGCTGGTGGACGAGGGCGCCCTGACCCTGCGGGTCGCGCAGACGATCGCCCTGGCGGACGCGGCGAAGGCCCACGCCCTCCTGGCGGAGTCGGGCACCCGCGGCCGCCTGATCCTGACGACCTCCTGAACGGACGACCTCCTGAACGGAGGGGCGACGGGCCGTCCGCGGGGCGGACACGGGGCGCAGGCGGGGCGCAGGGTTGACGCCCCGCCACCCCTGCTCCGGCCGGGCAGGCGCCCGCCGCGGCGGCCCCGCAACCGGGCGGATCCTGCGCTGACCTGCGCGAACCCCGTCGGCTGGCCGGCTGGGACGCGCGGTGGAAGACTCGGTGGAAAGTGGCGAGGAGCGACCCATGGGTGCTTCGACTGTGCCGGTTGCGGGAGGGGCTCCGGCCCCGGCTCCGGTTCGACTGGACGATTCCGCGTACCACGAGCTGGCGCGTTCCTTCCGGGGCAGTCTGGTGCGGGTCGGGGACGCCCCGTACGAGGAGCGCCGGCGGATCTGGAACGGCGCGATCGACCGGCGCCCCGCCCTGATCGCGCCCTGTACCGGTTCGGCCGATGTGGTGGCGGCGCTGAAGTGGGCGGTGGAGTCGGGTGCGCCGGTCGCGGTGCGCAGCGGCGGTCACAGCTTTCCCGGGCATTCGGTGTGCGACGGCGGCGTGGTGATCGACCTGTCGGCGATGAAGGAGGTCCGGGTGGACCCCGAGGCCCGTACGGTCCGGGTCCAGGCGGGGGTGCTGCTGGGCGAGTTGGACGCGGCGACGCAGCCGTTCGGGCTGGCGGTGCCGTCGGGGATCGTGACGCACACGGGGGTGGCGGGGCTCACCCTCGGTGGCGGGATCGGCTGGCTGAGCCGCAAGTACGGGCTGAGCGTGGACCAGTTGTTGTCGGTGGACCTGGTCACGGCGGCCGGGGAGCGGGTGACGGCGAGCGCGGTGCACGAGCCGGAGCTGTTCTGGGGGATGTGCGGGGCGGGCGGGAATTTCGGCGTCGTCACGGAGTTCACGTTCCGGCTGAACCCGGTCGGCCCGACCGTGCTGGCCGGCCCGGTGCTGTGGCCGGCGCAGGAGTCGGCGCAGGTGATGCGGTTCTACCGGGACTGGATCGAGGACGTGCCGGACGAGCTGACGACGATCGTGGTCCACCGCAAGGCCCCTCCGCTCCCGGCGATCCCGCAGGAGCTGCACGGCAGGCCGGTGGTGATGGTGATCGCCTGCTGGGTGGGGGACGCGGAGGCCGGTGGGGAAGTGTTGCGGCCGATGCGGGAGTTCGGGCGGCCGTTGCTCGATCTGTGCCGGCCCAAGCCGTACCTGGCGCACCAGGCGATGTTCGACGCGTCGTTCCCGCACGGCTGGTGGTACTACTTCCGGGGCTGTGGCCTCGACCGGCTCGCCGACGGGGTCGTGGACACGATGGCGCGGTACGCGGGGCGGATCGTCTCGCCGCAGAGCGGGTTCCCGCTGTTCCAGCTGGGCGGCGCGGTCGCCCGGGTCGGGGAGGACGACACGGCGGCGGGTGGACGCGGGCTCGGCCACATGCTGAACATCAACGGGATCCGGCCCACGGCGGAGGGCTTCGCCGAGGAGTGCGGGTGGGTCCGGGAGTTCTGGTCGGCGCTGGAGCCGTACCACGCGGGTGTGTACGTGAACTTCCTGATGGACGAGGGCGAGCAGCGGATCCGGCAGGCCTACGGCTCGCGGGAGCGGAAGCTGGACCGGCTGCGGGCGCTGAAGGGCGAGTGGGATCCGGGGAACGTGTTCCGGCTCAACCAGAACATCCCTCCGGCGGGCCGGGCCGCCACTGCGGGCACGCCTTAGCCCGTGATCGCTTCCGGCGCGGCTACGGGCGGGCGCGGGACGGCATGGTCACGCTGGGTGGTGAGAGCGGGGGCCACCACCGAGCCGGAGGCACAGATGAGCCAGCCGAACCCGATGAACCCGATGAATCCGATGAACCCGATGAACCGTGCCGTACCGTTCACGACCGCCGAGACCTGCGGACTGCACGACGTGCTGCGCGAGATCGTCGCCGACGGCGCCACCCCGGGCGGCGTCGTCGTGTGCGGTACGGCGGCCGGGGACCGTGCCGTCCTGTCGGCCGGGGTCGTCTCCCCGTTCACCGGACCGGTGGCCCCCGACGAGAACACCGTCTACGACATCGCGTCCCTGACGAAGGTCACCGCGACCTGGCCGCTCGTCGGCCGTGCCGTGGACGCGGGCCTGCTCGCGCTCGACGGCCCCGTACGGGAGTTCCTGCCGGCCATGGACGGGACGATGCCCAGCGCGGAGGCCACCGTGCGACAGCTGCTCTCGCACACCGCCGGGCTGCGGGCGGCCACCCGGCTCGACCTCTACGACCTGACCGCGCGCCCCCTGCACGAGTTGATCTGCCAGGAGCTCATGGAGAACCTCCCGGGCACGCACCGCTACGTCAACCGCGGGTACATCCTCCTCGGCCTCGCCCTCGCCCATGTCCACGGGCGTCCGCTGGACGAGCTGGCCGGTGCCCTGTGGGCCGAGCTGGGCATGGGCGGCACCGCGTACGGCCCGGTGGCGCAGTCGCCGCGGGTCGCGCCGACCGAGCAGTGCGAGGGCCACGACCGGATCTGGGGTGTCGTCCACGACGAGAACGCGGCCGTGCTGGGCGGGGTCGCCGGCCATGCCGGGGTGTTCGCGCCGGCCGCCGATCTCGCCACGTACGCCGAGCGGCTGCTCGCGGGGCGCGAGAGCGCGCTCGGCCGGTGGCTCACTGCGAGCCTCATCCCCCAGACGGAGGTCGAGCCCGGCCTGCAGCGCGGCCTGGGCTGGATCCTGGGGGCCGGTGGAGCCGTGGCCTACCACCACGGGTTCACCGGTACGAGTCTGTTCCTCGCTCCCGCCACCGGCCGGTACGTGGTCATCGCCACCAACGCCGTCCACAACGGCGCCGCCTCGCGCATCCGGATCACGCCCCTGCGCGAGCGGGCCCTCAAGACGCTGACCGCTTCCGTCGGCTGATGCTTCAGGGCCGGGTCAGGGCCAGACGAGGCAGTACGGCTGGTGGCCCGCCTCGTGCAGCCGGTGGCTGAAGTCCTGCCACTCGTGGAGCAGCTGGTACACGTTGAAGGCGTCGCGGGGCCCGCCGCGGTCGGGGACCGTGGACCAGATGAACGCCGCGGCGCCCACCGACTCCTCGCCGATGCCGCGCAGCGGGTCGACGACGGTCATCGGGAGCTTGACCACCGCGTAGTCGGGGTGGAGGACGACGAGCTCCAGCGGGGGCACCTTGTGCAGCGGTATGCCCTCGATACCGGTCAGGACCATCGCGGCCACCGTCTCCGGCTTGATCTTGGTGAACAGGCCGCCCATGCCGAGCTCGTCGCCGCCGAGCTCCTCCGGTCGCATCGTGACCGGGACGCGGGCGGCCGTCGCGCCGTCGGGCGCGCCGAAGTACTTGTACGTCACGCCCATGCCGCGACCCTTGGGCAGGCCGTCGGCGTCGGGGGAATCCAGCGGCCCCGGTACCGGCTCGGCCGCGTCAGCTGCCCGGCGCCGGTGCTTGCCCCGTCGGCGGGCTTCGCGGGCCTCGCGGGCGCGCTGCGGGTCGAGGCCGTCCGTACCCTCGCCCGGTCCACCACCGCGTTGCATATCTCCACCCGACTGGTCTTGCCTGCCCCGGCCCCGTGACCTCCGCCACGCAGCCTGATCATCATGGCAGTGACCTCCCCAGGGGCGGCGCGGTGAAACGCCCGTCCGCAAGTCAGTCGCGGCCTGATGAGACCATGGCTGGTGTGAGCTACCCGTACCCGTATGAAGCCAAAGTCTCGCAGACTCTCTTTGACCGCGCGTCCCTCGTGACGCCTGGCGGCGTGAACTCTCCCGTGCGGGCCTTCCGCGCCGTGGGTGGAACGCCCAGGTTCATGGTGTCCGGTACCGGTCCGTACCTGACCGATGCCGACGGCCGCGAGTACGTCGACCTGGTCTGCTCGTGGGGACCGATGATTCTCGGCCACGCCCACCCGGCCGTGGTGGAGGCCATCCAGGCCGCCGTCGCCCGCGGCACCTCCTTCGGCACGCCCGGTGAGGGCGAGGTCGCGCTCGCCGAGGAGATCGTCGCGCGCATCGAACCCGTCGAGCAGGTCCGTCTGGTGTCTTCGGGCACCGAGGCGACCATGTCGGCGATCCGGCTGGCGCGCGGCTTCACCGGCCGGGCCAAGATCGTGAAGTTCGCGGGCTGCTATCACGGCCACGTGGACGCGCTGCTCGCCGCCGCCGGTTCCGGTTTGGCAACCTTCGCGCTTCCGGACACGCCCGGGGTGACCGGTGCGCAGGCCGGCGACACGATCGTGCTGCCGTACAACGACCTCGAAGCGGTGCGGGCGGCGTTCGCCGCGCACCCGGGCGAGATCGCCTGCGTGATCACCGAGGCCGCGCCCGGCAACATGGGTGTGGTGACCCCGGCCCCCGGCTTCAACCAGGGTCTGGCGGACGTGTGCCGGGAGAACGGCGCGCTCTACATCTCCGACGAGGTCATGACGGGTTTCCGCACCTCCCGCGCCGGCTGGTACGGCGTCGACGGGGTCAAGCCGGACCTGATGACCTTCGGCAAGGTCATGGGCGGCGGTTTCCCGGCCGCGGCGTTCGGTGGCCGCGCCGACGTGATGGGGTACCTGGCCCCGGCCGGCCCGGTCTACCAGGCGGGCACGCTCTCCGGTAACCCGATCGCCACGGCCGCCGGCCTCGCACAGCTCCAGCTCCTCGACGCGGCCGCGTACGAGAAGGTCGACGCGGTCTCCGCGCAGATCCAGGGCCTGGTCACGGACGCGCTCGCCAAGGAGGGCGTCACGCACCGGCTGCAGACCGCGTCCAACATGTTCTCCGTCTTCTTCACCGAGGACGAGGTCAAGAACTACGACGACGCCAAGAAGCAGGAGTCCTTCCGCTTCAACGGCTTCTTCCACTCGATGCTGTCGCAGGGCGTCTACCTGCCGCCGTCGGCGTTCGAGTCGTGGTTCGTCTCCACCGCCCACGACGAGCAGGCGGTCGAGCGGATCGCGGCCGCGCTGCCCGCCGCCGCCCGTGCCGCCGCGCAGGCCACCCCGGAGGCCACCGCATGAGCGAGATCACCGTCGTCCACCTGATGCGCCACGGAGAGGTGCACAACCCGGACGGGGTCCTCTACGGGCGCCGTTCCGGCTACCACCTCTCCGAGCTGGGCCGCGAGATGGCCGAGCGGGTCGCCGAGCACCTGCAGAACCGTGACATCACGTACGTGGTCTCCTCCCCGCTGGAGCGGGCGCAGGAGACGGCGGCGCCGGTCGCCAAGAGCCACGGCCTGGTCGTGGCGAGCGATGCGCGGCTGCTGGAGGCGGAGAACGTCTTCGAGGGCAAGACCTTCGGTGTCGGGGACGGCGCGCTGCGCAAGCCCGCCAACTGGAAGCACCTGACGAACCCGTTCAAGCCGTCGTGGGGCGAGCCGTACGTGGAGCAGGTCGTCCGGATGACGAGCGCGATCGAGGCGGCGCGTGACGCGGCCCGCGGCCACGAGGCGGTGGCGGTCAGCCACCAGCTGCCGATCTGGATCGTGCGCAGCTTCGCGGAGAAGCGCCGGCTGTGGCACGACCCGCGGCGCCGGCAGTGCACGCTGGCCTCGCTGACGTCGTTCACGTACGACGGGGACCGGTTGGTGTCGGTGGGCTACAGCGAGCCGGCCCGGGACCTGGTCCCGGCTCATCTGCTCGCGGGAGCAAAGCCGGTGAAGGGCAAGTCGAAGGCCTTCGGCGCCTAAAAACTCGTACAAGTCGTACGGGATGTTCCGCGTTGCCCCTCGACTTCGCTGAAAAGTCCGTTTATGTGACTATTCATGAGCGAAGCGACGCGCGAATTCTTCACCCGAAGGGGACTGCTCGGGCTCGGCGCCGCGGCCGTCGCGGTGGCCGCCGGGGTCACCGGCTGCGGCGGCGGCAGCCGTCCGCCCGGCCCGGGCCGTCCCGGTCCGGACGGCCCCGGCGGTCCGGGCGGCCCCGGCCCGTCCGCGACGGCCGTCCGGCCGATCGGCGACGGCTCCACCGCCGACTGCGGACCGCAGCCCCACCAGCCGGCCAAGCCCGTGCCGCTCCAGCCGGGCGAGACCCCGCCGCAGTTCGTGGTGTTCAGCTGGGACGGCGCGGGGGAGATCGGCAACGGCCTCTTCCCGCGCTTCCTCAAGCTCGCCAAGGACCACGGGGCGGCCATGACCTTCTTCCTCTCCGGCATCTACCTGTTGCCCGAGTCGAAGAAGGACCTCTACAAGCCGCCGAACAACCCGGTCGGCGCCTCCGACATCGGCTACCTCAAGGACGAGAACGTCCGCAACACCCTCAAGTGCGTCCGCCAGGCATGGCTCGACGGCCACGAGGTGGGGACCCATTTCAACGGCCACTTCTGCGCCGGCTCCGGCTCCGTGGCCCACTGGACCCCCGACGACTGGCAGAGCGAGATCGACCAGGCCGTGTCCTTCGTCACCAACTGGCGGACCCACACGGGCTTCACCGACCTCGACCCCCTGCCCTTCGACTACCGCAAGGAGCTGGTCGGCGGCCGCACCCCGTGCCTGCTCGGCCAGGACAACCTGCTGCCGGTCGCGCAGAAGCTGGGCTGGCGCTACGACGCCTCCTCGCCCGGCGGGGTCCAGGTGTGGCCGGTGAAGAGGTCGGGCATCTGGGACCTGCCGCTCCAGTCCATGCCGTTCCCCGGGCACTCCTTCGAGGTGCTGTCGATGGACTACAACATCCTCGCCAACCAGTCGAAGAACACCACCCGGGGCATGCCCTCCAACTACCCGGCCTGGCGCACCCAGGCCACCAGCTCGTACCTCGGTGGCTTCCGGCGCGCGTACGAGACGAACCGCGCGCCGCTGTTCATCGGCAACCACTTCGAGGAGTGGAACGGCGGCATCTACATGGACGCCGTCGAGGAGGCCCTCAAGGGCATGTCGGACAAAAAGGACGTGCGGCTCGTCTCCTTCCGGCAGTTCGCCGACTGGCTCGACGCACAGGACCCCAAGCTGCTCGCCCGGCTCCAGGAGCTGGCTCCGGGTCAGTCACCGACCGGTGGCTGGCACACGTACCTCTCCGGGGCCTGACCAGCGGCTTAACACACCTCCGGGGGGTGCGAAAGATCGGCAAATCAGTCATGCGAAACTTTTCACATGAGAATTGGCCGCACGCGTCGTCGTCGAACCAGCAGCCGCTCGACCAGCGGCCGTGCCCTCCTGCTCACCGCCGTGACCCTCACGAGCGCACTGACCCTGTCGGCGTGCGGCGACGGCGACGCCAAGCCGAACGGCTCCTCGGGCGGGGGCTACGTGACCGGCACCCACGGCATCTCCACCGTCGCCAAGGACGCCCGCACCGACGCCCCCAAGCTCGACGGCGAGACCGTCGACGGCAAGACCCTCGACACCACCACCCTCAAGGGCCAAGTCGTCGTCCTCAACGTGTGGGGCTCCTGGTGCCCCCCGTGCCGCGCCGAGGCCCCGAACTTCGCGAAGGTGTCCAAGGAGCTCGCCGACGCCGGCAAGGACGTCGCCTTCGTCGGCATCAACACCCGCGACAGCAGCAAGCAGAACGCCGCGGCGTTCGAGGAGAACTTCGGGATCGGCTACCCGAGCCTCTACGACCCGGACGGGAAGCTGCTGCTCCGCTTCCCCTCGGGCACCCTCAACCCGCAGGCCATCCCCTCCACGATCGTCCTCGACAAGCAGGGCCACATCGCCGCCCGCACCCTCGTCGCGATCAACGAGGAACAGCTGCGCTCGATGATCGACCCGCTGCTCGCGGAGCAGTGACCTCGTGGTCCCCGAGCTCCTCACCCTCGCCGCCGAGCCGACCGGCGTGAACACGACGGTCCTCGGCGGCGCCCTGATGCTGGCGCTGCCCATCTCGGTACTGGCCGGCCTCGTCTCCTTCTTCTCGCCCTGCGTGCTGCCACTGGTCCCCGGCTACCTCTCTTACGTCACCGGCATCAGCGGGGCCGACCTCGCTGAGGCCCGGCGCGGCCGGATGCTGGCCGGGGCGAGCCTGTTCATCGTCGGATTCACGGCGGTGTTCGTGTCCACCGGCGCGCTCTTCGGATACTTCGGCGGCACGCTCCAGGCGAACCGGGAGGTCATCTCCCGGGTCCTCGGCGGTCTGGTGATCGTGCTCGGCCTCTTCTTCATGGGCCTGATCCCGGGCTTGACGATGCGCGAGTTCCGCTTCCACCGGAAGCCGACCGCGGGCCTGATCGGCGCGCCGCTGCTCGGCGTGCTCTTCGGCGTCGGCTGGACCCCCTGTATGGGCCCGACCCTCGCCGCGGTCAGCACGCTCTCCCTCGACCAGGCCAGCGCCGGCCGCGGCGCGCTGCTGACCGTCGCCTACTGTCTGGGCCTGGGACTGCCCTTCATCCTCGCCGCCCTCGCCTTCCGCAAGGCGCTCGGCGCATTCGGCTGGGTGAAGCAGCACTATGCATGGGTGATGCGCATCGGCGGCGGCATGCTGGTCCTGACCGGCCTGCTGCTCGTCACAGGAACGTGGGCCAGCATCGTCGACGACATGCGCATCTGGACCCAAGGCTTCACGGTGGGGATCTGAGGACTACACGCGAATGAGTACGACTGACAAGGCGTCCACCGAGGCGCCGAACCCGTCCGAGGAGTCCGCCGAGGCGGCCGCCGGGGCGCAGCTGTCCACCGCCCCCGCGGAGGAGGACGGCAGCGGCCCCGTCGGCATCGGCGTGATCGGCTGGCTCCGCTGGTTCTGGCGGCAGCTCACCTCGATGCGGGTGGCGCTGATCCTCCTCTTCCTGCTCTCCCTGGGCTCCATCCCCGGCTCCCTCGTCCCGCAGACCCAGGTCGACGCGATGAAGGTGACCAAGTGGAAGGAGGACCACTCCTTCTGGGTCCCGCTCGCCGAGAAGCTCCAGCTCTTCGACGTCTACAGCTCGGTGTGGTTCTCCGCGATCTACCTGCTGCTGTTCATCTCGCTGATCGGCTGCATCGTCCCGCGCAGCTGGCAGTTCGTCGGACAGCTCACCGGGCGTCCGCCCGGCGCCCCCAAGCGGCTGGACCGGCTGCCCGCGTACACGACGTGGCGTACGCGCAAGTCCCCCGACGAGGTGCTCGCGCAGGCGAAGACGGTCCTCGGCGGGCGGCGCTTCCGGATCGAGGCCGGCGCGGGCTCCGTGGCTGCCGAGAAGGGCTATCTGCGCGAGGCCGGCAACCTGGTCTTCCACATCGCCCTGATCGTGATGCTGATCGCGTTCGCCTGGGGCCAGCTGTTCAAGTCCGAGGGCGGCAAGCTCGTCCTGCGCGGCAAGGGCTTCGCGAACACGCTGACCCAGTACGACGACTTCAAGTCCGGCAGCATGTTCACCCCCGAGGACCTGTCGCCCTTCTCCTTCACCCTCGACAAGTTCGACGCCTCGTACGAGGAGAGCGGCCCGCAGAAGGGCACCGCGCGCGACTTCACGGCGCACGTCACCTTCCGCGACGGCGCGGACGGCGCACCGCAGAAGCGCGAGATCCAGGTCAACGAGCCCCTGGAGGTCGACGGCGCCAAGGTCTACCTGCTCGGCCACGGCTACGCGCCGGTCATCTCGGTGACCGACCCGACCGGCAAGGTGGTCTACAAGGACGCCGTGCCGATGCTGCCCTTCGACTCGAACCTGAGCTCCTCGGGCGCGGTCAAGGTGCCGGACGGCTACCGCGACAAGGACGGCGAGAAGGAGCAGCTCGGCTTCAACGCCATGTTCGTGCCGACCTTCGCCGGCGAGGGCAAGGGCACGATGCTCTCCCAGTTCCCGGACCTGAAGTTCCCCGTCCTCGCCCTCAGCGCCTACCACGGCAGCCTGGGCATGGACGCGGGCCTGCCGCAGAACGTGTACCAGCTGAACACCTCCAAGATGAAGGAGTTCAAGGACGCCGACGGGCAGCTGTTCAAGAAGCGGCTGCTGCCCGGCGAGACGATGGAGCTGCCGAACGGCGCGGGCACCGTGAAGTTCGAGGGCATCGAGCGCTGGGCCACCTTCACGATCACCCGGCAGCCCGGCAGCGGCCTCGCGCTCGCGGGTGCGATCGCCGCGATCGGCGGCCTGGCCGCGTCGCTGTTCATCCAGCGCCGCCGGGTCTGGGTGCGCGCGGCGGCCGGCGAGGACGGCGTGACCGTCGTCGAGATGGCGGGCCTCGGCCGCAGCGAGTCGGCCAAGCTCCCTGAGGAGCTGGGGCAGCTCGCCGCCGCCCTCCACGAGCAGGCGCCCACGGCGCCCGACCAACCTGTCAAGGAAACTGTTGAAGGGGAGCGCGGATGACGCCGCTCGCAGCCGAAGTCAACGAGAATTTGGCTCAGATCAGTAATTACCTGGTCTATTCGTCGATGGCGGTCTACACGCTCGCCTTCCTGGCCCACATCGCCGAATGGATCTTCGGTGGCCGCAGCAAGGTGGGCCGCACGGCCGCCGCGCTCACCGGCGCCGGGTCCAAGACCGCGGCCGCGGCCGCGGCCGCCGGTGCTCCCGCGGTCCAGGTGCGCGGCAAGGCCGGCACGGCCGTCCTCGACAAGCCGAAGGTCGTCACCCGCTCCACGGCCGGAACCCGCGACGTGCCGGACGGCCCCGGCGCGGCCGGCGGCACCGAGAACGGCGACCTGTACGGCCGCATCGCGATCTCGCTGACCACCCTGGCCTTCGTCATCGAGGCGGCCGGTGTCGTCTCCCGCGCGATGTCCGTGCAGCGGGCCCCCTGGGGCAACATGTACGAGTTCTCGCTCACCTTCTCCACGGTGGCCGTCGGCGCGTACCTGATCCTGCTGGTGCTGAAGAAGAACGTCCGCTGGATGGGCCTGATCCTGGTCACCACCGTCCTGCTGGACCTCGGCATCGCCACCACCTGGCTGTACACCGCCAGTGACCAGTTGGTGCCGGCGCTGCACTCGTACTGGCTGTGGATCCACGTCTCCACCGCGATCATCTGCGGCGCGGTCTTCTACATCGGTGCGACCGGCACGGTGCTCTACCTCTTCCGCGACGGGTACGAGTCCAAGCTCGCCCGCGGCGGCACGCCCGGCCGGTTCGCCACGTCCGTGATGGAGCGGCTCCCCTCGGCGTCCACGCTCGACAAGTTCTCGTACCGGATCAACGCGGCCTTCTTCCCGCTGTGGACCTTCACCATCGTGGCGGGCGCGATCTGGGCGGGCGACGCCTGGGGCCGCTACTGGGGCTGGGACCCCAAGGAGGTCTGGTCCTTCGTGACCTGGGTGGCGTACGCCTGCTACCTGCACGCCCGCGCCACCGCCGGCTGGAAGGGCCGCAAGGCCGCGTACCTCGCGCTGTTCGCCTTCGCCTGCTGGATCTGGAACTACTACGGCGTGAACATCCTGCTCAACGGCAAGCACTCCTACGCGGGCGTCTGACCCGTAGGAGTGGCACGCTGGTGGCATGGCACCTGTCAGTCATGCCACCAGTGAGAGCCGCGGCGAGGGCCGCTGGCTGCTGCGGTTCGAGGTGCACGTGCCGACTGCGTACGAGGCGGTGTGGCCCGCCCTGACCACGGCGGACGGGTTGCGCGGCTGGCTGGCCGCCGCGGACGTCCTGGAGCGAAGGCTCGGCGGGGCCGTCACCCTGCACTGGTTGAACGGCGGGACGACGGTCTCGGGCCACGTCACGGCCTGGGACGTCGAGCGGGTCGTGGAGTACACGGTGGGCGAGCACGGCCGCATGCGCTTCCACCTGGAGGCGGTGGGCACGGACTCCACGGTGATCCGCTTCCTGAACGAGCGGGACGGCTCGCAGGAGGACCGCCTCGACTCCCTGGCCGGCTGGCACCACCACTTCGAGCTGCTGGAATCCGCACTGCAGGGCCATCCGGCGGACTGGTCGCGGTGGACCGACGCACGCTGGGCGGAGCTGCGGGCTTCCTACGCGTCCTTCTCCAGGACGTAGGCGCTGCGCGCCTCCGGATCGCCGTAGTAGAAGAACAGCTCCAGGGTCTGCCGCCGGTCGCGGCGCAGCTCGAAGGTCCACTTGTAGCGTGCGGGCGCGGACTGCGGCGCGGACTGCGGCGCGGGTTGCGGCGGGGTGCCGCTGCGGGCCCCGGCGCCGGTCGGCGCGGGCAGGTGCAGGCGGACGTGCTGGCCGTAGTTCCAGCCGGCGGGCTCCTTGCCGATCAGCTTCCAGCTGCCGGTTCCCGAGAGCCTCCAGCCGAGGTCGTAGTCCCGCTCCTGGCCCCGCAGGTCGGTGACGGTGGCGGTTCCGTCGGCCCGGAAGACGACCTCGGTGCCCTCGACGCAGCGCCAGGTGCCGACGATCTCGTCGGCGCGCGCGTCGTAGACCGCGGGGACGGTGGCGTGGGTGTGCGGATCGCCTCCGGCCAGGGCGAGCAGGGCCGCGACGGCGACCCCGTACGCGAGCAGATTGCGCAGGATCGTGTCGACGACCCGCGGCCCCCCGCTGTTCTCCGGCACCGGCATCAGGCCATTCTTGCAGCAGCCTTGAACGCGTTCAATCGTGTGCTGCGCCACACGCCGCCATCGGGGCCGGCGGGGCCGTCCGGGTCGGTCAGTCCTTGTCCGTGTCCCGGTCCTTGTTCTTGTCGCGGTCCTCGCTGAGGGAGCGCAGGAACTCCGGGTTGTCGTCGGGCGCCACCCACTGCGTCCGGCGCGTCCGGCCTCCGCCGACCGCGGACCGCTGACGCCCCGCGAACAGCCACACCACCGGGCCGACGATCGAGAACAACAGGATGATGATCACCCAGACCACCTTCGGAAGGTGTTTGACCTCTTCCTCCGGGGTGTTCAGGCAGTCGATGAAGGCGTAGATGGTCAGCGCGATGATCAGCAGGAACGGCAGATAGCGCAGCACGGTGTGGGACCGACTCCCCAGCAGTGACGGGGGACCCGCCCTTGGGCCCCGGTGACGATCCCAGGTTAGTCGGTGACGGATACTGGCCCCTATGGCTTACGACGATCTCCGCTCGCTGCTCCGGGCTCTGGAGCGGGAGGGCGACCTCAAGCGCATCAAGGCCGAAGTCGACCCGTACCTGGAGGTCGGGGAGATCGTCGACAGAGTGAACAAGGCGGGGGGTCCGGCCCTCCTCTTCGAGAACGTCAAGGGCTCGGCGATGCCGCTGGCCATGAACGTCTTCGGGACCGACCGCCGCCTCCTGAAGGCCCTCGGCCTCAAGTCGTACGGCGAGATCAGCCAGAAGATCGGCGGCCTGCTCAAGCCGGAACTCCCGCAGGGCTTCATCGGGGTCCGCGAGGCCTTCGGCAAGCTCGGATCGATGGTGCACGTGCCCCCGAAGAAGGTGAAGGGCGACGCCCCCGTCCAGGAGGTGGTCCTCACCGGCGACGACGTCGACCTGGACCAGCTGCCGGCCCTGTTCACCTGGCCCAAGGACGGCGGCTCCTTCTTCAACCTCGGCCTCACGCACACCAAGCACCCCGAGACGGGCGTGCGCAACCTCGGCCTCTACCGCCTGCAGCGCCACGACAAGCGCACCATCGGCATGCACTGGCAGATCCACAAGGACAGCCGCAACCACTACGCCGTCGCCGCCAAGCGCGGCGAGCGGCTGCCGGTCGCGATCGCCTTCGGCTGCCCGCCGGCCGTCACCTACGCGTCGACCGCGCCGCTGCCCGGCGACATCGACGAGTACCTGTTCGCCGGGTTCGTCGCGGGCAAGCGGATCGAGATGGTCGACTGCAAGACGGTCCCGCTCCAGGTCCCGGCCAACGCCGAAGTCGTCATCGAGGGCTGGCTGGAGCCGGGCGAAATGCTGCCGGAGGGTCCCTTCGGCGACCACACCGGCTTCTACACCCCGCAGGAGCCCTTCCCCGCGCTGAAGATCGACTGCGTGACGATGCGCAAGCGTCCGCTGCTCCAGTCGATCGTCGTCGGCCGGCCGCCGACCGAGGACGGGCCGCTGGGCCGCGCCACGGAGCGGTTCTTCCTGCCCCTGCTGAAGATCATCGTGCCGGACATCGTGGACTACCACCTGCCCGAGTCGGGTGGCTTCCACAACTGCGCGATCGTCTCGATCGACAAGAAGTACCCGAAGCACGCCCAGAAGGTCATGCACGCCATCTGGGGCGCGCACATGATGTCGCTGACCAAGCTGATCATCGTGGTGGACTCCGACTGCGACGTCCACGACCTGCACGAGGTGTCCTGGCGGGCCCTCGGCAACACCGACTACTCCCGTGACCTCACCGTGGTCGAGGGACCGGTGGACCACCTGGACCACGCCTCGTACCAGCAGTTCTGGGGCGGCAAGGCGGGCATCGACGCGACCAAGAAGCTCCCCGAGGAGGGCTACACCCGCGACGGCGGTTGGCCCGACATGGTGGAGTCCGACCCGGCGACCGCGGCCCTGGTGGACCGCCGCTGGAAGGAGTACGGACTGTGAGCCCCGTAGCCATGGGCGGACCCGCCCTCTTCATCGGCACCGAAACCGCGTACGTGGCCGTCGTGCGCCCGCGCCTGGACCCGGCCGACCCCGAGGTCCGCGAGGCCGCCGAACAAGCCGGCGTCTCGCCTGAGGAGTTCGCGGGACCGGGCAACGTCTGGGCGCTGATGTGGGACGACGAGAGCGGCGAGGGCGGCGGCTTCGAGCTGCCGGGCCTGCGGGACGCGGAGGCCGAGGACTTCGCCGACCGCCTGCTGGCCGAGCTGTCCTTCGAGAGCGGCCCGTTCATCGTCGGGGCGGGCGAGGTGCTGCGCCTCCAGGCCTACCCGGGCGAGGGCGGCGGGGACTGCCGTTTCCTGGCCACCGTCACCCCGCCGGAGGGCGAGGAACTGGCCCCGCTCACGCTGGAGATCCCGCCCGTGGACGCCGACGCGCTCCGCGCGGAACTCGAAGACTTCCGGAGAGCCCTCGCATGATGACCACCGCCGACGGGGTGATCGGGCCCGGCCCGGCACCGCAGCCGACCGGCAAGGTGAAGGCGTTCCTGCGGCTCGTGATGATCGAGCACTCGGTCTTCGCGCTGCCGTTCGCCTACATCGCCGCACTGACGGCCATGTTCCGCCTCGACCGGGGCATGCACTGGGCCGAGCTGCTGCTCGTCACCGTCTGCATGGTGGGGCTGCGGACCTTCGCGATGGCCGCGAACCGGATCATCGACCGGGAGATCGACGCCCGCAATCCGCGCACCGCGGGGCGCGAGCTCGTCACGGGCGCCGTGTCCGTACGGTCGGCGTGGACCGGGGCCGGGATCGCGCTGGCCGTCTTCCTCGGGTCGGCGGCGCTGTTGAACCCGCTCTGCCTGGCGCTGGCGCCGGTCGCGGTGGTCCCGATGGTGGTGTACCCGTACGGGAAGCGGTTCACGAACTTCCCGCACGCGATCCTGGGCCTGGCGCAGGCCATGGGTCCCGTCGGGGCCTGGCTGGCGGTGACCGGCGAGTGGTCCTGGGACGCGGTGATCCTGGGCCTGGCGGTGGGCGTGTGGATCGGCGGCTTCGACCTGATCTTCGCCTGCCAGGACGTGGCGGCGGACCGCGCGGACGGAGTCAAGTCCGTCCCGGCACGGTTCGGTGTTCCGGCGGCCCTGTGGGGCGCGCGCGGCGCGCACGTGGCGACCACCGGCCTGCTGGCCTGGTACGCGGTGGCGACGGACGCGGGACCGTTCTTCTGGTTCGGTCTGCTGGTGGTCGTGGGGGCGTTCCTCTACGAGCACACGATCGTGAAGCCGCACGACCTGTCCCGTCTGAACCGGGCCTTCTTCACGGTGAACGGTTTCATCGGCATGGCCCTCTTCGCGTGCGCCCTGGCCGACCTGATCGCCCGCGGCCTGTCCCTGTGACGGCGTGACGCCGCGGCAGGACCCCACCACCCGACTCCCGCACGCGCGGGCGCGGTGGGGCTCGTTCGACGGCGTCGTCCTGCGCGACGTCGTGCGCGACCAGGTCGTCGGCCGGCCGCGCTAGGCGCCTACGGCCGCCGTCGGGCGGCGGAACGCGAAGGCGCAGGCCGTGCCCGTCAGGAGGCCGAAGAGGTGGCCCTGCCAGCTGACCGCGGTGTCGGTCGGCAGGATGCCGGTCACGATGCCCGTGCCCCAGTACGCGGCGATCGCGACGCCGACCAGCACGCCCAGCGGCCGCCGCTCGACGAAGCCGCGGACCAGCAGGTAGCCGAAGAGGCCGAAGACCAGCCCCGAGGCGCCCGCCGTGACGGTGTCCGGGGCGGAGACCAGCCAGACGCCGAGCCCGTCCACGAGGACGACCACCGCGCACAGCGCGAGGAAGCGGCGGATCCCACCGAGCGCGGTGACGAAGCCGAGGACCAGCAACGGGACGCTGTTGGACGCCAGGTGGCCGAAGCCGAAGTGGAGGAAGGGGGCCAGGGGAATCCCGGTCAGTCCGTCGGCGGTGCGGGCGGTGATCCCGTACGCGTCCAGGGCGTGGCCGGTGGCCAGGTCGACCAACTCGATCAGCCACAGCAGGGCCACCCAGGCCAGCATCAGCTTTCCGGCGGCCCCGGCCCGGTCGGTCCGGCTCCATTCGTCGAGCCGTACGGCGCCCTGCATTTCGGCCATGTCCTGATCCCCCGGTGTCGACGCTCGGGCCACCTTACTCAGCGTCGCTTTGCAGTGGCCGGATAGTCTCGGAGGTATGACTGACGGCAAGCGCACCCCGTGGGTGGTCGGGGTTTCCGGGGCGTCCGGGACGCCGTACGCGGCCGCGGTGATCCGCGGACTGCTCGCGGCGGGGGAGAGCGTGGACCTGGTGGTCAGCCGGGCTTCGCGGCTGACCCTGTTGGACGAGACCGGGATCGCCTTCCGCGACGCGCACTGGCGGGACGACCTCGCCGCCTGGCTGGAGCGCGGGGCGGACGGCAAGCCGGGGACGTATTCCCGGCCGGAACTTGACGACGTCCGCTACTGGGGCGCCGGTGACCTGGCCGCCGGGCCGAGTTCGGGCTCGTACCCCGTGCAGGGGATGCTGATCGTGCCGGCGTCCACGGCCTGTGTGGCGGGGGTGGCGCTCGGGCTTTCGAAGGACCTGCTCCAGCGCGTCGCGAGCGTGACGCTCAAGGAGCGGCGCCGGCTGGTGGTCGCGGTGCGGGAGACCCCGCTGAACGGGCAGACGCTGAAGCATCTGGTGGCGCTGGACGAGGCGGGCGCAGTGGTGCTGCCCGCCTCTCCGGCGTTCTATGCGGGTGCGACGCACATCCAGGACCTGGTGGATTTCGTCGCGGGGCGGGTGCTGGATGCGGCAGGGGTGCCGCACCAGCTGTACCGCCGGTGGGAGGGAGAGCTCGGTGGAGCCGCCCGCTCCCGGGAGGCAAGCGGTGGCTAGCGCTTCTTGGCGCGGCCCGGCTTGCGGGTCCGGTCGACGCGGTGGGCGGCGGCGGGCTGGTCGGTGCGGGATCGGTTGGCCAGCTCCTGGAGCTGTCGCATGTGCGCGTAGGCCATCTCGATCGTGTACACGGTGAACCACTCCTGAAGTCGTCAGATCATCGAGATCATCACTGATCTGTTGAAAGATTCACAGGGTGTTGACCCTGTGTGCCTTTGATTCTATACGTAAACTTGCGGGATCGCCGAATAATAGAAGGGTCCAGGCATATGGACGCGGTGGACAGGCAGCTCATCCAGGCACTTCGGGAGAACGGACGTGCCTCGTACGCGGAGCTGGGCCGGCTCGTGGGCCTCTCCGGCCCCAGCGTCACCGACCGGATCAACCGGCTTGAGTCGGCCGGCGTGATCACCGGCTACCGCGCGACCGTCGACGCGGCTTCGCTCGGCCTCGGCGTCACGGCGCTCATCGGCATCTCCCTCTCCGACGCCGCGGACCACGAGGACGTGGCCCGTCGCCTGCGCGACCTGGCGGAGATCGAGGACTGCTGGTTCATCGCCGGCGACGACTCGTACATGCTCAAGGTGCGGGCCGGCGACGTGGACGGGCTGGAGAAGATCATTCGGAAGCTCTCCAGCACCAAGGGCGTCTCGCGCACCCGTACCACCATCGTGCTCTCCACCAAGTGGGAGAACCGGGTCGGGGACCTGCCCGAAGAGGGCTAAGAGTACGGTGGGTGGCGGTTGCAGGCAGGACAGGACCCGTAGAGGAGACGACCGGAATGGACGCTGGGCTCAAGCGTGAGCTGGAGGACAAGGTTCGCTCCGGCGAGCGGCTGACCCGTGAGGACGGCATCGCCCTCTACGAGTCCGACGACCTGGCCTGGCTGGGCGGCCTCGCCCACGAGGTGCGCACGCGCAAGAACGGCGACGTCGTCCACTTCAACGTGAACCGCCACCTCAACATGACGAACGTGTGCACCGCGTCGTGCGCCTACTGCTCGTTCCAGCGCAAGCCGGGCGAGAAGGACGCGTACACGATGCGCATCGAGGAGGCCGTGCGCCTGGCCAAGGCCATGGAGAACGAGAACCTCACCGAGCTGCACATCGTCAACGGCCTGCACCCGAGCCTGCCGTGGCGGTACTACCCGCGCTCGCTCTCCGCGCTGAAGGAGGCGCTGCCGAACGTCTCGCTGAAGGCGTTCACGGCGACCGAGATCCACCACTTCGAGACGATCTCCGGGATGTCGGCCTCCGACATCCTCGACGAGCTGATCGAAG
Source organism: Streptomyces sp. NBC_00597 (assembly GCF_041431095.1). Lineage (GTDB taxonomy): Bacteria > Actinomycetota > Actinomycetes > Streptomycetales > Streptomycetaceae > Streptomyces. Next base: position 5,332,759 of record NZ_CP107757.1, read on the forward strand.
CCGGTCTGGAGTCGCTCACCGGCGGCGGCGCGGAGATCTTCGACTGGGAGGTCCGCCAGCACATCGTCGACCACAAGACCCACTGGGAAGACTGGTCGCGCATCCACCGCCTGGCGCACTCCAAGGGCCTCAAGACCCCGTCGACCATGCTCTACGGGCACATCGAGGAGCCGCGCCACCGCGTGGACCACGTGCTGCGGCTGCGCGAACTCCAGGACGAGACCGGCGGCTTCCAGGTCTTCATCCCGCTGCGCTACCAGCACGACTTCGTGGACATGCAGGACGGCAAGGTCCGCAACAAGCTCCAGGCGCGCACGACGATGGCGACGGGCGCCGAGGCGCTGAAGACCTTCGCGGTCTCGCGGCTGCTGTTCGACAACGTGCCGCACGTCAAGGTCTTCTGGGTCATGCACGGCGTGCAGACCGCCCAGCTCGCCCTCCAGCACGGCGCGGACGACATGGACGGCTCGGTCGTCGAGTACAAGATCACGCACGACGCGGACAACTACGGCACGCCGAACAAGCTGGGCCGTGACGATCTGCTGGAACTGATCCGGGAGGCGGGCTTCCGCCCCGTCGAGCGCAACACGCGGTACGAGATCATCCGCGAGTACCCCGGCCCGGACGCGGCGCTGCGCGAGACCCCGCAGGCGATGCGCGTCTGAGCGCGTTCACGGACGTTTCGGGCCCCGGGCCCCGGTTCTTCGCGAACCGGGACCCGGGGCCTTTCCGTGCGGCGCCCCTTTTCCGTTGCCCACCAGGGCCGGTAATAGATATTCTCCGCCCATGACCCTTACCTTCACGTTCGAGCCGACGGTCGACCGGGAGCTGCGCGACGGCCTCGTGCAGCTGTGGACCGACGTCTCCAACGCGGGCGGAGCGGTCGGCTTCGTCCCGCCCGTGACCGTGGACGACATCCGCCCCGAGCTGGTCAAGCACCTGGTGGCCATGGCCGAGGAGCGCAACCGGCTCGTCGTCGGGCGGGACGCGGACGGGCGGGTGCGCGCGGCCGCGTTCATCGGGCACAACGGCCACGCGCTCCAGCGGCACTGGGCCTGGGTCTACACCGTCATGGTCAGCCCCGAGCTCCAGGGGCGCGGCGCCGGGCGGGCCCTGATGGAGGCCGTCGCCGACGCGGCACGCTCCCTGGGCGGCCTCGACGCGCTGCGGCTCGGCTGCCGCGGCGGCCACGGGCTGGAGCACTTCTACGCGGCCTGCGGCTACAAGGAGGTCGGCCGCGTCCCGGGCGCCATCCGGGTGGCCCCGGGCGACGACCGCGACGACATCACCATGCTGCTGCCTCTCGTTTGACCCCCGGCGGGTTTGTCCGTACCTGCGCCGTGCTTCACTGGACGGGCACGTGACGACGTACCGACGAGAGAGAAGGGGTCACCGTGTCCCTCAAGCCGAGCGCGACGATCCGCTACACCGCGATGCGGCTGGGCATCTTCGTCGGATGCCTCGTCCTGGTTGCCGTACTGGTCAACGTGGGCTGGGTGCCCGCCGGCCTCGGCGACGCCAATCCCGCCTGGGTGGTGCTGCTCGCCCTGGTGATCTCCGCGCCGCTCTCCTTCGTGCTGTTGCGCAAGCAGCGTGACGAGATGTCCGCGCAGATCTCCGGACGCGTCGCGGGCGCCAAGGACCGGCTCGCCGCGAACCGCTCCCAGGAGGACGCGGCCGACGACGCCGCCCGCGCCTGAGTTAGCTTCCTCACACCTCTCCACTCACCGAACCGCCCCAGCACCGGGACTTCCCCCGTGTGCTGGGGCGTTCGGCGTTTCCGGGGGGTGCAGCTCCCTCTGGCTTCCCTCTGGCTCAAAGTGCACCTTTGAGAACCTCAAAGGGAAAGTGTTAGCGTGTTAAACATGTTGACCACAGTTGCGCATGAAATGACCGCGAGCGTCCCGCTCGTGGCGCGCCTGCACGTCGACCTCTGCCGCCGCGTGTCCGCGGCCTGTTGTGGCTGTCGCTGAGCCCACGCCGTTCTTCTCTTCCCCCCTTCTTTGCGCATCACCACCGGAGTGTGTCCGTGTCCGCGACCCCTCAGGCCCCCGCCAAGGCCTCCTTCAAGTTCCCGTTCTGGGCCCAGATCGTCACCGGCCTCGTGCTCGGCGTCCTCTTCGGCTGGATCGCCCGCAGCCAGGACGTCAGTTGGCTCGCCACGACCCTTGAGCAGATCGGCGACATCTTCGTCCAGCTGCTGAAGCTGGCCGTCGCCCCGCTCGTCTTCTTCGCGATCCTGGTGTCCATCACCAACCTGCGGAAGGTGAACAACGCCGCCCGGCTCGCCTCGCGCACCCTGCTCTGGTTCATGATCACCTCGCTGATCGCCGTCGGCATCGGCCTCGCGATCGGCCTGCTGACCAACCCGGGCGCCGGCACCGGCCTCACCCCGGCCGACGGCAAGCTGCCCAAGCGCCACGGCTCCTGGCTCGACTTCCTGACCGGCATCGTCCCGAAGGACATCGTCACGCCGTTCACCGAGCTGAACGTGCTCCAGATCGTCTTCCTCGCCGCCGTCGCCGGCATCGCCGCCCTCCAGCTCGGCAACAAGGCGCAGCCGCTCCTGAACGTCGCCGAGTCCGTCCTGGAGCTCCTCCAGAAGGCCCTGTGGTGGGTCATCCGCCTCGCCCCGATCGGCACCGTCGGCCTGATCGGCACCGCGATCGCCTCGTACGGCTGGGAACTCATCGGCAAGTACGCGACCTTCACCGCGGACGTCTACGTCGGCTCCGCCCTCGTGATGTTCGGCGTCTACCCGCTGCTCCTCGCGACGGTCGCCAAGGTCAACCCGATCCAGTTCTTCAAGGGCGCCTGGCCCGCGATCCAGCTGGCCTTCGTCTCCCGCTCCTCGGTCGGCACCATGCCGGTCACCCAGAAGGTCACCGAACGCCTCGGCGTCCCGAAGGAGTACGCCTCCTTCGCCGTCCCGTTCGGCGCCACCACGAAGATGGACGGCTGCGCCGCGATCTACCCGGCGCTCGCCGCGATCTTCATCGCGCAGATCTTCGACGTCCAGCTGACGATCACCGACTACCTGCTGATCGTCTTCGTCTCGGTGGTCGGCTCGGCAGCCACGGCCGGCCTGACCGGCGCCACGGTCATGCTGACGCTGACCCTCTCCACCCTGGGCCTGCCCCTGGAGGGCGTGGGCCTGCTGATGGCGATCGACCCGATCCTGGACATGATGCGCACCGCCACCAACGTCGCCGGCCAGGCCCTGGTCCCGGTCGTGGTCGCGGCCCGCGAGGGAATCCTGGACAAGAAGGCCTACGAGACCGCCTCGTCCTCCCCGCTGGACGAGCCTGTCCAGGTGGCCGTGGCCGCCTGACCGGCCCGGCCCCCGCAGCCCCCGCCCCGTCCGGGCGGGGGCTGCGGTGCGTCCGGTGACGGGCGCTCAGTCGACCCCGTGCAGATAGACCCGACTGCTCCGGTCGTCGGCCCGCGCCACGGCGACCTTCAACCAGTCCAGCTCGTCCTTGCAGGGCGCACAGACCTGCCCCTCCCGCACGTTCGCGAGCGATTCGGGCTCCGGGAGCCCGAGGTGCGCGAAGGGCGTCGCCGGCTTTCCTTCTCCGGCCCACGGCTTTTCGCGGAGCCGCAGGGGGCGTTCCGGCCGGAGCCGATCGAGGAAGCCGTCCACCTCGTCCGTCGGCAGGACGAAGGTGAGGATCAGCCCGTCGTCCTGGAACCCCTTCCGGCGGGCGGCCCGGGCATCGGTCGCCGTTGTGGGCACCTGCACCTGCAGGGTCTTCGAGACGGACTCCACGGTGGCCCCTTCCTCCCAGTGGGGCGCATCGCGGACGTCATGCCCCTCGCCCGCCCCGGAGCACCCGCCGAGCAGGGCGACGACCACGACAACGGCACCCACGAGGCCGGACCGCCGCATCCCCCGCCGCACACCACTCACCGTGCGTCCCCGTTACGTCCGAGGTCTTTACGGGTCCCGTCCCGCCCGGGGTCCTCCGGGTCCGGCCAGCTGCCGCCCCCGGCCGGGCTGAGGTCGTGGTGCTGTACCGAGCTGCTGCCCCGCATGTCGAACTCCTTCGCGAGTCCCGTCTGATGCAGCCGGGCCATGTCGGCGTCGGTCACGCTGGTCGGCCCGATGGGAGTGGATTTGCCGGGATCCCAGTTGTAACGGTCCCAGATGTTCACCTGGTAGTCGAAGCCGACCTGCGGCTTGCCATCCGGCCCGGGCACCACCGTCACGACACCCGTCGTGTTCGACATGGCGCTGCCCACAGCCAGGTACCAGTTGCGATCCGAGTGTTCGTACCCCTCTCCCCAGGTCTCCACCGGGATGGCGACGGGTTTGCCCCCCGACTTCTCAAAGGCGTCCAACGCCTGGCGGCGCCACTCGTCCTGTTCACGGGCGCGCACCATTCCCGTGTGGTCGCGCAGGGCGGCGTCGTCGGTCAGCATCCTGTCGACGTCGAGATCGAGGGTGCGGCCGCTGCCGTTCAGATAGTGGTCCATGTGCCGGGCCGCATCGGTCATCCCGATGAAGTCACCGGAGTTCGAGATGCCGTTTGCCTGGAGCTCCTTCCAGTAGTCCCCGACGCCCGGCGACCGGGCGTCGAACGGCCCGGCTCCCTTGTCCGCGGACACCCGCTTCACCGTCGGCGTCAGCAGGCCCGCGGCCAGCAGGTCGTCCTTGTGCTGCGTCCACAGCTGGGCGCGGGACTCCGGGCTCAGGGACTCCCATAGCCGCCGCAGTTCCTTGCGCTGTGTGGCGTTGGCGTCTTCCCCGAGGCCGGCCAGCTTCATGGCGCGGGGCAGCATCTCCCCGTCGAGTGACGTGTACGTCGCGTGCCCCGGGTTGGAGGGGTCACCGCCGTGGCTCGCGCGCAGGGCCCGCACCGCGGCGGCGTCGACTTCGCCGGCGTGGGTCACCACGTCCGCGAGCGTGTCCGCGTACCAGTGCATCAGGTCCTGTTCCCGCTGCCCGGGCCCCTTCACCGTGCAGAGCAGGGGTTCGACGATCACGGTCGTGCCGTCCTTGCCGGCCCTGACGTTGAACCCGTTCTTCCGGGCGTCGTCCGCCAGGTTCTTCGCCTGCTGCTGGAGGTTCTTCAGCTCCGCGTGCGCGTCGTCGAGGACGCTGAAGATGCTCTTCGCCTCGGTGTGGAGGTCCTCGATCTCCTTGACCGTTTTTCCGGTGAAGTCCCGGGTGACCCCGGCGTTGACGCCTTCCCAGCGGGCCTTGTCGGCCTTGGCCTTGAGGCCGTCGCGGGCTTCGCCCCCGAGGCGCTGCAGTTCGCCGGACATGCGCTTCCAGTCCGCGACGGCCGTCCCCAACTTGCCGAGATCGACTTCGATGAGATCGGTGTAGTTCATGACGCACCCCCCCTTACTTGAAGTACTCGGCGAGCCGCGACACCGGCACGGCAGAGCCGTCGCGGTTGCGGAGGGACGCGGCGATCGCGGCATCGTCCTCGGCGTGCGCCTTCTTCGAGTAGTCCAGATGGTTGGATATGTGCGCGCAGGCCTGCAGAACGGTTCTGACCTGTGAGGTCCACACCGAGACCGTCGTCTCCAGCTCGCCCCCGAGAGCGAACGTGCTCGCCTTCAGCGCTGCGGCGGCCTGCATCGTGGAGCCGGCCCCCTCCGGGTTCGACCCGGCTCCGGCGATGTCCGCCTCTTTCTGCAACTTCCCGTGCAGGGCGAAGGCCTCATGACCCACGTCCCCTAGGTCGTCCTGGTGCACGACGAGATCAGCCTCGCCGCTGCTGCCCGCCGGGCCTCCCGGTAACTGGTTGAGCCGCATCGACACCTGCCGCTGGGCCACTGCTTCAGCCTTCGCGTTCTCCCATTCGTTCCATGCCATCGAGTCATTCCACCACGGCCCTACGACAGCGCAACTGCTCCACCAGCCAGGATCGTTGGTCATTGGCCGACGGCGTCAGAGGGTTTCGGCGCGGATGTAGGCGATCGCGCCGAGGACGACGGGGACGGCGTACCACCAGCGGTTCATCGTGCGGCGGTAGACCGGGAGGAGGGAGAGGAGCAGGCCGGCGAAGCTGATGCACACCGCGACCACGCCCATGGTGTGGGCATCGTCGCGCATGCGGTGGTCCAGGGGCGCGATCGGGTCCGCCATCAGCAGGAGGACGCAGATGTAGACCGCAGGCAGGTAGATGAGGCCGAGCGGGACGCCCAGGACCCATCGGAGGCAGCCCCGGTCCTCGGGCAGGTCGATGCTCTCGCGCCCGTACGTCATCGCATTGCCTTCTTCACGTTGCCGAGGTTGTTGCGGAAATCATCACCGTAGTCCTGGGCCTTCTTCGACTCCCAGTACGGGCCGCCGTTGTAGCGGGCTGCGATCTCCTGCATCTGGGCCTCGGTCAGCTGGTCCGCCGGGACGTTCGCGTAGCCGGTCTCCTCCTTGATCTGGGCCAGGAAGCCGGCCGCGATGAACGCGTTCTGCTTCGGGTCCTGGAGCGCGGACTTCACCACGTTGCGCTGCTGCTCGGTGAGGTGCTCCGGGTCGTAGCCGAGCACCTCCGCCCCGCGGCGCAGCTGCACCGCGATCGGCCCGAAGGAGGTCTCGTCCGGCTTGCCTCCCGCCCGGTCCGGCAGGTTCTCCGCCGTGATCGGGCTCAGCCCCCACGGGGCATCGGCGGCCTGGCGGAAGAAGTCCACGCCGTCGTCGAAGATGCCCGGCTGTCCACCGACCTCCTTCCAGGCGATGCCGGCGACCATCTCCTCCGGCAGGCCCGCCCGCTGCGCGGCGGCGCGCAGGATCTCCTTGTTGTTGCGGATCCACTCCGCCCGCCCCTCGTCCGACTGCGGCGGGTCCCAGTAGTTGTCGTCCGCCTCCGGCAGTCCCGCCACCCGCATCCGGATGTCGCGCAGCTCGGGGGAGACCGGGTCGTTGCCGAACGGCCCGGTCATGTCCTTCTTCGGGCCGCTGCCCGGGAGGTGCGTCAGCGGGTTGGTGCGGGCCTCGGCCGCCTCGCGGCGGATGTCGGCCATGGCCGCGTAGACGTCGACCCCGCCACCGGCGCCGCTCTTGACCTTGAACTCGGGCAGCAGCTCGTACGCCTGCTTCAGCGCGTGCACGCAGACGCTGCGTGCCTCGCCCTCGGCGGTTTTGGCCTGGTGGAAGCTGCCGCCCGCGTCGTCGTGGAGCCGGTTGGCCTCGTCACGGATGTCGTCCACGTCCATGGTCAGCTCGGCGAAGAAGTCCATGACGCCGGTCGTCGCCCGCATGTCCTCCCACTGGCACATCGGCTCCGCCTCCTGCGCCGTGCGCGTGATGGCGGTGCCCTTCGTGGCGATGAGCGCCGCGAGCTTGCGCTCGGTGCGCTTGCCGTTCGAGTAGTGCGACTTGGCGGTGGTCAGGGCCGCGGCGTACGCGTGCAGGGCGCTGGCGGCCTTGTCGTACCCCTCCGCCATGTGGAGGACGAGCTGGCGGGCCTCCGACAGGCGGTCGGTGTACGTGTGGCTGCCGTCGCTCTGCCACTGCGTACCGGTCTCGGCGCGCCGGGCGGGCTCCTCGACCTGGACGAGGAGGTCGCGCAGCCGCTTGAACTCGGCGGCGTTGCGCTCGACGAGGGCCGGGTTGCACTCCTCCAGGAACTCGACGTCCTTGCGGTGGCTCAGGCTCACTTCGACTCCGGCTTCACGTACTGGCCGCCGTCGAGGATGCCGTTGAGGAAGTTGCGGGCGGTCCCGTCGTCCACCTGCGCGAAGCTGGTTCCGGTCGTCTTGAGCTTGGTGGCCAGGGCGGCGAACAGGTTGATCGTGTCCTTGAACTGGTCGTCGGCGAAGCGGGCGAAGCGCAGGGCTTCCGTCGAGACGTCGGCGTGGGCCCGCGGGGCGCGGGCCATGGTGCTCGCGTCTCCGTCGGGCCGGCCCTCGTGCAGGAGTGCGGCGATCTCGATCAGCAGGTTGGCGTTGCCGTTGATGGACTGCGCCCCGGCGACGAGGCTCCCGGCCGGGCTCCCCGCCGTGCTCGCGTCGGCGGGCACGTGGTTGAGGCGCATGGCGGGTGACTGCTGCGCGAGTGCGGCGGCCTTGTGCTGGGCCCATTCCGCGTCGAACGACATGTGTCCCCTGGATAGTTGATAACCGGACATGGCCAGATTCGGCTGGTCATGTCCATGAGAGACGTGGAAGGGGATCATACGGTTCCAAAATGCGAAACCGGCCACCCGAGTGCGCGTCTATAGTCGATCGCCGTTGATCAACTGACCTTGTATGGGGGACTGGTGACGGTACGGGAGATGCGCACGGCGGCACGGATGATCGGGCGGCGCAACGCGCTGCGCTACCTGGCGATCGGGGTCGGGGCCTCACTGGTCGCGGCGTGCGGAGCCAAGGGCAAGGACCCCCTGCCCGGCACGCCGGCGGCCCCGGCCGACCCGGCCGCCGGGGGAGGCCCGTCAGCCGGGGGAGGCCCGGCCGCATCGTCCGCGGCACCCGCCCCGGCCTCATCGGGTCCGATCGCCCGGGCCTTCGACGCGTTCATCAAGGGCGACTGGAACCTGGAGTCGACCACGCCGGGCGGCGAGACCGTGAAGGGGAAGGCCACCGTGAACGCGGACGGCGGGGGCAACTCCGGCTGGACCATCACCTGGACCAGCGGCCCCTCCCCCGTCACCTGGTCAGGAGGCTGGATGCTGCGCGGCGGCCACCTGGTCCTCGACGTGTACGAGGCCCCCAAGGCGAGCCTGAGCCGACTGACCGGCGGCGAGGCGCTGACCGTCCCCAAGGAGGTCGCGGAGAACGTCTCGCTCACGTTTCCCTGGAAGGCGCCCGGCCACAAGGACGCGGGCGACGGCCAGGTGCTGAAGGTGACCTACAAGGACAACGTCCTGCGGATCGTCCACAGCGAGGGCGGGCACAGCGAGTCGGTGCACGTCTGCACCCGCGCCTGAGGGTCGCCGTCAGATGCCGGACGCGTGGGCCACGAACCCGGCCCACGCGCCGGGCCCGACGGTCAGGTGGGTTCGCGCGATGTCCTTGGAATCCCGGACCAGGACGGCATCGGGGGTGGCCGCCACCTCGACGCAGTCGTTCCCGTCGCTGCTGTCGCTGTAGCTGCTCTTGAACCAGGCGACCTCGATGCAGTCGTTGATGTCGCCGCTGTCGCTGTAGCTGCTCTTGAACCACTTCAGCTCGGATCCGTGGATCATGTCTCTCCCAGCACTTGCTCGATGAATGCGACGGACTCCCGTGGTGTGAGAGCCTGGGACCGGATCATGGCATGGCACTGCTCAAGGATCCGGACCTGCCTCGGATCGGAGACGGGGCGGCCGTTGAACGCCCCTTCGGAGCGCCCTACCGCCGATCCGTCCGCGAATTTCAACACTTGGATCAACCCACCCATTCCAGCGTGCTCTTCGAGGCGGGTGGGCATGACCTGGATCGTCACGTGCCGCAACTCGGCGACCTCAAGCAGGCGTTCGAGTTGCCCACGCATCACCATTGTCCCTCCGATGCGGCGCCGCAGGGTCACCTCTTCCTGGACGAAGCACAGAGCGGGTGCCGGGCTGCGCTCGAAGATCGACCGCCGGGCCATCCGCCCGGCCAAACCACGTTCCACCTCCTCGATGGTCTGCGGAGGCTGCCACATCTCGAACAGGGCTCGCGCGTAGTCGTCCGTCTGCAACAGGCCATGGATGTTGTGGTTGCCGTACGCGGACAGTTCGACCGCTCGGCTTTCCAGCTTCACCAGGTCTCGAACCTTCTTGGGGTAGCGGACCTGTTCCAGGTCGACCTTCATCGCGGCGATCTTGCCGCCCGCCTTCAGTGCGGCGTCCGCCCGGTCCAGGTACTCGGGGCGGGGGATCCGCTTGCCCGCCTCGACCTTGCGGACCTGGTCCTCCCCGTACCCGACCGCCGCACCCAAGTCGGCCGCCCGCATATTGGCCGCTTCGCGCCAGGCCTTGAGCTGGCGGCCCAGCGCGGCCACCACGGCCACGCCCTGTTCGTCTTCCGGGTCGACGTCCCAGCCGGGCTCTTCCGTACCGTCACTGCTGTCCACGCTCATGCGCGCCCACCTCCGACGAGCCGATGTCCTCAGCGCCCCGTACCCGTCGGGTCCGGCCGGACAGCCCGGACAGGGCCGGACAAGCACCGGACAAGCGCGGGACGTACGGGCGGTGTTGCTTCTCACGGTACGCACGGACCGACACGCTGAGTGACGTGATTCCTCAACTCGTCGACTTTCACGTCCAGCTGTCCGCGACTCCGCGCGGGGCTCGACTCGGCCGCGTGCTGGCCGTCGAACAACTCCGCTCCTGGGGACTGCCCTTGGAGGTGCCTTCGCAGATCATCGCCGAGCTCGCCAGCAACGCGGTGACCCACGGGCGCGTGCCCGGGCGGGACTTCCGGCTGGCACTCACCGTCACGCCCGACGCGCTGCTGATCGAGGTGACGGACCCCCGGGGCGACCGGATCCCGCAGATCCACGATGCGGGGCGGGGGCTGGTGCTGGTCGAGGCGCTCGCGGGGCGTTGGGGCGTACGGGAGGGGCCGTCCCCGTGCAAGGTGGTCTGGGCGGAGGTGTTGCTCGCCACCGCGCCCTGGGGTGCCGCGATCCGGCGCGCTTAGACGCATAAAGACCAAAGAACCGGTGGAAAGAACCAACCCACCCACCCCACCCGACCCCCGGTCGCTCGGTCGGGTGAACTGTGCCAACTGGGCTGGATTTCGGGTTGGTTGGCGGGCATATGCTCGGCCCCGACAACCACAGACATGAGACGGCCCCCGGCGGGACTGGCATCCCGGTCGAGGGCCTGACCAATCAGGAAGCAGACCTTCCTCATGGCTCTTGAGCAGCCTAGCGCGCCCTCGTGCGCCTCGTCCCGGGTTCCCGACGGGACCCCCCGATCCGGTGTCATCCACGTCAACACGTGGCACGCCAGTCACTACACCGTGATCGGCAATCACCTGCTCCAGCACCGGGAGCTGTCGGCGACGGCGATCGGGATCGCGGCGCACATCCAGTCGCTGCCGGAGGGCGCCCCGGTGGGCATCAGGGCGCTCACGGACCGTTTCCCGGAGGGCGAGAAGCGCATCAGCGCCGCCCTGCGGGAGCTGGAGCGGTGCGGGTACCTGGAACGCCGGACCGAGCGGCAGGCCACGGGCCGGGTGGTGACCCGCACGTACTCGTACAACAAACCGCCGACCGGCCCGGACGGGCCGCCTCCGCCTCCGCCGGGCCGCGCGCCCGACCCGGCCCTGGACCCGACCCCGGTCCCGGTCCCGGTCCCAGCCCCGGACTCGGACCGGGAGCCGCAGCCCGGCCCGGCTCCGGAGGCCGGTCCGCGGCGGGTTCCGGACGCCGAGCCCGAGCCCGAGCACGAGCACGAGCCGCGGCACCCGCATCCCGGGGCGGCCGATCTACTCGCCGGGCTCCGCCGCTACGACCCGCGGCTGCTCCTGGCCGAGCGCGACGTGGAACGCCTCGCACCCGCCGTGTCGCTCTGGCTCGACCGGGGTGCGGACCCCGAGGCGGTGGGGCTGGCCCTGAGCGCAAAGCTCCCGGAGCCGATGCGCAGCCCCGCCTCCGTGCTGGCGTACCGCCTGAAGGCGCTGCTCCCGCCGCACCTGCCCCTGGCCCCGGTCGCGTCGGCCAAGCCGGTCAGACGCCCGGACCCCTTCCAGACCTGCGACGGCTGCGAACGCGCCTTCCGCGCCCCCTACCCGGGCGGCCGATGCGGCGACTGTTCGTCCGGGGCGGGCGCAGCCGTCGCCGCCTGAGCCGGGCGGCCTCAGGGGTTGACGCGGCGCAGGAGCAGCGCGTCACGTTCAAGAAGAACGAGGTCCTGCGCCCCGGCTTCGTCGGCACCGACGGCCTGCCGTTCACCGGCATCATCTCCCCGCCGCTCAAGGCGCTGCCCGTCGGTCCGCACACCACCACCGTCCGCTTCACCTCAAGACGCAGCACTGCGACGGCCTCGGGACGGTCACCGAGGCGAACTGCCTGCCCGTCGGCACCTTCGACTACTCGGGCCCGGCCCCCTTCACGGTCGCCCCGCGTGCCGGTGGCGTGGCCGGCCCGAGCCGAGCGCTCTCAGGGGTTGACGTGCTGCGCCGTCCGGCCGCTCCGGTGGGATGTCGCCGCGGCTGCGGCCCCGGGGCGTGGCCTACTGGCAGGCGTCCCTGCTTACCGACATCGAAGGTGGTGCCCGGTGTACCGAGCCCGCTTCCTCACCGCGGCCGTGCCGGCACCACCGCGTACACGGTGCGACCCCCTTCACGGTCGTCCCCCACCCTGCCCGGGTGCCGGGTGGTCTCGTGTTCAAGTTGTCTGCGGCAGGTGATTCTTGCTGGTCAGACCGCTGCGAGAGCCGCTATTGCGGGCCATTCGGCGCGGAGTAGCCTGGAGTTGAGGGACGCTGCCTGATCCTGGAGGTACGCGATGTTTGTTCGACGGCTGCGGCGCCGTATACCGCATCGGTTTGTTCTTCTCGGCAACGGCCGTTCGATTAGAGGCTTCAGCGGGGGACTTTACGACGGCCACGGATATCTGTCCTGATACAGCCCACCGTGTCGAACTCGGCCTGCCGCAGAGTCCGTGCGGCAGGCCGAGTTTGGAGTATGTGCGGTGGCGGAAGAGACCGACACCCTGGCGGCCATTACGCGGATTCTGTCGCCGCATTGCAGTGTCACCAGGACGTCCAGTGGTGCTCTGATTGCCGACTGGAGGCGGCGGACCCGTTTTCTCGGCATGACGGAGACGGACGTTCGAAAATTTGCGGAGGGAAGCTCCGAGGAACGCGCTGATCTCGTCACCGATATGATCCGCGCCGGGTGCGCAACCGACCACCGGAAGGCGTACTCGGACGTCGAAGTCGGGCTCTGGCTGCGCGGGGTGCACCTGTCGATCCGGACCATGGGCTTCGGGCGCGTCCTTCGGCTCCTGTACTTGGCGGCCCCGGTGTACGCACGTGCAGACGCCCCTTCAGCGGAGGAGGTGGCGCGGCTGAAACGAGCAGTGCGCTCACACAGTCGCAGAAGCTGGTTCGTGAACGACGACTGCAAGGCCGAGGCCGTGACGGCCTTCGTCCTCCTACGGCGACGCGGCTTGAATGCCACGCTTCACGTCGGTGTGCGCGAGCACCCGTTCGCCTTGCATGCCTGGAGCTCTTCAGGGGGCGTGTGCATCCCTGACTCCGATCCACGGGGCCACGCGTTCGCGCCGGTCCTCTCGATCAGTTGCGGCGGGCAGTGACGTGCAAGCACTCCGCCTTGACTGGGCCGGGGGCGCACCGAGGCTGCGGGCGGCCGAGGCCATGGAACGGCAGGGACTCGTGACGACGGTCTCCTCACGGGCCGGCACGGCGGTGGTCGTCGGCTGGGTCGGCTCGGTCCGTGACCGCGTGGCGGGCGCGCGCGGGCTCCTGGACGAAGTCGGCCGACCGGGAGCCGCACCGCGTCTGCCGATCGGCGACTATGCGGCCGTCCTGGTGTGCCACGACCGCATTGTGCTGATGCGCGACGACCGTGCGCGCATTCCCCTGTACTTCCGGGAATCCGGCGGGCGCGTGAGCGCGGTGAGTACGTCGGCGCGCTGTCTGGGCGACTTCAAAGCGCTGGAGCGTACCTACTTCTGCCGGTACCTGACCGGGAACCTGGCGCAACCGCACTCGGAACTCACCCCTTTCTCCGGTGTGCGCCGGATCCTCGGCGGCGAGGTCGTGGAGCTTTCGCTCACCGGGCAGATGCGCGGGCGGGTGCGCAGCCGCGCCGGTGAGGCCGACGATCCGTGGGAGCCGACGGCAGACGGGCTCCGTCTCAGCGGGGCCGCCAAGAACCTGCGCCTCGCACTGGAGCATGCCGTCGGGCGCCGCATGGGCCGGATGCCGGCATGCCACGTCTCCGGCGGCACCGACTCCACCAGCGTCGCACTGCTCGCAGCACGCCTGCTCGCCGAGGGACAGGAGCACCCAGGGGGCCTCGTCCTGCTCGCCGGGCGCTTCGACGGAGGAGAGCTGGCCGGGGAGCAGCCGTACCTCGAAGCGGCAATGAAGGAGATCTGCCGTCATGCACCTGCGGCCCGCCCGGTGATCGCGGACGTCGGCGATGTGGCGGACTTTGACGATTTCGAACACCATGCGGGAGAAGCGGACGAGCCTCATGCGCACGCCTTCCGCGCCCCGTTCTGGAGCAGGCTCCACGGCCATGCGGCGGAACTCGGCTGCGACATCCTCCTGACCGGTTGCGGGGCCGATCCGATCGCGGACGCCAACCCTTTTCACCTGCACAGACTGGCCCGTACAGGGCAGCTCCGGCAGATGACGAAGCAGGCACGTGCCTGGGCCGAAGGCACCGAGCGCGGCCTGCGCGACGTCGTCTACGACTACGCCATGCGGCCGTCCCTGCCACTGGTGGCCGAGCAGATCGCCGCGCTCGACCGCCGCGGGACCGTGCTGGGCGGCCTCGGCCGCTTCACCCGCCCCCGTTGGCTGCGATCCGGATTTGCGCGGGCCCACGGCTACCGTGACGCGAGCCTCGCGGAGAGCCGTTTCGTGTTCGGACGCCGGCCGGAAGAGTCGGTCTTCGAGGCGGCCAATTACCTCGCCGCTCCCGACATGCTGTCCTGGAACCGAGCACGGCAGGACGGATTCTTCCTCTCGCACCCCTTTCTCGACCGCGAGGTCATCGCCACGATGCGCCGCCTCCCTGCCGAAGCCACGTTCCACCCGGGCCGTCCCAAGGCGGTTCTGCGCGAGGCCATGGCAGATCTGCTCCCCTCCCGGATCCGCGGCCGAGCGGTCAAAGTCCCCTTCGACCAGCTCTACGCCCGTGGCTTGCGGGTACACGGCGACGAACTCATCGACCTCTGCCGCTCCGCGAGGCATCCGCTGGTTGCGGAGATGTTCGACATCGAGGTGCTGTGCCGGGCGGTGAGGGAGGCACGGCTCGGCGTCGGGGACGCGGAATCGTGGGATCGCATGAACAGTTCTCTCGCCCTCGTCGCGTGGCTGGAGCGACTGGACCCGCGATCCCGCGCGCCCGGTGCGGCAAAGACGGTCACTGACGGCGCTTGATGTCCCACAGCGATCGCTGGATCGGACCCGTCACGACATCGACGAGGCCGTACCGGTTACTCACCGCGCGGTATTCCGCTTCGGGCGGGATGCGATCTTCGTCGCCTTTTCGCGTGATGGATGAGGAAACGTGTGCACCCTGCGTGCCGAACGTCCAATAGACGTCGACGAAGCGGGGGTCCATCGTGCGCTCGTCGATCGAATTGTTTTCGTGCACCCTGCCGCTGTAGATGAGGGAATCTAGATCCTTCTTCAACCACGAGGGCAATTTGCCGCCCTTCCAGGAATATCTGTCAAATTTGACCGAATCCAGGACGAGCCGGTCCTTGCGTGCGAAGCTCGCGCTGGCGTAAAAGGCCACTTGGTCGTAGGGCGTGTCGATGGGCAGCTGCACAACCGTCCGAGCGGCGAACGAGTCGCTTGCCTCGATCCAGTTTCCCTGGGTCATCCATGGCTGGGCCGCCACCAACTCGCCGGGCTGGTGGACCTCCCTCCGGGAGAGCGGGCTTTTCTCCTGGGATGTTTTCCACTGCTCGGCATCGTGGCGCCATTTTTGCCGGAGCAGGTCATGGCTGCTCACTCCCACCTTTTGCCCCATGGCGTGGAACTCGGCACCCATGATGTAGAAACCCACATCGCTGTGGTTTTCGAGCGTAATGTCGATCGGCACGGCGAATGACTTTCCGTCCATACTCAATTCATGCTTCCCCATGGTCAGCTTGATGACGGGCCTGGCCCCGTGCTGGTAGGGCTCGTAGAGGTTCTGATAGCCGAAATTGGCGATCGCGAATACAGAGGAGACGATGAGCGCCGTGGCCACCCTCCTCGGAGCGGGGATCTCGACCGATGTCCGCCACACCGCGAAGACGGCCCATGCGGAACCCGCCGTGAGCAGGCTCGACAGCACCATGTAGTACGGAGAGTCGCCCTTCAGTACCTCAAGCAGGACCATCGAATTGGTCAAGAATGCTGCGACAGTTCCGACTAGCGCGACCGTTCCGGAGTAGGGGAAGCTGTTCCAGAACCAGTGGTCCATGACCGCGATGCCGCCCAGTAGCGCGGCGACCGAGGCCGTGACGAGTCCGGCGCCGGTGACGCGGCCCATGAAGGTCAGGGCCTCGCTGAGGTCCTCGATGCCGAACCGGCCCAGGTAGCCCGCCGTCAAGAGGAGGACCAGCAGGACCAAAACCGGGGTCGTCCGTGACGGTGGGGTCTTCGCCGGTGTGCGCCGCGCCCGCACGCGCGGGTGGGGTCCGGACTTGGGTGGGATCCTCACGTGATCACCTCCTGGGACTGCAGGCCGTGAGTGGAGCTCCCGATGCGCCGGTGATGACCGGGACCGGATGAGCGGCAACCTGCGGGCACCACCCTTTCGGCAGGGAAGCGGCCAGGTCATCGGTCGGCGGGTGCGGAATCGATCCCCCCTCGCCCGAACGGCCCAGGCGGGGATGCTCCTGGTGGTGCGTGGGGTGTGGAGGAGTCGGGTGGGTTCGGGTCGGGCTGGTCAGAGGGGTGGTCAGCGGGGGTGGCCCTCCGTAGATTACCGGCGGTAACTCCTAGTCGAGCCGAGCCGAGGAGAGCGCCGTGGATGGAGTGGGAGTCGAGCCCCGGCTGGTCCGCCCCGTGTTGACCGTCGTCGACGGGGTGGTGCGGGAGGTCGAGGTGCCCGCGCTGGTCGGCGTGCCGATGAGCGGGTCGCTCGGGGACATCCCGTTCCAGAACGCCCGCGAGGCCCCCGGCGAGCCGGTCCTCGCCCGCAAGGAGCGGGACGGGAGCTGGCGGGACGTGACCGCCGCCGAGTTCGCGGCCGAGGTCATGGCCGTGGCCAAGGGCCTCATCGCCGAGGGGCTGCGCGAAGGCGACCGGCTGGCCATCATGGCCCGGACCACCTACGAGTGGACCCTGCTGGACTTCGCCGGATGGGCCGCCGGGCTGGTCACCGTACCGATCTACCCGACATCGTCCGCGCTCCAGGCCCGCTGGATCATCCACGACTCCGGCGCCGTGGCCTGCGCCGTCGAGGACACCGCGCAGGCCCGCATCATCAGCGCCGAACGGGCCCACCTGCCCTGGCTGGCGCACCTGTGGGAGTTCGACACCGGCGCCGTGTCGCGGCTGATCAAGGCCGGTGAAGACCTGCCCGACGCCGTCGTGCACGCGCGCCGGTCCGTCCGTACGCCGGACTCCGTCGCCACCCTCATCTACACCTCCGGCACCACCGGACAGCCCAAGGGCTGCGTGATCACGCACGCCAACTTCTTCGCCGAAGCCGACAACGCCGTCGAGCTGCTGCACCCCGTCTTCAAGTCTGTCAGCAAGGACCCGGCCTCCACCCTGCTCTTCCTGCCGCTCTCGCACGTCTTCGGGCGGATGGTGGCCGTCGGCTGCATGCGGGCCCGCGTCAAGCTCGGGCACGCGCCGAGCATCCAGACGGAGGAGCTGCTGGCCGACCTCGCCGGGTTCCGCCCGACGTTCCTGCTGGCCATCCCGTACGTGCTGGAGAAGGTCTACAACAGCGCCCGCGCCACCGCCGAACGCATGGGCCGCGCCCCGTCGTTCGACCGGGCGGCGCGGATCGCGCAGCGGTACGGGGAGACCGTCGAGAGCGGGACCCCGGGCATGGGGCTGCGGGCGGCGCGGGCCCTGTACGACCCGCTCGTCTACCGGCGCATCCGGGCGGCGCTGGGCGGACGCGTCCGGTACGTCCTGAGCGGCGGCTCCCCGCTCGGGCGGCGCCTCGCGGCCTTCTACGCCGGCGCCGGGATCGAGGTCTTCGAGGGGTACGGGCTCACCGAGACGACCGGGGCCAGCACCGTGACCCCGCCACAGCAACCGAGGCTCGGGACGGTCGGCTGGCCACTGCCCGGCACGGCGGTGCGCATCGCGGAGGACGGGGAAGTGCTGCTGCGCGGGCGGCACGTCTTCGCGGGGTACTGGAACAGCGCCACGTACGAGGTGGTGGGCGGTGGCGGGTGGCTCACCACCGGGGACATCGGGGAGCTGGACGGGGAGGGCTACCTGACGATCACGGGGCGCAAGAAGGACCTGATCATCACCTCCGGCGGCAAGAACGTGGCCCCGGCCCCGCTGGAGGACTGGCTACGGGCCCACCCGTTGGTCGGCCAGTGCATGGTGATCGGCGACAACCGGCCGTACGTGACGGCGGTGATCACCCTGGAGCCGGAGGGTCTGTCGCACTGGCGGCAGATGCGGAAGAAGACGGCGATGCCGATGCGGGAGTTGGTGCGGGACGAGGAACTGCGGGCGGACCTCCAACGCGCGGTGGACGAAGCGAACCGGCTGGTGTCGCGGGCGGAATCGATCCGGCGGTTCGCGGTGCTGCCGGGGGAGTTCACGGAGGCGAAGGGCCACCTGACGCCGTCGCTGAAGCTGAAGCGGGGCGTCATCGCCCGGGAGTTCGCCCAAGAGATCGACGACCTCTACCGCCGCCCCTGACCGGGGTCGAGTGACGGCGCAGCGGTGACGGTCACGGCGGGACGCGGGACGCGGGACGGGACGGCGACGGGAGCGTCGTAACCGGCGCCGACGACGCCCCGCAGGCCGCACACGGCATCGGGCTCGGCGGGCACGGGCGGCTGCCTGCGGGCCTGCCTGGGGTGCATGCCGCGTGGGCAACCGGCACCGCCCGCCGGAACCGCCGCGATCACCGCCGTGCGGGTCGGCGCTGCGCGGCGCTGGGCAGGCGGGCGGAGCCGGATGCGGGGCCAGATGCGGCCGCTACGCGGTGATGGCGGCCAGGCCCGCTTCGGCGATCTTGACGTCGTCCGACCAGTGGCCGCCCGAGACGCCGATTCCGCCCACCAGCTGGCCGTCCACGACGATCGGCAGGCCGCCGCCGAACGTGACCAGGCGGTCGATTCCGGTGCGGGCCCCCGCCGAAAGCTGCGCGTCGTTCTCGACGAACTCGTGCCAGCCGGAGGTGCTCAGGCCGAAGGCGGCCGCCGTGTACGCCTTGTCCTGGGCGATCTGGATCGTCATCAGGCCCGAGCCGTCCATCCGGGCGAACGCGCTGAGGTGGCCCGATTCGTCGACGACGGCGACGGCGAAGAACAGGTCGGTCTCCCGGGCGGCGGCAAGGGCGGCGTCGACGATGGCGCGTGCGAGGTCGTTGCCGAGGGCCGGGCGGGTGCGGACAGCAGTCATGGCGTCATCCCTTTGTAAGAAGAGTTCGTGCGCTTGTAGCTAACAGCATGCTTATAGGTATCTGCAAGCTGGCTGACTGCTTGGTGGTCACTGGCACCCGCTCCTACACTCGCCCCATGCACTACTCCGAGCGCCTGTTGATCCACATCAAGCAGGCCGAACGCATCACGCAGGCCGCCAAGGAGGCCGCGGTGCGCGAGGCCGGGATCACCGCTGCCCAGCAGGCCGCGCTCGCCGTGCTCAGCGACAACCCCGGGATCAACGCCGCCGAACTCGCGCGCCGCCTCTCGGTGACTCCGCAGACGATGAACAGCCTGCTCGGCCGGCTGGAGACCCGCGGCCTCATCGCGCGCACCCCGCACCCGATCCACGGCACGCTCATCGAGATCCGGATGACCGAGCGCGGCGCGGAGGTGTTCGCCACCGCCGACGCGCTGGTGGCCAAGCTCGACGCCCGCCTCGCCGAGGGCCTGTCCGAGGCCGAGTCGGCCGCCGTACGGGACCTGCTCGCCCGGATCGTCCGGAACGCGGAGGCCGCGGGCCGCTAGCGGCCCGGGCAGAGGGCCGCCGAGCCGGTGGCGGTCCGCTGCGTCCGCTGCCTCTCGCCCGCCTTGGCGAAGACGAGGGTGTCCGTGGAGCTCGGCGCGAGCGCGAGACACGACCGGGCGGTCAGCAGTCGGTGTGCGTCGGACGGCCCGCGAAGCGGTCAGCCAGCCAGTTGCCGGCTTCCGGGGAGTGGGTGATCACGCCGCTGACGTGCTCGCCGACCCAGACCGTGTCCCACTCCACGTCCGCCCCCTTCGCGCACCACTGCGCGCGCAGTTGCCGCCCGACGGCGTAGGGGATGAGCTCGTCGCCGAGCGCGTGGTACTGGTACACCGGCGCGGCCGGGGCCGTCCGCCCGAGCCTGCTCTGGTTCAACCGGGCCTGCCAGTCCGGCTGTTCCAGGGGGTTGCGGGTGGTGAGGTCGGTGATCCGCTTGAAGGATCCGGCGATGGCGTCGACGGCGACGCAGCCGTCCTTCATGCCCGCCACCAGGGCCTTGCCCGCCGGGTTGAGGTAGGAGTCGAGCCGGAGCTCGGGGAAGGCGGCGTCCTGGCCGGCGGCCGCCATGAAGATGAGGCCCGCGCCGTACGAGCCGTCGTTGAAGTCGGCCACCTCCATCAGGTCGGCCGGGACCCCGCCGGTCGCCGTGCCCTTGACCTGCAACTCCGGCGCGTACGAGCCCTGCAGTTCGGCGGCCCAGCTGCTGGCCTGGCCGCCCTGCGAGTAGCCCATGATGCCGACCGGGGTGCTCGCCGACAGCCCCGCCTCCGGGAGCCGCTCGGCGGCACGGGCGGCATCGAGCACGGCGTGCCCGGCCGAGGGGCCGACGGTGTAGGTGTGGACGCCCGGGGTGCCGAGGCCCTCGTAGTCGGTGACGACCACGGCCCAGCCGCGCAGGGTGAGCTGCTGGATGAGGTTGGCCTCCATCGCGGTGCCGTACGGGAGGTTGTTGCTCGGCGCGCAGGAATCGCCCATGCCGACGGTGCCGACGGCGTAGGTGACGAGCGGGCGCGGGCCGGTCCGGCCGTCCTGGGGGACGATCACGGTGCCGGAGACGGTGTTCGGGGCGCCGTCGGCGGTGGTGGAGCGGTAGTGGACCTTCCAGGCCTTGGTGTTGGTCGGCTGACCGGGCAGCGGGTGGAAGGCGGACGGAGCGGAGCTGACGACGTCCCCGGGCCGACCGGTGTCGGACGCGAAGTCGGAAGCGGTGACGGACGCGGTGTCGGACGCGGTGTCAGATGCCGTGGCGGTGACGGGGGTCCACACCGACACGGCCACGGCGGCGGCAGCGGTGACGGCGGCGATGGCGGTCCTGCGGGTGCGCGCGGGGGTACGGAAACGCATGGGGGCTCTCCCAACGAAACGTTTCGTGCGGGGGTGGGTGAGGAGAAGGTAGTGACCGACCGGTCGGAACGTCGCTGACCGTGCAGCTCACCTTTCCTGACCCGGCTTCGCACGCCCGGCCGCCAGGCACTCGGCCGTGATGGTGAACCTGGACGTGCTCCGCCGCGTTGCCGGTAGTGGTGCGGGGCCGCCGGGGATGATTCTGGAGCGGTGATCCATTTCAGGCGTCACGTGCTGCTCTCGCTCCTCTCGCTCCTCTCGCTCCTCTCATTGCTCGTGCTGTCGTCGGCCCTGTTCCTGGCCGGCCCCGCCCGGGCCGCGGATCCCCCTCGGGCCCGTTCCTGCAATCCGGACCGGCTCGCCGGGACGAAGATCACCACCTCGGCGGAGCTCGTCCACCGCGGCCGCGACGCCAGCACCATCACCAGCGTCACGGACATCAAGATCCCGGCGGGCTGGGAGCGGACCTCCGACCTGCTGCTGGACACGCATTCGCCGTTCTACCGGGACGCGCTCCGCTGCCTCCTGGGGAAGGGCGCCCCAGCCAAGGGGGAGGATCCCCTCGACTACGAATGGCGGTTGAAACCGCTTTCCGTGGAGCTCTCCGGCAAATGGGTCACCGTCCACTACGAGGCCGTCACTTGGATCCAGACGCTCGGCACGTACGAGGTGGGCTTGTGGACGCTGACGGCGGGCAAGGGCGAGTGGAGGGTCCGGCTGAGACCTCCTCCGAGCCTCACCAAGGCGACGTGGGAGACGGTCCGCGTACGCCTGGGGGGACCGTCCGCGATGTCGGCCTGGCCGCCGCCGACGTTCGGTGAGGACCGCGCCGAACTGAGCTGGCACGACAAGAAGCCGATCGAGGTCCCCGACGTGTCCTTCAGGCCGCCGGCCGCGCAGGAATGGGCGGCGCTCGCTCAAACGGAGGGCCAGATCTGGGAAGTGCTGGGCGTCGGCGGGGCGTCGGGGGCGTTCGGGGGCGTGGCAACCGGCCTCCTGGCCTTCGTCGCAGGCCGGTGGCTCCGGCGGGGCCTGCGGCGCGATCCCCTTCCAGCAGAGGAAAGGGCCCTCAAGGGGCTGGATTCATGGGCGGTGATCCTGGTGCTCGTCACCGTGGTCGCCTACCTGGGCGATGATCTTTACGGGCTCCTCCAAAGACGGTTCCTCTGGAGCGGGGACTACACGGCGACGGTCGAGCTGTTCTCGATCGTTTTCATCGGCGTCGTCCTGTGCTTCTTCGGGCAGCTGCGCAGGTGGCTGCTCGTCTTCGTCTGCGGACTCGCCGCCTGCGTCGTCTCCCTCTGCGTGGCCGCCGAACTGTCCGTGGCCGGGCTGCTTCCCACCAGTGACATCCTGATTGAGGGTCCTGGTCTCGGGCTGGCGGTGCTGGTCGATTCGGTGCCGGTGTTCCTGTGCTGTCTGGGGATCATCGCCAGCGGGCAACGCCTCCTGTGCCTGGGCGGCAGGCGACTGTCGCAAGGGGCGATGGTCTGCATCGCGGCCGGGGTGTCGGGAGCGACCATGCTCTGGGCGTTCCTTTCCTTCGACCGCAGCTGGGAGCGCAGGTCCTGGCTGAACGACGTCGTGGCGAACACCCCCGAATCGCCGTTGGCAAAGGCGTATGACGCATGGTGGTGGTGGTTCGCCGAAGACGCGCTGTCCGTACTGGCGGACATCATCGTCTTCCTGACGGCGCTGGCTCTGGTGGGCGCCCTGCGCGTGTGCAGGGCCGAACAGCACGAGGCCGATTCCTTCACGCCCAACGCGGCCGAGAAGTCGGTTCTCGCCGTTTTCTTCGTCGTCATCGTCGTCCCGAACTTCGCCTGGTATTTCGGATTCTCGGGATACGCGGCGACGCTGGTCACGGGTCTTGCCGCGGTGTGGGCCTTGCTGGCTCTGGGGCGGTCCAAGTCGGTCCTGGAACAGCCCGCCGCGGGCGATGCACCCCTGGGAAAGGTGATTTCGGGAACGGACCGGTCGCAGTGGTTGCGCCTGGCACGGCACTACAGGGAACTGACGGCCCGTCTGCACCACGCCGGTTCGGGATCCCAGGCCGAGCAGTCCGCGTCGCAGGAGGCCATCGAGCGGGAAATCGACCAGCTTGACCAGTGCCTGCCGGAAGGGGTCAGGCCCGTCGACCTGCCGTTCGCCCTCGGTCCCATGCTCACGTGGTGGGGCAACGCCTGCCGGTGCGCGCTCATCGCCTGCTTCGTGGGTCTTCCCGCCACCGGGCTGATGTACTGGATCGATCTGGTCCGCGGCGACTCCTGGGCCGTCATGGCGGAAAACTCCGTCGGGTTCTTGAAGGTGGTCCTGGAGATCCTCTACTGGCACATGACGTGGGTGGGCGGAGGGTTCTTCCTGGGTGCGCTGTGGCGTGACCTTCCCGGACGACACGGGCCGATGAAGGCCCTGTACGTGGCCATCGCCTTCGCCGTCCCGGTCGGATTCCACCAGATCATCGCCCAGATCACCGGTGACGCCATGCAGGGCACGATCGCCGCCAGCGCCGCCTTCGCGTCCGTGATGACCTGCACCGGTCTGGTCATGGACCTCCAGACGTTCGCGAGCGAACGGCGCTACTGGCCGTCCAACGCCAGCCTGCTGGTGTACGTCTACCAGATGCGCATCGCCTCGGTGGCGTTCTGCCTGGCGCAGCTCCTGGTGCTGGTCACGATCTGGAAGTCGTTCAAAGAAGGAGGGCCGACAGCGCCTCCGCCCTCCCGATGACGGACACCCGTACGACGGACAACCCGGGGCAGTCGGCGCAGCCCCGCTTGCAGAGCGGGCCGAGTGTGGCAGTACTCCCTGCGATGCCGTTACGGACCCTCGGAGGACTTGCATGGCACGCATCATCTCGGCCGGTGTCGTCACTGCCGCGCTGTTCGGCCTGGGGATCCCGGCGGCCGGTGCCGCCGCCCCGGTGACCTGTTTCGGGGTCGCCGCCACCATCACCGGCACCGGCGTCATCAACGGGACGCCCGGCAATGACGTCATCGTCGGCTCGGCGTCCGCCGACACCGTCAACGGGCTCGGTGGCAACGACCTCATCTGCGGGCTCGGCGGCAACGACCAGCTGGTCGGCGGTGCCGGGAACGACCGGCTCGACGGCGGCGCCGGCAACGACGTCATGCGCGGCGACGCGGCCGTCGCCTCCGGCAACGCCACCGGCGGCGGCCACGACGAGCTGCGCGGGCGCGACGGCGACGACGACATGGTCGGCGACTCGTTCACCGCCAGTGGGAATGCCGTGGGCGGGGGGAACGACCTGCTGGACGGCGGGGCCGGCGCCGACTTCATGGTGGGCGACTCCGAGAGCGATGACGCCGGGACCGCCCGGGGTGGCGGCAACGACCGCATGTTCGGCGGCGACGGCGACGACGAGCACATGACCGGCGACAGCGTCGCCCTGGGCGGCGACGCCACCGGCGGCGGCAACGACCTGCTGGACGGCGGCAACGGCGACGACGGCCTGCTCGGGGACTCCGCCTCGCCCTTCCAGGGGACGGGCACGGGCGCGGGCAACGACGTCCTGCGCGCCGGCCCGGGCACCGGGGACAACGTCGTCGGTGACAGCGAGGGCGTCGCGGGAGCCGTCGGCAGCGGCGGCAACGACCAGATCGACATGGGTGTCGACGGCGGCGTCTTCGCCCTGGGCGACCACAACATCGGCGACCCCGACGGCGGGCGGGCCAGGGGCGCGGGCAACGACCGGATCACCGGCGGTTCCGGTGCCGAGATCCTCATCGGCGACAGCTCCGTCGGCGACGACTCCGTCACCTCGGCCGGAAACGACCAGATCGACGGCGGGGGCGGCGACGACACGCTCTTCGGTGACAACTCCAACTTCGACGGGGACGCGACCGCGGGCACGGCGGGCGGCCGGGACCAGCTCCGCGGCCGGGCCGGCGACGACTCGATCTTCGCCGGCCCGGCGGACGACTTCCTCGACGGCGGCCCCAACACCGACGCCTGCGACGGTCAGGCCGGCACCGCCGATGTCGCCGTCAACTGCGAGTCGACGGCCAACATCCCCTAGTCCTCCCGCGGCTCCGGCGGCCGGGTCAGCCGAACTGGCCCGGCTGGTAGTCGCCGGCCGGCTGCTGGATGATCACGTTCATCCGGTTGTAGGCGTTGATCAGGGCGATCAGCGAAACCAATGCCGCCAGCTGGTCCTCGTCGTGGTGCTTGGCGGCCTCGGCCCACGCCTCGTCCGTGACCCCGCCCGCCGCGTCGGCGATGCGGGTGCCCTGCTCGGTGAGTTCCAGGGCCGCCCGCTCGGCGTCGGTGAAGACCTTCGCCTCGCGCCAGGCCGCGACCATGTTCAGGCGGAGCGTCGTCTCCCCGGCGTGCGTGGCGTCCTTGGTGTGCATGTCGAGGCAGAAGCCGCAGCCGTTGAGCTGGCTGGCCCGGATCTTCACCAGCTCCTGCGTGGCGGCCGGGAGGGTCGAGTCGCTGACGACCTTGCCTGCCGAGTTGATGTACCGGGCGAACTTGCCGGCCACCGCGTTGCCGTAGAAGTTGAGGCGAGCTTCCATCGTGGACTCCTTGTCGTATCGACCGTTACACAGCACTGACGGAACGCGCGGACCGGATGTGACAGGACGGCGGCGCGGAGGTGAGTGACGCGCGTCACTCTGCCGTCCAGCGTTCCACGAGGTCGTCCTGCGCGGGGCCCGACGCGACGCGGTACGCGCCCGGAGTCGTGCCCGTCCAGCGGCGGAACGCGCGGTGGAAGGCGGTGTCCTCGGAGAAGCCGAGGCGGGCCGCCAGTTCGGCGATGGGTTCGTTGCCCTCCGCCAGGCCCGCGATCGCCGCGTCCCGCCGTACGTGGTCCTTCAGCTGCTGGAACGAGGTCCCCTCCTGCTGGAGCCGGCGCCGCAGCGTCGCCGGGGACACCGCCAGCCGTGCCGCGACCTCCCCGAGCGCCGGCAGCCGCGGGGAGCTGCGCAGTTGCCGGGCGAGGGCGCGGCGGACCTGTTCCGAGACGGTCGTCCCGTACGCCGGGCGCGACAGCAGGTCGAAGGGGGCCCGGCGCAGCATCTCGTCGAGCGAGGCCTCGTCCCGTACGAGGGGTGCGGCCAGCCAGTGGGCGTCGAAGGCGGCGCCCGTACGGTCGGCCCCGAAGCGGACCGGGCAGTCGAAGAGGATCTCGTACTCGGCCTCGTGCGGCGGCGGGGGATAGGCGAACGCCGCGTGCGCGAGGGGGATGCGGCGGCCGATCAGCCAGCTGCTCAGCCGGTGCCAGATGGCGAGCACGCATTCGGTGAGGAAGCGCTGCTCGTCCCGCGCGAAGTCGTTGCGGACGGTGAACCGGGCCTCGGAGCCGCTCACTTCGAGCGCGAGCTCCGGGCCGCCCGCGAACAGGCCGTAGAAGGTCGCGGCCCGCTCCACCGCGGCGCCGAGGTCCCGGCAGCCGAGCGAGGCGTGGCACATCATCGCGAAGGTGCCCGGGCGGCTCGGTACCGCCGACAAGCCGAGGAACTCGTCCTGCGTGGTCCGGTACAGCGCCCGGAACAGCCGGGCGAACTGCGCCGGGGTGATCCGCGCCCGGTCGTCGCCGAGCAGCAGCGGCGGGATCTGCGCCTCCTGGAGCAGTGGCACGGTGTCGATGCCGCCCCGCGCCGCCCCCGCGAGCAGGGCACGCACATGGTGCACGGTGATCGTCCGCCTCCCCATGGGTTCGACGGTAGCCCCAATGAGCGCTGGGGTCAGCGGGGCTGACGCTTCCGGTCATGCCGATCGGCGTCCGCAGCTGCCTAGCGTCGGGGGTCACCCATCCCGGGAGGGGAAGCCATGGACGGTCGGCCGCACACGCTGGCGGTGTTCACCCAGTGGACCGAGGACAGGTACGGGCAGGAGACCGCGCTGCGGTTCCGGTCGCCGGACGGCGGGTGGGAGACCCGTACGTACGCGGAGCTGGGCGCGGCGGTACGGCGGACGGGTCGGGCGCTGCTCGCGCTGGGGGTCGGTCCCGGCGAGCGGGTGGCGGTCCTGGCCGAGACGCGGCCGGCGTGGACGTACACCCACTTCGGGATCCTGGCGGCGGGCGCGGTCCTCGTACCGGTGTACCCGACGGCGGGGGAGGAGGAGCTGGCCTGGGTGCTTGCGGACTCGGAGGCGGTGGCCGTGGTCTGCGACGACGCGGCGCAGGCGGACCGGGTGGAGGCGCTGCGGGCGAAGCTCCCGGCGCTGCGCGCGGTCGTACGGATGGACGCGCTGACGGGCACGGACGCGCCGGCGGGCCTCGAACGGGTTCCGGAGGCGGAACTCCTGGAGCGGGCCCGGCGGGTGGCCCCGGAGGCGGACGCGTCGATCGTCTACACCTCGGGGACGACGGGCTTGCCCAAGGGCTGCCGCATCACGCACGGCAACACGGGCGCCATCCAGGACGCGACGCTCCCGCTGATCCAGGGCGGACCGGGCGACTCCACCTACCTGTACCTGCCGCTGGCGCACGTGCTGGCTCAGCTGATCCAGTTCACGACCCTGCTGGAGGGCGGTGAGCTGTGCTACTTCGGCGGCCGCATCGAGGACGTGCTGTCCGAGCTGGGCGAGGCGCGGCCCACCCACCTGCCGTCCGTGCCGCGCCTGTTCGAGAAGGTGCACTCGGTGGTGCTGTCGCTGGCCGAGTCCCAGGAGGGCGGCGCGGACCGCTTCCGGGAGGCGGTGCGGCTCGGGGTGCTGGCGGCGGAGGGACGACTGCCCGAGTCCGACCGGCCGGCGTACGAGGAGGCGGAGAAGAACCTGTACTCGCTGGTCAGGGGCGCCTTCGGCGGCCGGCTGAACCAGGCGGTGACCGGGGCGGCGCCGATCGCCCCGGCGACCATGGACTTCCTGCGGGCCTGCGGGATCGCGATCTACGAGGGCTACGGGATGACCGAGACCGCCGGGCTGATCAGCCTGAACCACCCGGGGGCCGTGCGCCCCGGCACGGTCGGCCGGCCCATCGCGGGCTGTGAGGTCCGCATCGCGCAGGACGGCGAGGTCCTGGTCCGGGGCCCGATGGTCTTCCCGGGCTACCACGCGGACCCGGCCGCGACGGAGCGGGCGCTGGATGCGCAGGGCTGGCTGCACACCGGGGACCTGGGGGAGGTGGACGCCGACGGGTTCCTGTCGATCACCGGCCGCAAGAAGGAGCTGATCATCACCTCGGCGGGGAAGAACATCACGCCGACGGAGGTCGAGTTCGCCGTCCAGCGCTCCCGGTACGTGTCGCGGGCGGTCCTGATCGGCGACCACCGGCCCCACCCCGTCGCCCTGATCACCCTGGACGCGGAGGAGATCACGGCCTGGGCGCGGCGCGAGGGCCTCGACCTGGACCTGCCCCGGGCGGCCGCCCACCCGGCGGTCCGCGCCCTGGTCGAGGAGGCGGTCACGGCGGCCAACGGAACGGTCTCGCGCCCGGCCCGCATCCGCGCCTTCCACGTCCTGCCGGAGGACTTCACCGTCGAGGCGGGCACCTTGACCCCGACCCTCAAGCTCCGCCGCACGGCGGTGGCGCAGCGCTACGCGACGGAGATCGACGCGCTGTACGGGGACTGACGGCCGGGGCGTCGTTGTCAGTGGGCCGGGCTACGGTGCCGCCATGACGAACTACGTACTGGTGGCAGGCACATGGCTCGGCTCGTGGGCGTGGGAGGAGGTGGCCGAGCGGCTGCGCGCTGCGGGGCACGGCGTCCATCCGCTGACGCTGTCCGGCCTGGCCGAGCGGCAGGGCGAACCGGCCGGACAGCAGACGCACGTCCGGGACATCGTGTCCGAGGTCGAACGCCTCGACCTGCGCGAGGTGGTCCTCGTCGGCCACAGCTACTCGGGCATCCCGGTCGGCCAGGCCGCCGAGCGGATGGGGGACCGGCTGGCCCGGGTGGTGTTCGTGGACGCCAACGTCCCGGTGGACGGCAAGTCCTTCTCGGACGCGTGGCCGGTGCAGGCCGAGATCGACGCCCACGGCGGCTCCTGGCCCCCGCTGACCGCCGACGACTACGCGGGCCAGGGCCTGGACGCGGAGCAGATCGACCGCATCGTGTCGGGCTCGACCCCGCACCCGGGCGCCACCCTCACGGAACCGGCGGAGCTCACGGGCGCGCTGCCCGAACTCCCTGCGCTGTACGTGAAGTGCCTGCTGGACGGTGAGGACCCCGGCCCGGTGGTGACGGGGCTCCTGGAGGGCGAGCGGTGGAGCCTCGTGCAGATGGAGACGGGGCACTGGCCGATGTTCTCGGCGCCGGCGGAACTGGCCCGGATCCTGTCGGACGCGGCGAGGGCTTCCAATGCCTGACGTTACGTCAAGATAGGTGCAACGGCGGTAAATTGAGGGCGAGTTGAGCCTGGAGGCAAAGGCTCCCCTTCATGATCGAGTTCTGAGGAACCCTTGAGCCGGAAGCCCTTGGTCCGCTGGTTGACTGACGCCGCACCAAGCCAAGCCACCCCCCAACCCGAGAGGGTCAGTCACCCATGTCCATGGCCACCACCCGCCGCCTCGCCACCACGGCCTTCGTCGGCCTCGCCGCCGCCGCACTGCTGGGTACGGGAACCGCCAACGCCTCGATCATCTCCGGCGACGGCATGCGCATCGCCTCCTACGAGAACAGCCTGAAGAACAGCACCGAGCCGGAGGCCGCGGCCACCCTCAAGGAGTTCGACGCGCTGGCGCACGACAAGAAGATCAAGTTCCTCGACTACACCGAGGACCCCGAGAACCTCAAGGCGCTGCTCCAGGAGGCCGCCGACGTTCCCGAGGCCGGGAAGTCCGTGCACTCGCTCGTGAACCTCAAGGACGGCGACGTTCAGATCCAGGCCGACAGCGACGCCACCTTCAAGCCCGACGCCGATGTCGACGGGGTCGCGGCCGGCGGCAAGCTCTCCCGGGGCTGGTGGGAGACCACGTACTCCGTGAAGCAGAAGATCCTCGGCGTCACGGTCACCAAGCTCAGCCTGTGGGTGAACTACTACACCAACGGCTCGTCCATCACGAAGGTCGACCACGCGGACTGCGCCAAGCGCAACTACAACGCCGCCGTGTCCATCGGCCACAGCGTCCCGAAGGCGCAGCTGGCCAGCGGTACCGCCATCGGCGAGGTGATCTGGGAGGGCTCGATCATCTACCGGGGCTTCGGCATCGAGATCGACAAGCGGCACCAGGTCAAGGCCAACGCGTACGGGTTCAAGAGCGGCTACCTGAAGAACATCTAGCCGGACCGGCCCAGGGCGCGCACGGGGGTGCCCTGGGCCACACCGTCGGCTAGAGGCTGATGCCACCCAGGAACGCGGCCCAGACGGTCGGCGCCACGGCCATCTCGGGCCCTGAGGTCACCTTGGAGTCCCGGACGTGGACGGTGCTCGCGCAGGCGGCTACCTCGACGCACTGGCCGCCTTCGCCGCTGCTGTAGCTCGACTTCCGCCAGTCGAAGGCGACTTCGACGCACTCGCCGCCCTCGCCATCGCTGTAGGAGCTCTTGAACCAAGCCAGGTCGGTGGAATTCATCTTTCTCCCAGCATCTTCTCGATCAGAGCCAGTGACTCATCCGGCGTCAGCGCCTGTGCCCGGATGATCCCATAGCGCTCCGCGTAGATCCGTACCTGTTCCGGATCGGTGATGAGGTTGGGGTGGCCGTAGCTCTCGGTGTAGGCGACCTGCTGGCGACCCTTGGGGGTGAGGAGGGTGAACGAGCCTCCCATCGCGGCATGTTCGCGCCGGTCAAACGGCATGACCTGGAGTTCGACGGTGCGCAGGCTGCCGATCTCGATGAAGCGGCGCAGCTGCTTTTCGTGCGCTGCCGGGCCGCCGACGGGGCGCATCAGCAGGCTGTGGTCGAGTACGAAGCTGAAGGTGGGCGAAGGCCACTGCTCGAAGATCTGCTGGCGAGCCAACCGGTCCGTGACGCGCTTCTCGATGGTCTCCTCGGATAGGAGGGGGCGGCGTTTCACGAAGATGGATCGCGCGTGGGCTTCCGTCTGAAGCATGCCAGGCACACCCTGATGGCCGTAGTAATGCAGGGCCACCGACGCCGCTTCCGCCTCCGCGAACTTGCGGAACCAGTCGGGATGCCGGGTGCGGGCGCGTTTCAGGGCCTCCTTTACCTCCGGGATCGCCGCCAGCAGGACCCCGTTGGCGCACAGCGCCCGGTCGGTGTTCTCCAGGAAGTCCGGCTGGGGGGTGCGTACTCCCCGTTCGATCGAGGAGATCAGCTCCTCGCTCACCCGCACCCGTGCGGCCAGTTCCTTCTGCTGGAGGCCCGCCGCTTCTCGGAGCGCCTTGATCATTTTTCCGAGCGCCTTGAAGAGGTACGTGGTGCCGTCGACCTCCATGGGTCGCTCCGGCTGTTCCTCGCGGTCTGACAGGTCGTTCACAGGCTGAACCGCCCTCGTCCGTACGGGCCGTACACGCAATACCGAAAAGCGTACGGCGGGTCCGACACGCTGGGTGAGGGGATGACCGAAATCAGTGACATTGCACGCGGGGGTCAGATCACGACTTCAGGGTGAAGCCGCCGCTCACGACCTTGTCGAACGGGGCCGGTGCCATGCACTTGGACAGGGTCATGTCCGCCGCACCGGACAGTCCGACGCGGGCGGGGCCGGCGGCGCCCTTGCCGGGCACGTAGAAGCTCATGCCCAGGCGGACGTGGTCCTTCAGCATGGCCGGGAAGGGATCGCCGGGATTGTTGCTGGCGGCCACGATCCGCCCGGTGACCGTGGCGTTGGGGCCACCCGTCGTCAGGCAGTCGACCTCCATCTCGGCCCAGTAGGTGCGCGACGAGCCGTCCGGCTGGGGAATGGTGTGCGAGAGGCGGAAGGTGCCCTCGGTCTTGGTGGGGTACCAGGGGTTGTCCTTGGTGAAGGTGGCGCGGGCGTCGACGCTGACCCGGATCTCCTCGTTGGCCACGGGGTAGTCGAGGTGGGCCGAGCCCTTGAGGCGGGCGGTGCTCTCCGCGGCCGGGGGCGGCGGCGGGGTCGCGGCCGAGGCGGTGGCCGTCGTGCCGGTCAGGGCCGCGGCCAGGGCGAGGAGGGCGGCGACGTGCAGGGTCCTTCGGCGCATGGCGGTGGTGCTCCGTCCGGATCGGGGAGGGGCCGGGGCCGTGTGTCCACGGGCCCGTGCGGTCCCCTCGATCCTCGCGAGTGGGGGTGGCCCGCACGTCCGCCGCGGGGGCGATGTGCCTCCCCCGCCCGGGGGAGGGGCCGGGGGCGGAGTCAGTCGGAGCCCGTGAGGGCCTCGTCCTGGCGCTCCAGGATCTGTTGCCAGGCCGCCTCGTGGTTGTCGCGGGAGGCCTCGTCGAGGAAGCCGGCGTGGGTCAGCCGCAGGTGCGTGCCGATGGGGTGGGGGAGGAGCTCGACGGTGAGCACCGTCTCGGCTCCCTCCGTGCCGCCCCGGCCCGTCACCCACGTCAGCTCCACGAGGCGATTGGGGACCAGCCGCAGGAAGCGCCCGTAATGCGGGTGTCTGGTCGGCGTGGCCCCCGGCTCCGGTGCGAACTCCGTCTCGAAGAAGAACGGCGCGTTCACTTCGGCCCTCATCAGGACCGAGCCCGGTGCGGCGAACCAGCGGTCGAACTCCTCGGTCCAGCCCGCGTACAGGGTGTGCTCGCCGGCGATCATCGAGCGTTCGACGGTCAGCCGGTGGGGGCGGTCCGACAGGTCGGGGACGCGGATCGGATCGGTGGTCATGGCGATGACCCTAGTGACCGGGGTACCCCGCGCACGGGTGCGACGCGGGGCGGCCCGCTAGTACGACTGGAGCTCCCACAGGTTGCCCTCGGGGTCGCGGACGTGGGCGCTGCGCAGGGTCGGGCCCCACTCCGGGCGGTCGGCGGGCGGGGCCGCCGGGGTGGCGCCGCGGGCCAGGCAGGCGGCGTACGCGGTGTCCACGTCGGGGACGCGGCTGACCAGCATGCTGCGGTCGGCGGAGGCGGAGGCGGAGGCGGAGGCGGAGGCGGAGGCGGTGGCGGAGGCGGTGGCGGTGTCCAGCGGTGCCACCGTGGCGGCCATCGCCGAGCGGTCCAACAGTGAGAGCACGCCCTGGTCGGCCACGTCCCAGGAGGCGTACGGGCCGTCGCCGCCGCCGCGGGTGCGCGTCGCGCCGAGCAGTTCGGGGAGCAGGGCGTCGTAGAAGCGGAAGGTTTCGCCGAAGCGGGCGACGAGGAGTCGGGGATGCAGGGCGTCCATGGCGGGCTCCGTCAATCAGTAGGTGGGAACCAATGATTGGTGTCACCCTACAATGTGTCCATGCTGCCGCTCTCGACGCCCCGACTGACCTCCCTCACCCCGTACTTGCTCTCCACGGTGGGCAAGGAGGCCCGCACCCTCGTCGGTGACCGGCTCGCCGCGCACGGGCTGCGGCTGTGGGACATGGCCGTGCTCGCCGCCCTCGACGATCACGGGCCGCAGCCGCAGCGCGATCTCGCCGAGCGGCTCGACGTGCACCCGAGCGACGTGGTCAAGGTCCTCGACGGTCTCGCCCGGCTCGGATACGTCGGGCGGGAGCGCGACACGGCCGACCGGCGCCGCGTCCTGGCGAGCATCAGCGAGCCGGGCCGGCTGTTGTTGGACGAACTGGCGGCGGAGACCGAGGCCGTCGGCGACCGTCTGTTGGCCCCGCTCGATGCGGCCGAACGGGCCACGCTGCAGGCGCTGCTGCAGCGGGTCCACGCCCATGCTCGGGCGGACGCGGGAGAGTGAATCCGGCCCCAAAGCGCAATCACGGTCAAACCAGGGTTCATTGGGGTCTTTCCGGCGCGCAACGGCGGATGTTGTCCGTTCGGTCGTGAGGACCCGGTGAAGCCGAGACGAATGGTGTGTCATATCTGTCGGGGTAGCGGCGAGTCGCGTCGGAATACCTGATAGACAGTGAATATCCACGGCTCGACCCGCCGTATACCTTGTCGGCCGCCTTGGGGGGATCGCCGAACTGTGAAGCCGCTTCACCGTCACCTCGTCAACACCTCGCGCAAGGTCCTGTGCACGGCCGCGCTCGCGGCCAGCCTGACGACCGCCGCCGTGGTGACCAACACGTCCACCGCCGACGCGGGGGAGTCCGAACCGACCCCGGACAGCCCCCAGGCCACCGACCGCGGTGACGCCCGCCTCGACCTGCCCGACCCGCTCGCCGACCCGGCCGCACCGCCCACCACGGGCACGGGCGCGGCCGAGGGCGCCAGCGGTATCCCCGCGACCGCACTCGACGCCTACAAGCGCGCCGAGCTCTCGGTGGCCGCCGCGCTTCCCGGCTGCAAGCTGCCCTGGCAGCTGCTCGCCGGCATAGGCAGGGTCGAGTCCGTGCACGCCTCCGGCTACGGGCTCAAGGCCGACGGCTACACCGAGAAGCCGATCCGCGGCCCGCGCCTCGACGGCAACGGCTTCGCCGAGATCAAGGACACCGACAAGGGCGAGTTCGACGGTGACGCCGTCTACGACCGCGCCGTCGGCCCGCTGCAGTTCATCCCCTCCACCTGGGAGAAGTGGGGTGCCGACGGCAACGGGGACTCCAAGCGCGACCCGAACAACATCTACGACGCGGCGCTGGGCGCCGGCCTCTACCTGTGCGCGGGCGACCGGAACCTCTCGGACGAGGCGCAGCTCGACCGGGCGATCCTCAGCTACAACAACTCCCGCGAGTACGTGAACACCGTGGTCGGGTACATGCACCAGTACCAGAACGGTGCCGCCGGAGTGCCGAACCCGCCCGTCGGGAACTACCCGACGCCGCCCACGACGACGCTGCCCACGCCGAGCCCGAGCACGCCGTCGCACACCCCGAAGCCGAATCCGACCCCGAAGCCGACGCCCACGCCGCAGAAGCCGACCGAGCCGCAGAAGCCGACGCCGCCGGCCCCGACCCTGGCCAAGCTGGAGCTGGTTGGCAGCGCGGAGCTCAAGGCCGAAGCCGGGTCCGCGTTCGCCACGGCCCCGCGGATCAAGGCGCTGCTCAGCGACGGCAAGCCGGCCGCCGCCAAGCCGATCCTGTTCGAGCTCAAGGACGACACCACGGGCTCCTCCATCGGGGCGGAGGGCAAGACCTTCCTCGTGGTCGACACCGACTCCGAGGGCGTCGCGACCCTGCCCGGCCTGAAGGCCGGAGCCAAGGCGGGCGGCTTCACCCTGCGGGTCGCGGCCTACAACACCGCCGCCCAGCTCACGGTGAACTTCACCGGCACCGTCACGGCGAAGCCGGCCCCGGTCGCGGACAAGTTGACCCGTACCGACGCCGACGCGGCGAAGCCGCTGGAGGTCGTCGCGGGCAAGAGCTTCACCGGTGTGGAGGTCACGGCCACCGCCAAGGACAAGGCGGTGGAGGGCACGCAGGTCACCGCCGGGCTGGTCGAGCAGAACGAGGCCGGCGCGTGGGTGCCGGTGGACCCGGCGAAGTCCAAGGGCCCCTGGTTCAAGGACAAGGACGGGAAGAAGGTCACCAGCCTGCTCCTCGCCCCGACGGGCGCCGACGGCAAGATCGCGCTGCCGGAGCTGTTCACCACGGACGTGGCCCCGGGCACGTACCGCCTCCACCTGATCACGAAGGACAACGTGGTCCTGATCCTGGACCTCAAGATCACGGCCGCCCCTACGACGACGCCGACGCCCCCGGTGACGCCGACGCCCCCGGTGACGCCGACGCCGACGCCGACGCCGACGTCGACGACGGCCGGCAAGCAGTGATGCGGTCGGGACGAGCCGCCGGGTTCCGGTAGCCCGTCCCCGCGGGCTCGCCCGCGAACGCCATCGCCCCCGTCACCGTGTTCACGGTGGCGGGGGCGATGGCGTTCGCCCCGTCCCCCACTCCGGGAGGGGAAAGGCAGGAGCCCCACCGCCTCCGAGTGAACGGAGGAGGCAGGGCTCCTTGGGTACTGCTATCCAACCGCGATTAGGTTGGCCCAGGCGACTAGGCCGGGGTGACGTTCTCCGCCTGCGGGCCCTTCGGACCCTGCGTGACGTCGAAGTTCACCATCTGGTTCTCCTCCAGGGAGCGGAAGCCAGAGGCGTTGATCGCGGAGTAGTGGACGAAGACATCCGGGCCGCCGCCGTCCTGGGCGATGAAGCCGAAGCCCTTTTCAGCGTTGAACCACTTCACGGTTCCGGTAGCCATGAGCCCTCCTATGGGCCAAAGGGTCGCCCTGCTCCAGAACCTGCTAAGAAGTCTGAAAACTACAAAAGCCTGCGGGTCACATTCTCCGCAGGCCTCGTACTGCAAGGGAAACCAAACTGCAACTTGCGACGAGCCTAGCACGCACCCTGCGGCGGAGACCAGAGGGAAAGATCACGTCACTCGGACGTTTGAGGCCCGCCTGAAGGCTGACGGAGACGCGGGGGCTAGTCTCGCGATGTGGACGTCTATCGCAGCCGGCCCCGCGTCGGCCACATTCAGTTCCTGAACTGCCTTCCCCTCTACTGGGGGCTGGCCAGAACCGGCACGTTGCTGGACCTGGAGCTGACCAAGGACACCCCCGAGAAGCTGAGCGAGCGCCTCGTCCAGGGGGAGCTCGACATGGGTCCGATCACCCTCGTGGAGTTCCTCCGCAATGCCGACCAGCTCGTCGCGTTCCCCGATCTCGCGGTCGGCTGCGACGGCCCGGTGATGTCCTGCGTGATCGTTTCGCAGGTGCCGCTGGACCAGCTGGACGGGGCCCGGGTCGCGCTCGGTTCGACCTCCCGCACGTCCGTACGCCTCGCCCAGCTGCTGCTTTCCGAGCGGTACGGGGTCGAGCCGGACTACTACACCTGCCCGCCCGACCTGGGCCTGATGATGCAGGAGGCCGACGCGGCCGTGCTGATCGGGGACGCCGCGCTGCGCGCCTCGCTGCACGATGCGCCCCGGCTCGGCCTCGACGTCCACGACCTGGGGCTGATGTGGAAGGAGTGGACCGGACTGCCGTTCGTCTTCGCCGTCTGGGCCGCCCGCAAGGACTACCTCGCCCGCGAGCCGGTCGTCGTCCGCAAGGTCCACGAGGCCTTCCTCGACTCCCGTGACCTCTCCCTCGAAGAGGTCGCCAAGGTCGCCGAGCAGGCGGCCCGCTGGGAGGCCTTCGACGCCGATCTGTTGCAGCGGTACTTCACGACGCTCGACTTCCGCTTCGGGCCCGAACAGTTGGCCGGTGTAAGGGAATTCGCGCGACGTACGGGAGCGACCACGGGCTATCCCGAGGATGTCGCCGTGGAGCTGCTGAACGGTGACGGCGCGCGCGTCTGATCGCATCCCCGGATCGATTAACGGGCGGTAGCCAGGGTTCCGGTCGCGGGGGATATGCCGTTTCCCGGGAATTCCCCCCTCTTTTCGCTTTTCCGACCATCGGACGGGAATGCGGAGTACCCCATTCGGCGGAGCGCGCACGTGGCGCCCGCGAGCCCTGTCGTCGACACCCGGCTCGGCCTGCCGACCGCGACGTCCTCGGCCCCGACCCGCAGGCCCTTGAGCAGGTGCCCGCCGGGTTCGAGCCGGCCGGATCCGCCCCGACGGGCCGGTGACGGCTCTAAGGTGCTCTTGGCGATCAGGGACCGAACGGGGAGGGGGACGCGATGCAGCCGCTCGACGCAGGCGAACCGCGGACCATCGGCGCGTACCGGCTGCTCGGCCGGCTCGGCTCCGGCGGCATGGGACGGGTCTACCTGGGCCGCAGCGCGGGCGGCCGGACGGTGGCCGTCAAGATCGTGCACCCGCACTTCGCCTCCGACGAGGAGTTCCGCGCCCGGTTCCGCCGCGAGGTCGAGGCCGCGCGGCGCGTCGGCGGCGAGTGGACCGCGCCCGTCCTGGACGCCGACCCGGAGGCGACGGTGCCGTGGGTGGCCACCGGGTACGTGGCGGGGCCCTCCCTGGGCGGCGCGGTGGCCGCGCACGGGCCCCTTCCCGAAGCCTCCGTACGGGCCGTCGGAGAAGGCCTGGCCCGCGCCTTGGTGGCCGTCCACGGGCTGGGCCTCGTCCACCGGGACGTGAAGCCGTCG
The DNA here is from genome assembly GCF_041431095.1 of Streptomyces sp. NBC_00597. GTDB lineage: Bacteria > Actinomycetota > Actinomycetes > Streptomycetales > Streptomycetaceae > Streptomyces. The sequence continues at coordinate 5,370,747 of NZ_CP107757.1, forward strand.
AACGTGATGCTGAGCCTCGACGGCCCCCGACTGATCGACTTCGGCATCGCGCGGGCCACCGACGGGACCGCCTCCCTCACCTCCACCGGCGTCTCCATCGGCTCGCCCGGCTACATGTCCCCCGAGCAGATCCTCGGCAAGGGGATCACCGGCGCCGCCGACGTGTTCTCGCTCGGCGCGGTGCTGGCCTACGCGGCGACCGGGCAGCCGCCGTTCACCGGGGACAACTCGGCGACCCTCCTCTACAAGGTGGTTCACGAACCGCCGGACCTCGACGCGGTCCCGGCCGGCGGACTGCGCGAGCTGATCGCGGCCTGCCTGGCCAAGACGGCCGCCGACCGGCCCGCCCCGGAGGCGATCGCGCAGACCCTCGCCGGAGCCCTCCACACCCGCGGCTGGCTTCCCGCGCCCCTCGTGGAAGAGGCCAGCCGCGCAGCGGTCGCCCTGCTGGACCTGGAGGCCGATCACTCCGGGGGAGGGTCGGGTCCGGCGGAGTCCGGGTCCGGGCCGGTGTCGTTCACGGGAGGCTCGTTCGGGGCGCCCGACCCTTCGTACGGCCGGGCCCCCCTGTACGCCGGCCAGGCCGTGCCGGCCGGCGGGACGCAGCCCGGCGCCGGATTCACGACTCCGGGCAGCGGCTCCTTCGCCGCGGCCCACGGGCAGAACCCGTACGGTCCCTACGGGCCGCCGCCGGCCGCCGTCCACGGCAGTCCCACCGCGACCTCCGGCGGTGGTGTGCCGCAGCCGCGGACCGCCCCCGACGCGGCCCGCCAGGTCACCTTCAACGCGGCCGGACGGCGGTTCAGCTGCTCGCTGGTCCTCGCGGCGACGGCCGTCCTGGCCGTACTGTCCGGCGGCGGTCTGTACGGGCTCGGGCTGCTCCCGGGCACCGGCGGCGACCAGGACCACACCGCTGCCACACCCCCGAAGGGCTCGGGCACGGCCTCCGCGGCCACCCCCGCACCGTCGGGAGCGACACCGAGCGGCACCCGGGGAGACGTCCCCAAGGAGCTCACCGGCACCTGGAAGGGCACGGTCACCACCGCCCGCGCGGGCGTCGCCGCCGAATTCGAGATCACCATAAAGACCGGCAGGGTCGGCGAGGTCGTGGGCCGGGACAAGTCGATCCTCCCCGTCCTCGGTACCGACTGCAGCGGCGACTGGAAGCTGGCCTCCGCCACCGACCGCTCCCTCGTCCTGAACACCACGGGCGGCCCCAACCCGGCCCCCGGCATCTGCTCCAACGGGTCCGCCAACGAGCGTTTCACCCTCAACGCCGACGGGACGCTCCACTACAAGTCGGGCGACGTCCCGGCCGGAAACCCCGAGGGCGACCTCACCCGCATCCCCTGAAATCCGAGGCCGGGCCCTGGCGTAGGCTGGATCGGTCCGTACCTCTTGACACACCGCCGAAAGGTGACGCACCGGTGACCGACCAGGCCGCTCTCCAGTCTGTCCTCGACCGCGCCGCCGCAGGGGGCCGGATCACCAAGGAAGAGGCGCTCGACCTCTACCGGCACGCCCCGCTGCACGCGCTCGGCCAGGCGGCCGACGCGGTGCGCCGCCGCCGTTACGCCGGCACCGAGCACATCGCGACGTACATCATCGAGCGCAACATCAACTACACCAACGTGTGCGTCACGGCGTGCAAGTTCTGCGCCTTCTACGCGGCCCCCAAGGACACCAAGAAGGGCTGGTCCCGCGACCTCGACGACATCCTGCGCCGCTGCGCGGAGACCGTCGAGCTCGGCGGCACGCAGATCATGTTCCAGGGCGGACACCACCCCGACTACGGCGTGGAGTACTACGAGGAGCACTTCTCCGCCATCAAGAAGGCGTTCCCGCAGCTGGTCATCCACTCCCTCGGCGCGTCCGAGGTCGACCACATGGCCCGGATCTCGGGCGTGAGCGCCGAGGAGGCCATCCGCCGCATCCACGCGGCCGGCCTGGACTCCTTCGCGGGCGCCGGCGCCGAACTCCTGCCGGAGCGGCCGCGCAAGGCGATCGCCCCGCTGAAGGAATCCGGCGAGCGCTGGCTGGAGATCATGGAGATCGCCCACGGGCTGGGCGTGGAATCCACCTCCACCATGCTGATGGGCACCGGCGAGACCAACGCCGAACGCATCGAACACATCGCGATGATCCGCGACACGCAGGACCGCACGGGCGGCTTCCGCGCCTTCATCCCGTACACGTACCAGCCCGAGAACAACCACCTCAAGGGCCGGACCCAGGCGACGGTCTTCGAGTACCTGCGGATGATCGCGATCGCGCGGCTCTTCCTCGACAACATCGCCCACATCCAGGGCTCCTGGCTCACCGTGGGCAAGGAGGCCGGCCAGCTCTCGCTGCACTACGGCGCGGACGACCTCGGCTCGATCATGCTGGAGGAGAACGTGGTCTCCTCGGCCGGAGCCAAGCACCGGTCGAACCGGCAGGAGATCATCGACCTGATCCGCAAGGCGGGCCGCGTCCCCGCGCAGCGCGCGACGACGTACGAGCACCTCGCCGTGCACGAAGACCCGGCGAACGACCCCGTCGACGACCGCGTGGTCTCGCACATCTCGTCCACGGCGATCGAGGGCGGCACGGCGCACCCCGAGCTGAAGCTCATCCCGACGAACTGAGGCCCGGTGCTGACGCTTCACACCGCCGATCTCCTCGTCGCCGGACCAGGGGCCGCGCCGCTGCCCGGCGGGGCGGTCCTCGTCGACGGGGACCGGATCAGCCGCGTGGGCCCGTACGAGGAGCTCGGCGCGGCCTGGCCGCACGCCCGGGTCCGGCGCTGGCCCGGCGTACTGACGCCGGGGCTGCTCGTACGCGGGGCGGACGAGCTCCTGGAGCGCACGTACTACCCGGACGACCCGTACGAGACCGCCGAGCTCGGCGCGGACCCCATCAGCGGGGCCGAGGCGCTGGCCGGCCTGTCGATGACCGAGTCCCGCTGGGGCAACAGCGCCCGCCGGGCCACGCAGAAGCTACTGGCCCGCGGGGTCGTGGCGGTGACCGGGCGGCTCACGGTCCCGTCCGTGCGGACGGCAGTGATCCGCTCGGGCCTCACGCTCCTCCCGCCCGCGGCCGCGACGCCCCCGGACCTGCCGTCCCCGGACCTGCCGTCCCTGGACCCCTTCGCCGGCCGCGACACGGCCGAACAGGCCTTCTTCGGCACCTTGGAGCCGGGCACCCCGGCCCGTTTCGCGGTCTTCGCGGCCCCCGACGCCGAAGCGCTCCTGAAGCAGGGCGCCACCACCTGCGTGGCCACCGTGATCGCAGGCCGTCTCCTGCACCGCCGCCGCTAGGTCCTGACGCCCTCTCGGGCCAGGGCGGCCAGGAGACAGGCCTGGAGGCGGCTTATGCCGCCCAGCTTCGCCCGGATGTTGTGGACGTGGAACTTGACCGTGCTGACGGACAGTTGCAGCTCCCCGGCGAGTTCCGCGTTCGAGGCGCCGGTCGCAAGGCACAGGAACACGGTCGACTCCTGCTCGGTGAGCTGGACCTCCCGCCGCAGCTCCTCCCCCGTACGGGGCGGAAACCAGGCGGGGACGCTGAATCTGACGACATTCATGGTTCCACTCCTCGGCACCGGCCGATGCGCTGGTCAACACATCGGCGCTCCCTGTGCCTTAAGGGACGGGTGGTCCCGACAGGTAGGTTCCATTTCCGTCGAACGGCCAGGCGTTGGCCTCGCAGCCGAGCAGCCCCTTGATCTGCTGCATCATCGCCGGAGCGGGCTTTCCGGGGCCCGGGCAGGTCTCGTGGTCGTGGCCTATTTCGTGGCCCACCTCGTGATTGACGATCAGCGCCCGGTACTCCTCCACGGCACCCTTGAACTGCGGTGATCCCTCCAGCCAGCGCTTGAGGTTGACCACGACCGTGTGACCGGCCCGGCAGTTCGTCTCACCGATCAGTTCCGGGGTGACCACCTCGCACAGCCGGTCGGTCGTCGTGGGTGTGGCGATCTTCACGGTGAAGTCCACCGGCTGGCCGGTGCCGACGAGCTGGAAGCCGTACGCCGGGTCCTTGATCCAGCCCCGCGGGTCCCCGAGGATCTTCTCCACGGCGTGCGCGGCGGTGTCGGCGTCCACCCCGCTGCCCTCCTCGACCTCGATCCGCCACTTGCGGACGGTCCCCTTGCCCTGCGCCTGCCCGGAACGGGAAGAGGCCGCGAACACCCCCGGCCCGGACTGCGGCACCGCGGAACCGGAGCCGCCGCCCGGCTTCGCGTCCGCGGTGCCCGGCTTCGCCGGCGGGGCGGAGGACGGGCCGGCCTGGGGGGAGCCGGAGGAACCCGAAGGGGACGGAACGGCGGCGTCCCGGTCGGGCGGCGCGGCGGGCGGCGCGGCCACGCTGTCGGAGACGGACTCGGCGTCGTCCAGCGGCACCACCGCGTACGCGGTCGCCAGGGCGGCGACCAGCGCCGCCGAGCCGAGGAACGTACGGCGGAGCCGCTTTCGCCGCTCGGCCCGGCGCCGGGCGCGCGGGCCGAGGGGGGAACCGCGGCCGGTGGAACGGCCTCGACCGATGGATTGGCCTGCCGGCATCGTGGAGCCCTTTGTTCGGGAATATCGTGTTTCGGCGGTCCTTGTCGGACCGTTCCGGCCAGTCAACGCGGCTCCGCGGGCTCCGCGTAACTGTCCATCGGGCCAGTTGTGCGCACCGCTGCCCCACCGCTGCGCACCGCTGCCCCGCCCCTGCGCACCGCCCGGTAGCGGGCCCCGGGCCGGGCGGCGGGCCAGGCCTGAGAGGATGGTCCGCAGACCGCCGATCCGCATCGCACACCAAGGGGCGAACGCCAGTGACAAGGGCTTCCCTGGACAAGCAGCCGCACGAAGTCGCCTCCATGTTCGACGGTGTGGCGGCGAACTACGACCTCACCAACGACGTCCTCTCCCTCGGACAGGCCCGCCTGTGGCGCAAGGAGGTCGCCAAGGCGGTCGGCGCGCGCCCCGGACACAAGGTGCTGGACCTGGCCGCCGGAACCGCGACGTCCTCGCTGCCGTTCGCCGCGACCGGCGCGTACGTCGTCCCCTGCGACTTCTCCCTCGGCATGCTCCGCGAGGGCAAGAAGCGCCACTCCTGGCTGCCGCTGACCGCGGGCGACGCGACGAAGCTGCCGTTCAAGGACGACGTCTTCGACACCGTGACGATCTCCTTCGGCCTGCGCAACGTCCAGGACACCGACGCCGCGCTGAGCGAGCTGTACCGGGTGACCAAGCCCGGCGGCCAGGTCGTCATCTGCGAGTTCTCGCAGCCCACCTGGGCGCCGTTCCGCACGGTCTACACCGAGTACCTGATGCGCGCCCTGCCGCCGGTGGCCCGCGCCGTGTCCTCCAACCCCGATGCCTACGTGTACCTCGCCGAGTCGATCCGCGAATGGCCGGACCAGCCGGCGCTGGCCGCGCTGCTGCAGAAGGCCGGCTGGTCCAAGGTCGCCTGGCGCAACCTGAGCGGCGGCATCGTCGCGCTGCACCGCGGCTCCAAGGCCTAGGGAGCGCGGGCCCGGTGGACTACCAGGAGCTGCTGGAGCGGATCGCGGCGGACATCGCCCCCTTGGTGGGCAGCGGTACGCCCGCCGAGTACATCCCGGCGCTCGCGTCCGTGGACGCCGGGCAGTTCGGCATGGCCGTCGCCGATCTCGACGGCAACGTGTACGGGGTGGGGGACTGGCAGGTGCCGTTCTCCACGCAGTCGATCACCAAGGTGTTCGCCCTGGCCCTGGCACTGGCCGAGGGCGGCGACAGCCTGTGGGAGCGGGTCGGGCGGGAGCCGTCGGGCAACCCGTTCAACTCCCTCGTGCAGCTGGAGTACGAGAACGGCATTCCGCGCAATCCGTTCATCAACGCGGGCGCGCTCGTCGTCACCGACCGGCTGCAGACACTGACGGGCGACGCGAGCAGCGAGCTGCTGGAGTTCCTGCGGCAGGAAAGCGGCAACCCGGACCTCGGCTTCGACGCGGAAGTCGCCGCGTCCGAGCAGGAGCACGGCGACCGCAACGCCGCGCTCGCGCACTTCATGGCTTCCTACGGGAACATCGACAACCCCGTGCCGACGCTGCTCGACCACTACTTCTGGCAGTGCTCCATCGAGATGAGCTGCGCCGACCTGGCACGGGCGGCGCGGTTCCTGGCCCGGCACGGGCTGCGCGCGGACGGCTCGCGGCTGCTGACGCGGAGCGAGGCGAAGCAGGTCAACGCGGTGATGCTGACCTGCGGGACGTACGACGCGGCCGGAGAGTTCGCCTACCGGGTGGGCCTGCCGGGCAAGAGCGGCGTGGGCGGCGGGATCGTGGCGGTCGTCCCGGGACGGTGCACGCTGGCCGCCTGGAGCCCGGGCCTGGACCCCCACGGCAACTCGGTCGCGGCCGCGGCCGCCCTGGACCGCTTCACCACCCTGACGGGCCTCTCGGTCTTCTGACGCGCCGCTCGCACGCCTCGGCGCCGGGGCGCCTTCCCGCCTTCCCGGCTTCGCGCCGTTGCGCCGTTGCGCCGGACTCCGTCCATCGGGCCGGGGCGGGGCCGGCGGCAGTGGCCGGGGCCGGTGCGCACGGCCGCTGCGCGGGGCCGCCCCTCCCCGCCCCTCCCGCCCACCGGGCTCCGCCCGGGGGGTGTTGGGGGGCCGGACCCCGCCAACGGCGCTGCGTGCGGGCGGGCCCGGGGCTAGTCGGGCTGGAGGGTGAGTTCGTAGCGGCGGCCGTACTTCTGGCCGTTCGGGAGGAGGAAGCGGGACGCCAGGGTCATGCCCAGCCGTTCCGCGACCGCGATCGACCGCTGGTTCTCGTCGTTGATCATCGCCACCACCCGCGGCACCCCGGCCGCCCGTACGCGTTCCAGCGTCGCCAGCGCCGCGGCATACGCGTACCCCTTGCCCCAGGCGGAGCGACCCAGCCGCCAGCCGATCTCTACCTCCCCGACCGGCCCCCATTCCTTCTCCCGCGGCCACGGCTGCGCGCCGGTGAACCCGATCACCGCGCCCTGCGCGTCCAGCAGCGTCCAGAGGCAGTAGCCGAGCTGCGCATCGTGCATCCGCTGCCGCGCGGTGAACTCCTCGTACAGGGACAGCTCGGCGGGACCGCCGAGGAACTCCATCACGTCGGGGTCGTCGAAGACCCCGTGCCAGGCCCGCGCATCCTCGTGGGTGGGCACGCGCAGCTCTACGGCGGGGAGCGAGGTGGTCATCGGGCAGCCCTTCGGGTTCGTGATCTCTCTCGCTGCATAGACTGCACATGTCCTGTGCCGTTGGGCACCCTTTATCGAGCCTTCGGGAGACCCCGCAGTGACCGAGCCCCTCTCCGAACACTCCGCGGATGTGATCGTCGTCGGGGCCGGACCCGCCGGCTCGACCACCGCCTACTACCTCGCCAAGGCGGGACTCGACGTCCTGCTGCTGGAGAAGACGGCGTTCCCGCGCGAGAAGGTCTGCGGCGACGGTCTGACCCCGCGCGCCACCAAGCAGCTGGTGGCGATGGGCATCGACATCTCCGAAGAGGCCGGCTGGCTGCGCAACAAGGGCCTGCGGATCATCGGTGGCGGCCAGCGGCTCCAGCTGGACTGGCCGGAACTCGCCTCCTTCCCCGACTACGGACTCGTCCGCAAGCGCGACGACTTCGACGAGACCCTGGCCCGCCAGGCCCAGAAGGCCGGCGCCCGCCTGTACGAGCGGTGCAACGTCGGCGAGCCGGTGCGGGATCCGCGGACCGGCCACATCACGGGCGTGCAGGCCAAGCTCGGCGAGGAGAAGATCCCGGTCACCTTCAGCGCGCCCCTCGTCGTCGCCGCCGACGGCAACTCCTCCAGGCTGTCCCTCGCGATGGGCCTGCACCGGCGCGAGGACCGGCCGATGGGCGTGGCCGTGCGGACGTACTTCACCTCCCCGCGCCACGACGACGACTACCTGGAGTCCTGGCTGGAACTGTGGGACCGGCGCGGAGCCCAGGACCGGCTGCTGCCCGGCTACGGCTGGATCTTCGGCATGGGCGACGGCACGTCCAACGTCGGTCTCGGCATCCTCAACTCCTCCTCCGCCTTCCGGGAGCTGGACTGGCGCGAGGTCCTCAAGGCCTGGTGCGCGTCCATGCCGGAGGACTGGGGCTACACCCCCGAGAACATGACGCAGCCGATCCGCGGCGCGGCCCTGCCGATGGCCTTCAACCGGCAGCCGCACTACACCAAGGGCCTGCTGCTCGTCGGTGACGCGGGCGGCCTCGTCAACCCGTTCAACGGCGAGGGCATCGCCTACGCGATGGAGTCGGGCCAGATCGCGGCCGACGTCATCGTGCAGGCGCACGCCCGGTCCACGCCGGCGCAGCGCGAGCTGGCCCTGCACAACTACCCGAAGGTGCTCAAGGAGACCTACGGCGGCTACTACTCGCTGGGCCGCGCCTTCGTGAAGCTGATCGGCAACCCGAAGGTGATGAAGGTCGCCACCCAGCGCGGCCTGACGCACCCGGTGCTGATGCGGTTCACCCTGAAGATGCTGGCCAACCTGACCGACCCGGCGGGCGGCGACGCGATGGACCGCATCATCAACGGCCTCTCCAAGGTGGCTCCAAAAGCCTGATCATTCAAGGCCGGGCCGCTCGTTGGGTAGTTGAGCGGCCCGGCTCCTGACGTTTGGCCGTCAGACGTTGACGATCTTCACCTTCGGCGAGCCGGGAAGCTCCTCGGCGGCCTTGCACAGCGCCGGGATGTGCGACTTGTCGGAGGTGACGAGGAGTACCGGGGGCGGGCAGAGCGCGGCGGTGGCCACCACGAGTGCGTCCACGAGGCATTCGTGCCCGTCAAGGCCCGAGGTATCCAGCAGCTTCGCTGCGGCGTCTGTCACCGCGTCGTTGACCGGTTTCACGTCGAACCGGGACAGCAGGAACCGGAGTCGCTTGGCGGCTTCTCCTGTTCGGCGCACCTCCAAGGGCGTCAGTGCGGACAGCGCCACGCGTCTGCCGCTCTGCTGAGCGACCTCGATGCGCGCACGCATCCCCTCGTCGCCGTCGACGTGAAGCGAAAGCCCCTGGGCGTCCAGGACGAGCGTGCCCTCGCTCTTGGCTTTGATCTTGAGGCGCTTGCTTACCACTCCTGTTCCGCCTGCCGCCGCGCTTCGGCGGAGACGGGGCCGAACGCCTTGCGGTCGGCGGCCACGACCTCACGGAGCTTCTGCGCGGCGAGCCATTCCTCCAGGGCTTCGGCCACGACGGAGGAGAACCCGTTCTTGCCGGTGCGCTCCTCGACTTCCTTGATCAACGACTGTGCGAGCGACACGGATCTCTTACCGGCCCGCTCGGCGGCCTGGGGCGCTACGTGGCTGCTCATACCTAAAACGTAACACCGCTGGTAGGAAATTTCTCGTCCGATGGTTACCCCGGTGGAACCAAGGTGGCCCCGAAGGCCTGACGGGTGGCGTTACGAGGCGGGTCGGGCCGGGGTCTCGCCGGTTCGGTCCGCTCCGTCGTCACCGGAGCCTTCGTACGGGGCGGGCTCCGCCGCGCCGTGGACGGTGCGCACGCAGCGGGCCAGCAGGACCAGGCCCCACAGCAGCAGCGTGAGCGCAACGGCCCAGCCGAGCCCCAGGATGACGGGATGTCCGGGTTTGTGCCACGGGCGGGCGGTGTTCAGCAGCCAGCCGCCGACGGCGAGCAGGAAGAGCCCGGTGGCGGCCGGTGTAGCGGTGGGGTCGACGGTTCCCCCGCCGGAGCCGTGCTCCTCGTACGCCCTGCCGATCACGGTCCACCACCTCCCGGGCTGCATCTGTCCGCAGCACCCCCGCCATCTTCTCAAGGCCTCGGCCGGTTCCACACGGGCCGCCCGCCAGGCGGGATGAAGACCCGCCAGCAGCCCGGTGAACAACCCCGCGAGCGGGTGGGCACAGCGCGAGCCACGGCGGGTGGGCTCGGCGCGCAGGCACGGCGAAGGGCCGGCACTCCGCCCCGAGCGGGGGAGTGCCGGCCCTTCGCCGTGCCTGGAGGGGCTTCAGAGGCCCCTGGGAGCCTCAGAGGACGCGGACGGCGCCCGTCGGCGGGTCGTAGCTCAGGGAGCGCTCGACGATGCCCGTGCTGGGGTTCTGGGCGCCCACGAACTTGCCGCCGCCGACGTAGATGGCGACGTGGTAGGCGTTGCCGCGGGAGCCCCAGTACAGGATGTCGCCCGGCTTCAGGGAGCTCAGGGACACCGAGCTGCCCGCCGCGGACTGGTCCTGGGACACGCGGGGCAGCGAGATGCCGGCCTGGCGGTAGGCGGCCTGGACGAGGCCGGAGCAGTCGAACGAGGACGGGCCGGTCCCACCGCTGACGTACGCCTTGCCGACCTGCGCACGGGCGAAGTTCACGATGGCGGCGGCGGAGCCGGTCGCCGGGGCGGTGACGGTGCCCGAGCCCAGCTCGCCGGACCCGGAGGCGGAGGCGCTCTGCAGCGAGGTGCGGTCGGAGCTGCGGGTGGCGCGCTCGGCCGCGGCCTTGCGGTCCGCCTCCGCCTTCGCCTTCTTCTCGGCGTCGGCCTTCTCGGCGTCTTCCTTGGCCTTCTTCGCCTCGGCGGCAGCGCCCGTACGGGCCTGCTCCTCCTGAGTGCGCAGTTCGCCGGTGACGGCGGCGGCGGCCGTGTTCTCGGCGGCGGTGGTGACGGCGGAGGAGACCTCGGCGGCCAGGTCCAGGTTCAGGACCGGCATTTCGAGCGTCGTCTCGGTCACGGGCTCGGACGGGGACGCGCTCGCCGTGCCGGCCATCGCCAGGGTGCTGAGGACGCCACCGGCAACTCCGGCGCGGACCGCGAGCTTCGAGGCGGAGCGGCGGGGCTTCCGGTGGCTGGGTATGTGAGCGGTGTGGGACATGAGGACAACCGCTATCAGGGGGTCCGGGTTCCCATCAAGAAACGTGGTCTGCGCCACAGTTGCGCGAAAAGTGAGCTAACCGGGCGCGCCGCGCGTCTTATTGACGCCGTAACGGGCGAATCGGACACGCCGTCACAGGGCTGTGATCAAGGGGTTTCAGTAATTAGTCCGAAATGATCCACGGACTACCATCCCGGTGCACAGATGGCCAAGCCCTCTTTCGGAACCGAAAATTCGGTGTGACGCAGGTCACAGGAACGTCTCGCCGTGAGGGCGCTGTGGCCCGTCCGTGACCTTGCCGTGAACTTGCCGCGTGGGCGGCGTCGGCGCTCGTGAACATGTGCACGCAGTCACGTCCCCGACTGCCCCCGTTCACTCCGTCCATTCCCGTCCCCGGGGGTTCCCTCGGCCGAGCGACGGCGACTTCCCTTTACCGTGCAAGGCTTGATCTCGCAAATTTGCCTGCACTGGGAATCGTTTGATAGTGCCACCCCCCTTCTACCTGCGGTAACGGGGGTGGATGTCACCTTTGGTGATCATGTGGATGCTTCGCGTATGAAGATCACAGCTCATCTGACTTCATGATCGTTCGTCAGGTGGTGGAGATCACAAACTCGTTGTTGTTACCCGTGTCGCAGATCACAGACCACCGGGCATAAGATGCGCACCAGTCCGGCTTGTGAACTGCCTCACATGCGATCTCTCGAAGTTGGGCGATCTTCGCGGGGCGGCTCGCTCGGTGCCGGCACAGCGGTCCAACGGTCAAGGACGACTGGAAGGAGCGAGGAGCGTGAATGCATACGCACCCATCCTCGTGCTCGGCGCCCTCGGCGCAGGGTTTGCGATCTTCTCCGTGGTCATGGCCACGCTGATCGGCCCAAAACGGTACAACCGGGCGAAGCTTGAGGCGTACGAGTGCGGCATCGAGCCGACGCCCACGCCGGCCGGCGGCGGTCGCTTCCCCATCAAGTACTACCTGACGGCGATGCTCTTCATCGTCTTCGACATCGAAGTTGTCTTCCTCTACCCCTGGGCCGTCACCTTCGACTCCCTGGGGATCTTCGGGCTCGTCGAGATGCTGCTCTTCGTGCTCACCGTCTTCGTCGCCTACGCCTACGTGTGGCGCCGCGGCGGCCTGGAATGGGACTGAGGGGCTGAATTTCCCATGGGACTGGAAGAGAAGCTGCCGAGCGGCTTTCTGCTGACCACCGTCGAACAGGCCGCGGGTTGGGTGCGCAAGTCATCCGTGTTCCCCGCGACCTTCGGCCTGGCCTGCTGCGCCATCGAGATGATGACCACCGGAGCGGGCCGGTACGACCTGGCCCGCTTCGGCATGGAGGTCTTCCGCGGCTCCCCGCGCCAGGCCGATCTGATGATCGTGGCCGGGCGGGTCAGTCAGAAGATGGCGCCGGTGCTGCGGCAGGTGTACGACCAGATGCCCGCTCCCAAATGGGTCATCTCCATGGGGGTTTGTGCATCTTCAGGCGGAATGTTCAATAACTACGCGATTGTCCAGGGCGTCGACCACATCGTCCCGGTGGACATCTATCTCCCCGGCTGCCCGCCGCGCCCCGAGATGCTGATCGACGCGATCCTCAAGCTCCACCAGAAGATCCAGGGCGGAAAGCTCGGCGTGAACCAGGAAGAGGCGGCGCGCGAGGCGGAGGCGGCGGCCCTCAAGGCCCTCCCCACCATCGAGATGAAGGGGCTCCTGCGGTGAGCCAGACCTCCCCAGACAACGGGAACAACGTTCCTGCCCCCCGGGACTCCGCCGGCGGCCCCGAGGTCATCGGCGTCCGCAAGGGCATGTTCGGAGCCCGGGGCGGCGGCGACACCAGTGGCTACGGCGGCCTCGTCCGCACCGTCGCGATGCCCGGAGCGAGCCACCGCCCCTACGGCTCCTACTTCGACGAGGTCGTGGACGAACTCGAAGGAGCGCTGGAGGAGCAGGACCTGCTTCCCGAGAACGCGATTGAGAAGGTCGTCGTCGACCGGGGCGAGCTGACGCTCCACATCGCCCGCGAGCACCTGCTCCGGGTGGCCGGCACCCTGCGCGACGACCCCGCCCTGCGCTTCGAGCTCTGCACCGGCGTCAGCGGGGTGCACTTCCCCGACGACAAGAGCCGCGAGCTGCACGCCGTCTACCACCTGCGCTCGATCACCCACGGCCGCGTGCTGCGCTTGGAGGTGTCGGCCCCGGACGCCGACCGCCACGTCCCGTCGCTCGTCTCCGTCTACCCGACGAACGACTGGCACGAGCGCGAGACCTACGACTTCTTCGGCCTGGTCTTCGACGGGCACCCGGCCCTCACCCGGATCATGATGCCGGACGACTGGCAGGGCTTCCCGCAGCGCAAGGACTACCCGCTCGGCGGCATCCCCGTCGAGTACAAGGGTGCCCAGATCCCGGCTCCCGACCAGCGGAGGTCGTACAGCTGATGTCCAACACCTCGAACCACGCGGCCTCCCGGGAAACCACAGAGGGCACCGTCTACACCGTCACCGGCGGCGACTGGGACGAGATCGTCCAGTCCGCGGCCAAGGCCGACGACGAGCGGATCGTCGTCAACATGGGCCCGCAGCACCCGTCCACCCACGGCGTGCTCCGCCTGATCCTGGAGATCGACGGCGAGACGGTCACCGAGGCCCGCTGCGGCATCGGCTACCTGCACACCGGCATCGAGAAGAACCTCGAATTCCGGAACTGGACGCAGGGCACCACCTTCGTGACGCGCATGGACTACCTGACGCCGTTCTTCAACGAGACGGCGTACTGCCTCGGCGTCGAGAAGCTGCTCGGCATCACCGACCAGATCCCGGACCGCGCCACCGTCATCCGCGTCCTGCTGATGGAGCTCAACCGGCTCTCCTCCCACCTGGTGTGCATCGCCACCGGCGGCATGGAGCTGGGCGCGACCACGATCATGATCTACGGCTTCCGGGACCGCGAGCTGATCCTCGACATCTTCGAGCTGATCACCGGCCTGCGCATGAACCACGCGTTCGTCCGCCCCGGAGGCCTCGCCCAGGACCTGCCCCCGGGCGCCGTGGACCAGCTGCGCGACTTCCTCAAGACCATGAAGAAGAACCTGCCGGAGTACGACAAGCTCGCCACCGGCAACCCCATCTTCAAGGCCCGCATGCAGGACGTCGGCTACCTCGACCTCACCGGCTGCATGGCGCTGGGCGCCACCGGCCCGATCCTGCGCTCCGCCGGCCTGCCGCACGACCTGCGCAAGGCGGACCCGTACTGCGGCTACGAGACCTACGAGTTCGACGTGCCGACCACCGAGACCTGCGACTCGTACGGGCGGTTCCTGGTCCGCCTGGAGGAGATGCGCCAGTCCCTGCGGATCGTCGAGCAGTGCCTGGAACGGCTGGAGCCGGGCCCGGTCATGGTCGCCGACAAGAAGATCGCCTGGCCGGCGCAGCTGGCGATGGGCCCGGACGGCCTCGGCAACTCGCTCGACCACATCAAGAACATCATGGGCACCTCCATGGAAGCCCTCATCCACCACTTCAAGCTGGTGACCGAGGGCTTCCGGGTACCGGCCGGGCAGGTGTACGCGGCCGTCGAGTCCCCCAAGGGCGAACTCGGCGTCCACGTCGTCTCCGACGGGGGCACCCGCCCCTACCGGGTCCACTTCCGCGACCCGTCCTTCACCAACCTGCAGGCCATGGCCGCGATGTGCGAGGGCGGCCAGGTCGCCGACGTCATCGTCGCCGTCGCCTCCATCGACCCCGTGATGGGAGGCGTCGACCGATGACCACTGAGTTTTCTGGAGGGGACACCCCCCAGGCCCCCCTGTCCCTGGGCATGCCCCAGCTGCCGGCCCCCGACTTCCCGGCCGACGTGCGCGCCCGGCTCGAAGCCGATGCCGCCGAGGTCATCGCCCGCTACCCCGACAGCCGCTCCGCGCTGCTGCCGCTGCTGCACCTGACGCAGGCGGAGGAAGGCCACGTCTCGCGGACCGGCATCCGGTTCTGCGCCGAGGTGCTGGGCCTGACCACCGCCGAGGTCACCGCCGTCGCCACCTTCTACACGATGTACCGGCGGCGCCCCTCCGGCGACTACCAGGTCGGCGTATGCACGAACACCCTGTGCGCGGTCATGGGTGGCGACGCGATCTTCGACGAGCTCAAGGCGCACCTCGGGGTCGGCAACAACGAGACCACCCCCGACGGCAAGGTGACGCTGGAGCACATCGAGTGCAACGCGGCCTGCGACTACGCCCCCGTGGTGATGGTCAACTGGGAGTTCTTCGACAACCAGACCCCCGACTCCGCCAAGGCCATGGTCGACGACCTGATCGCGGGCCGACCCGTCGCGCCGACCCGGGGCGCGCCGCTGTGCACGTACAAGGAGACCGCCCGGATCCTGGCCGGCTTCCCGGACGAGCGCGAGGGCGCGGTCGAGGCGAGCGGCGGCGCCGGCCCCGCCTCCCTGATCGGCCTGCGCATCGCACGCGGCGAGACCCCGCAGCTCGGCAAGGTCGTGCACCCGCGTGGTGAGGCCGAGGCTGCCACCGAGGAGGGGGAGTGATGACGGTGACTGCCGAAATGCATGAGAACGGTGCGCCGGAGAAGCTGCTGGCGCCCGTGCTGTCGGCGTTCTGGGACGAGCCGCAGTCATGGACGCTGGAGACCTACCGGCGGCACGACGGGTACGAGGGCCTGCGCAAGGCACTCGCGATGACCCCGGACGACCTCATCGCATACGTGAAGGACTCCGGTCTGCGCGGCCGCGGCGGCGCGGGCTTCCCCACCGGAATGAAGTGGCAGTTCATTCCGCAGGGCGACGGAAAGCCGCACTACCTCGTCGTGAACGCGGACGAGTCGGAGCCGGGAACCTGCAAGGACATCCCCCTTCTCTTCGCCAACCCGCACTCCCTCATCGAGGGAATGATCATTGCCTGCTACGCGATCCGGTCGGAGCACGCCTTCATCTACCTGCGCGGCGAGGTCGTGCCGGTGCTGCGGCGCCTGCACGAGGCGGTGCGCGAGGCGTACGACGCCGGCTACCTCGGGGAGAACGTTCTCGGGAGCGGACTGAAGCTCGACATCACGGTGCACGCGGGAGCGGGCGCGTACATCTGCGGTGAGGAGACGGCACTCCTCGACTCCCTCGAAGGCCGGCGCGGCCAGCCCCGGCTGCGTCCCCCCTTCCCTGCCGTCGAGGGGCTCTACGCGTGCCCCACTGTCGTCAACAACGTCGAATCCATCGCCTCGGTTCCCGCGATCCTGAACCGGGGCAAGGACTGGTTCAAGGCGATGGGGACCGAGAAGTCCCCCGGCTTCACCCTGTACTCGCTCTCCGGGCACGTCGCCGGCCCCGGCCAGTACGAGGCCCCCCTCGGCATCACCCTGCGCCAGCTGCTCGACATGAGCGGCGGGATGCGGCCCGGGCACCGGCTGAAGTTCTGGACCCCGGGCGGCTCCTCCACCCCGATGTTCACGGACGAGCACCTGGACGTGCCGCTGGACTACGAGGGCGTCGGTGCGGCCGGCTCCATGCTCGGCACCAAGGCGCTCCAGTGCTTCGACGAGACGACCTGCGTGGTGCGGGCCGTCACCCGCTGGACCGAGTTCTACGCGCACGAGTCCTGTGGCAAGTGCACCCCCTGCCGCGAAGGCACCTACTGGCTGGTCCAGTTGCTCCGCGACATCGAAGCCGGCGAGGGCGTCATGTCGGACCTCGACAAGCTGAACGACATCGCCGACAACATCAACGGAAAGTCGTTCTGCGCGCTCGGCGACGGCGCCGCCAGCCCCATCTTCTCCTCGCTCAAGTACTTCCGCGCGGAGTACGAGCAGCACATCACGGGCAAGGGCTGCCCCTTCGACCCCAGGAAGTCGACCCTCTGGGCTGACACGGAGGTGAACGCATGACCGTCACCACTAATGCTCCGACCGGTGGCGGAGAGGCCGCCGTACCCCCCGAAGACCTGGTCTCCCTGACCATCGACGGCGTCGAACTGTCGGTGCCCAAGGGGACCCTGGTCATCCGGGCCGCCGAACAGATCGGCATCGAGATCCCCCGGTTCTGCGACCACCCCCTGCTCGACCCGGTCGGCGCCTGCCGCCAGTGCATCGTCGAGATCGAGGGCCAGCGCAAGCCGATGGCCTCCTGCACCATCACCTGCACCGACGGCATGGTCGTCAAGACGCAGCTGACCTCCCCGGTCGCCGAGAAGTCCCAGCGCGGCGTGATGGAGCTGCTGCTCATCAACCACCCGCTGGACTGCCCGGTCTGCGACAAGGGCGGCGAGTGCCCCCTGCAGAACCAGGCGATGTCCCACGGTCAGAGCGACTCGCGTTTCGATGGCAAGAAGCGCACCTACGAGAAGCCCGTTCCGATCTCCACGCAGGTGCTGTTGGACCGCGAGCGGTGCGTGCTGTGCGCGCGCTGCACCCGCTTCTCCACGCAGGTCGCGGGCGACCCGATGATCGAGATGCTCGAACGCGGGGCGCTCCAGCAGATCGGCACCGGCGAGGGAGACCCCTTCGAGTCGTACTTCTCCGGCAACACCATCCAGATCTGCCCCGTCGGCGCTCTCACCTCGGCCGCGTACCGGTTCCGCTCCCGCCCGTTCGACCTCGTCTCCTCCCCGAGCGTGTGCGAGCACTGCGCGGGCGGCTGCGCGACCCGGACCGACCACCGCCGCGGCAAGGTGCTGCGCCGGATGGCCGCCGAGGACCCCGAGGTCAACGAGGAGTGGATCTGCGACAAGGGCCGCTTCGGGTTCCGCTACGCGCAGCGCCCGGACCGGCTGACCACCCCGCTGGTGCGCGGCACCGACGGGGTCCTCGCCCCGGCGAGCTGGCCCGAGGCCCTGGAGGCCGCGGCCGCCGGGCTCGCCGCCGCGCGCGGCCGGGCAGGGGTGCTGACCGGCGGTCGGCTCACCGTCGAGGACGCCTACGCGTACGCCAAGTTCGCGCGGGTGGTCCTCGACACCAACGACATCGACTTCCGGGCCCGGATCCACAGCGCGGAGGAGACCGATTTCCTCGCGGCCACCGTCGCCGGCACCGGCAAGGACCTCGACGGCAAGGGGGTGACGTACTCCGCGCTGGAGGCCGCGCCCGCCGTCCTGCTCGTCGGCATCGAGTCGGAGGAAGAGGCCCCCGGCGTCTTCCTGCGGCTGCGCAAGGCCCACCGCAAGCACAAGCAGCGGACCTTCGCCCTCGCCCCGTTCGCCACCCGCGGCCTGGAGAAGGCCGGAGGCACCCTGCTGGCCGCCGCGCCCGGCACCGAGCCCGAATGGCTCGACGCGCTGGCCTCCCGGACCGGGCTGGAGGCCGGCGGGTCCGGGGCCGCCGACGCGCTGCGCCGCAGCGGCGCGGTCATCGTCCTCGGGGAGCGCCTGGCCGGCGTGCCCGGCGCGCTGACCGCCGCCGTACGGGCCGCCGCCGCCACCGGCGCGCAGCTGGTGTGGATCCCGCGCCGGGCCGGGGAGCGGGCCGCCGTCGAGGCGGGCGCGCTGCCGTCCCTGCTGCCGGGGGCCCGGCCGGCCACCGACCCGCGGGCCCGCGACGAGGTCGCCACCGCGTGGGGGCTGGACGAACTCCCGCACCGCTACGGCCGCGACACCGGCCAGATCGTCGAGGCGGCCGCCGGCCGCGAGCTCTCCGCCCTGCTGGTCGCCGGCGTCGAGGTCGCCGACCTGCCGGACCCGGCCCGCGCGCTCGTCGCCCTCCAGGAGGCCTTCGTCGTCTCGCTGGAACTGCGGCCCGGCCAGGTCACCGACCACGCGGACGTGGTCTTCCCGGTCGCCGCCGTCGCCGAGAAGGCGGGCGCGTTCATCAACTGGGAGGGCAGGGTCCGGCCGTTCGAGGCCGCGCTCAAGCCCGAACAGATGACCCGCCCGCTCGCCCCCGCCGACGCCCGCGTGCTGCACATGCTGGCCGACGCGGCCGACCGGCCGATCGCGCTGCCCGACGTACACGCCGTACGCCGCGAGCTCGACGCGCTCGGCCCGTGGACCGGTGAACGCGCCGCCGAGCAGTCCGCGGACACCATGCCGCCGCCCCGCCCCGGAGCGGGCGAGGCCGTCCTCGCGGGCCACCGGCTCCTCCTCGACCAGGGTCGGCTCCAGGAGGGCGACGACGCCCTCGCCGGCACCCGGCACGAGGCGAGCGCCCGGCTCTCGGCCGCCACGGCCGCCGAGACCGGCGTCAAGGACGGTGACGTCCTCGCGGTGACCGGCCCGGCCGGCGCCGTGGAACTCCCGCTACGGATCACCGAGATGCCCGACCGGGTGGTCTGGCTCCCGCTGAACTCCACCGGGCACGGCGTGCTCGCCGACACCGGGGCCCGCCCGGGCACCCTCGTACGGATCGGCCCGGCCGGGGTCGGCCCGGCGGCCGACGAGGACGCGGAGGTGCGGCCGTGAACGCGACCGCGCTGCGGCACTCGGCGTCGCTGACCCATGTCCTTCGGCCGGGCGAAGCTCCGGCCCCCGTAAGGGAGGTGCGAGCATGGTGAACCACCTCGCCCAGATCGCGGCCCAGTCGCAGCCGCACGTCCTCGCGGCCGAGGACCTGAGCCTGTTCGGCCGCGACGTGTGGTGGCTGGTCCTCATCAAGGCGGTGTTCTGCTTCGCCTTCCTGATGGTGACCGTGCTCTTCTCCATCGTGTGGGAGCGCAAGGTCGTCGCCTGGATGCAGCTGCGCATCGGCCCCAACCGGCACGGCCCCTGGGGCATGCTCCAGTCGCTCGCCGACGGCGTGAAGCTCATGCTCAAGGAAGACATCATCGTCAAGCGGGCCGACAAGGTGGTGTACGTCCTGGCCCCGATCATCGCGGCGATCCCGGCCTTCATGGCCATCGCGGTGATCCCCTTCGGCCCGGCCGACGACGAGGTCTCGATCTTCGGCCAGCGCACCACGATGCAGCTCACCGACCTGCCGATCGCGATGCTCTACATCCTCGCGGTCGCCTCCGTCGGCATCTACGGCATCGTCCTGGCAGGCTGGTCCTCGGGCTCGACGTACCCACTGCTCGGCGGCCTGCGTTCCTGCGCGCAGATGATCTCGTACGAGATCGCGATGGGCGCGGCCTTCGCCTCCGTCTTCCTCTACTCCGGGTCGATGTCGACCTCGGCGATCGTCGAGGCGCAGGCCGACCGCTGGTACATCGTGCTGCTGCCGGTGTCGTTCATCATCTACGTCATCACCATGGTCGGCGAGACGAACCGGGCGCCGTTCGACATGCCGGAGTCCGAGGGCGACCTCGTCGGCGGCTTCAACACCGAGTACTCCTCCATCAAGTTCGCGCTGTTCATGCTGGCCGAGTACGTCAACATGGTCACCGTCTCGGCGGTCTCGGTCACCCTCTTCCTCGGCGGCTGGCGCGCCCCCGCGCCGATCTCCACGTACTGGGAGGGCGCGAACCACGGCTGGTGGCCGATGCTCTGGTTCGTCATCAAGGTCCAGCTGCTGCTGTTCTTCTTCATCTGGCTGCGCGGCACGCTGCCCCGCGTGCGCTACGACCAACTGATGAAGCTCGGCTGGAAGGTCCTGATCCCGGTCTCCGTGCTCTGGCTGATGCTGGTCGCGACCGTCCGGGCGCTGCGCAACGAGCGCTACGACTTCTCGGAGATCGTCCTGTACGTCGGCGGCGCGGTCGTCGCGATCCTGCTGCTGTCCTTCGTCGCGGACCTGTTCCGCGACCGCAAGGAGAAGGCGGCCGCCGAACAGGCCGGCGAGGCCGCCGCGGACGCGCCCTTCGACCCGCTGGCGGGCGGATTCCCCGTACCGCCCAAGCCCGGCCAGCAGCTGGCACCCGTACCGCGCAGGCGGCCCCGCCGGGAGCGGGAGCTGATCGTCAGTGGCGGGACGAATACCGACAGTGACCGAGAGGAGGGTGCTGAGAATGCCTGAACCGGAGCAGAACGAGAAGTGGCAGAACCCGGTGGCCGGCTTCGGCGTGACCTTCAAGGCCATGTTCAAGAAGCGCCTCACCGAGCAGTACCCCGAGCAGCAGAAGACCACCGCCCCGCGCTTCCACGGACGGCACCAGCTGAACCGGCACCCGGACGGTCTGGAGAAGTGCATCGGGTGCGAACTGTGCGCCTGGGCCTGTCCCGCCGACGCCATCTACGTGGAGGGCGCGGACAACACCGACGAGGAGCGCTACTCCCCGGGCGAGCGGTACGGCCGGGTCTACCAGATCAACTACGCCCGCTGCATCCTGTGCGGGCTGTGCATCGAGGCCTGCCCGACGCGGGCGTTGACGATGACGAACGAGTTCGAACTGGCCGACTCCAGCCGCGAATCCCTCATCTACACGAAGGAGCAGCTGCTCGCGGGCCTGACCGAGGGCATGGTGGAGTCGCCGCACTCGATCTTCCCGGGCACCGACGAGCAGGACTACTACCGCGGTCTGGTCACCGGGGCGGCTCCCGGGACCGTCCGGCAGGTGGCGGTCTCCAAGGGCGAGACCGGGGCCGCGCCCGACGCCGAGGAGGTGCAGGCATGAGCGCCCTCGCAGCGGCCACCTCGACCTCCACGGGCGAAGCGGTCCAGTTCTGGGTCCTCGCCACCGTCGCCGTCATCGGGGCGCTGTCCACGATCCTGATGAAGAAGGCCGTACACAGCGCCCTGAGCCTGGCCGGGACGATGATCATCCTGGCGGTCTTCTACCTCGCCAATGGTGCGTACTTCCTCGGCGTGGTCCAGGTCATCGTCTACACCGGCGCGATCATGATGCTCTTCCTCTTCGTGGTCATGCTGGTCGGCGTCACCGCCGCCGACTCCCTCAAGGAGACCCTGAAGGGGCAGCGCTGGATGGCCGCCCTGTGCGGGCTCGGCTTCGGCGTCCTGCTCATCGCCGGCCTCGCCAACGCCCACCTCAGCCACTTCAACGGACTCGGCCGGACCAACTCCGCCGGGCACGTCGAGGGGCTGGCCACGCTGATCTTCACCAAGTACGTGTTCGCCTTCGAGATCACCGGCGCGCTGCTGATCACCGCAGCCGTCGGAGCGATGGTCCTCACCCACCGCGAGCGCACCGAGCGGGCCGCCACCCAGCGCGAGCTCGCCGAGCGGCGCGTCCGCGAGGGCGTCCAGCTCCCGCCGCTGCCCGCGCCCGGCGTGTACGCCCGGCACAACGCGGTGGACGTCGCCGGTCTGCTGCCGGACGGCACCCCGTCCGAGCTGACCGTCAGCAAGACGCTGCGCGCCCGCGGCCAGGTCCGGGACGTGTCGGACGAGGCACTGGAGGACTTGAAGGCGCTGGAGCAGCGGTCGGCCGAGCGGCTCGGCCGTGAGGAGGCCTCGAAGTGAACCCGGTCAACTACCTGTACCTGTCGGCGCTGCTGTTCACCATCGGCGCCGCCGGAGTACTGATCCGGAAGAACGCGATCGTGCTGTTCATGTGCATCGAGCTGATGCTCAACGCCTGCAACCTCGCCTTCGTGACCTTCTCCCGGATGCACGGCAACCTCGACGGCCAGATCATCGCCTTCTTCACGATGGTCGTCGCCGCTGCGGAGGTCGTGGTGGGCCTCGCGATCATCGTGTCGCTGTTCCGTACCCGCCACTCGGCCTCGGTCGACGACGCCAGCCTGATGAAGCTGTAAGGGGCGCTCACAGTGGAGAATCTGATTGGGCTGCTGATCGCGGCGCCCCTGCTCGGAGCGGCGGTGCTGCTGTGCGGCGGCCGGCGCCTCGACAAGGCCGGGCACTGGCTCGGCACCCTGCTCGCCGCCGCCTCCTTCGGCATCGGCGTGGCCCTGTTCGCGGACATGCTCGGACGCAGCGCCGACGACCGGACGCTGTACCAGAAGCTGTACACCTGGATCCCGGTCGAGAACTTCCAGGCGGACGTCGCCTTCCAGCTGGACCAGCTGTCGATGACGTTCGTCCTGCTGATCACCGGAGTGGGCACGCTCATCCACGTGTACTCGATCGGGTACATGGAGCACGACGAGCGCCGCCGCCGCTTCTTCGGCTACCTCAACCTGTTCCTCGCCGCGATGCTGCTGCTGGTCCTCGCCGACAACTACCTGCTGCTGTACGTCGGGTGGGAGGGCGTCGGCCTCGCCTCGTACCTGCTCATCGGCTTCTGGCAGCACAAGCCCAGCGCGGCGACCGCCGCGAAGAAGGCCTTCCTGGTCAACCGGGTCGGCGACATGGGCCTGTCGATCGCGATCATGCTGCTGTTCACCACCTTCGGGACCTTCGCCTTCGGACCGGTCTTCGCCTCCGTGGGGAACGCCACCGAGGGCAAGCTGACGGCGATCGCCCTGATGCTGCTGCTCGCCGCGTGCGGCAAGTCGGCCCAGGTGCCGCTGCAGTCCTGGCTCGGCGACGCGATGGAGGGCCCGACCCCGGTCTCGGCCCTGATCCACGCGGCGACCATGGTCACCGCCGGCGTCTACCTCATCACCCGCTCCGGGGCGGTCTTCAACGCCGCGCCGGACGCGCAGACCGCGGTCGTCGTGGTCGGCGGGGTCACGCTCCTCTTCGGTGCGATCGTCGGTTGCGCGAAGGACGACATCAAGAAGGCCCTCGCCGGCTCGACGATGTCGCAGATCGGGTACATGATCCTGGCCGCGGGCCTCGGCCCCATCGGTTACGCCTTCGCGATCATGCACCTGGTGACGCACGGCTTCTTCAAGGCCGGCCTCTTCCTCGGCGCGGGTTCCGTGATGCACGGGATGAACGACGAGGTGGACATGCGGCGCTACGGCGGCCTGCGCCGGTTCATGCCGGTCACCTTCGTCACCTTCGGCCTCGGCTACCTCGCCATCATCGGCTTCCCGGGCCTGTCCGGCTTCTGGTCCAAGGACAAGATCATCGAGGCGGCCTTCGCGAAGGGCGGCACCGAGGGCTGGATCCTCGGAGCGGTCACCCTGCTGGGCGCGGCCGTCACCGCGTTCTACATGACCCGCGTGATGCTCCTGACCTTCTTCGGTGAGAAGCGCTGGCAGCCGGACGCTGAAGGCCACGAGCCGCACCCGCACGAGTCCCCGAAGTCCATGACCCTCCCGATGGTCGTGCTGGCCTTCGGATCGGTCTTCGCAGGTGCCCTGTTCAGCTTCAACGAGTCCTTCGTGAAGTGGTTGGAGCCCGTCACCTCCTTCGAGCACGGGAACCCGCCGATCGGAGCCGCCGCGATCACCGCCTCGACGGTGGTGGTCCTGCTCATCGGCGTGGGCCTCGCCTACGTCCAGTACGGCAGGAAGCCCGTCCCGGTGGTCGCCCCGCGCGGCAGCTGGGCCACCCGGGCGGCCCGCCGGGACCTGTACCAGGACGACTTCAACCACGTCGTGCTGGTGCGCGGCGGGGAGCACCTGACCCGCTCGCTCGTGTACGTCGACCACACCCTGGTCGACGGAGTGGTCAACGGGACGGCCGCCACGGT
Organism: Streptomyces sp. NBC_00597; assembly: GCF_041431095.1. Classification (GTDB taxonomy): domain Bacteria; phylum Actinomycetota; class Actinomycetes; order Streptomycetales; family Streptomycetaceae; genus Streptomyces. Next base: position 5,394,928 of record NZ_CP107757.1, read on the forward strand.
CGGCGGCGCTTCGGGCCGGCTGCGCAAGCTGCAGAACGGCTACGCCCGCAGCTACGCGGTCTCGATGTTCGGGGGCGCGGCGATCCTCATCGCCGCGACCCTGCTGATGAGGGCGGTGTGAGATGAGTTTCCCGCTTCTGACGGTGACGGCCGCGCTCCCCGCGGTCGGCGCCGTCCTGACGGCGGCCGTCCCGGCCGCCCGCAGGACCGCCGCCAAATGGCTGGCGCTGCTCTTCTCGCTGGCGACCCTGGCCCTGGCCGTGCTCGTCGCGGTCCGCTTCGAGCCCGGCGGCGCCCGCTACCAGCTCACCGAATCGCACGCCTGGATCCCCGACTTCGGCGTCCGCTACCAACTCGGCGTCGACGGCATCGGGGTCGTCCTGATCGCGCTGACCGCGCTGCTGATCCCCTTCGTGATCGGGGCCGGCTGGCACGACGCCGACCCGCTGGAGACCGAGTCTCCGGCGGACTCGCGCTGGCGGCCCACCCAGGGCTTCTTCGCCCTGATCCTGCTGGTCGAGGCGATGGTGGTGATCTCCTTCGAGGCCACCGACGTCTTCCTCTTCTACATCTTCTTCGAAGCCATGCTGATCCCGATGTACTTCCTCATCGGCGGCTTCGGGGACCGGGCCCACTCCGGGACCGACGAGAACGCGGCCGCGCAGCGCTCGTACGCGGCGGTCAAGTTCCTCCTCTACAACCTGGTCGGCGGCCTGATCATGCTGGCCGCCGTCATCGGGCTGTACGTGGTCGCCGGGAACTTCTCGCTCCAGGAGATCGCCGCCGCCCGCGCCGCGGGCACGCTCGACATGGCGACCAACACCGAGCGGCTGCTGTTCCTCGGCTTCTTCTTCGCCTTCGCGGTGAAGGCCCCGCTGTGGCCGCTGCACACCTGGCTGCCGAACGCGATGGGAGAGTCCACCGCCCCGGTCGCCGTACTGATCACCGCGGTCGTCGACAAGGTCGGCACCTTCGCGATGCTCCGCTTCTGCCTCGGGCTGTTCCCCGACGCCAGCAAGTGGGCCACGCCGGCGATCCTCGTCCTGGCCCTGATCAGCATCGTCTACGGCGCGCTGGTCGCGGTCGGGCAGCGCGACATCAAGCGGCTGGTCGCGTACGCCTCGATCTCCCACTTCGGGTTCATCATCATGGGCATCTTCGCGATGACCTCCCAGGGGCAGTCGGGCGCGACGCTGTACATGGTCAACCACGGGCTCTCCACGGCCGCGCTGATGCTGGTGGCCGGCTTCCTGATCTCGCGCCGCGGCTCCCGCCTGATCGCCGACTACGGCGGCGTGCAGAAGGTGGCCCCGGTACTGGCCGGCACCTTCCTCATCGGTGGCCTCGCCACCCTGTCACTGCCGGGCCTGGCCCCGTTCGTCAGTGAATTCCTGGTCCTCGTCGGCACGTTCGCCCGCTACCCCGTCATCGGCATCATCGCCACCATCGGGATCGTGCTGGCCGCGCTCTACACGCTGGTGCTCTACCAGCGCACGATGACCGGCCCCGTGAAGGAGGAGGTCCGCCCGATGCAGGACCTGCGCCTGCGCGAGGTGCTCGTCGTCGCCCCGCTGATCGTGCTGCTGATCGCGCTGGGCGTGTACCCGAAGCCGCTCACGGAGATCGTCAACCCGGCGGTGGAGCACACCATGTCCGACGTACACCAGAAGGACCCGAAGCCTGAAGTGGCCGTCGAGGCCAAGAACGGGGAGGCGGCGAAGTGAGCACCATGGCTGCTGCCCAAGGGCTGCTGACGCTGGCGGCCGCGGAACCGGCCGACCGGATCCCGGCCCCGCACATCGAGTACGCACAGCTCGCGCCCACGCTGATCGTGGTGGGCGCGGCGGTCATCGGAGTCCTCGTCGAGGCCTTCGTCCCGCGCAAGTCCCGCTACTACGTCCAGGTGTTCCTCGCCGTCGCCGCACTGGCCTCGGCCTTCGCGGCGGTCGTCGGCCTCGCCGCCGGCGGGTACGGCGGCGACAAGGCACACATCGCGGCGATGGGCGCCGTGGCCGTCGACGGCCCGGCGCTGTTCCTCCAGGGGACCATCCTGCTCGCCTCGATCGTCGCGGTCTTCACCTTCGCCGAGCGGCGCCTGGACCCGGCAGCCCACGGCAACCGGGTGGACTCCTTCGCCGCGCAGGCGGCCTCCGTGCCGGGCAGCGACAGCGAGAAGGCCGCCGTCAAGGCGGGCTTCACCACCACCGAGGTCTTCCCGCTGGCGCTGTTCGCGATCTCCGGCATGCTGATCTTCCCGGCGGCCGACGACCTGCTGACGCTGTTCGTGGCCCTGGAGGTCTTCTCCCTCCCGCTGTACCTGCTCTGCGCGGTCGCCCGCCGCCAGCGCCTGATGTCGCAGGAGGCCGCGGTCAAGTACTTCCTGCTCGGCTCCTTCTCCTCCGCCTTCCTCCTCTTCGGCATCGCCCTGGTCTACGGCTACGCGGGCTCCGTCTCGTACGCGACCATCGCCGACGTGGTCGACGGCACCGTCACGAAGATCGACCCGGCACTCGCCGACACCATGGGCAACGACGCACTGCTGCTCATCGGCGGGGCGCTGATCCTGACGGGCCTGCTCTTCAAGGTCGGCGCGGTCCCGTTCCACATGTGGACCCCGGACGTCTACCAGGGAGCCCCGACCCCGGTCACGGGCTTCATGGCGGCGGCGACGAAGGTCGCCGCGTTCGGCGCGCTGCTCCGCCTGCTGTACGTCGTCCTCCCCGGCCTGCGGTGGGACTGGCGGCCGGTGATGTGGGGCGTGGCGATCGTGACGATGCTGGCCGGCGCGGTGATCGCGGTGACCCAGACCGACGTCAAGCGTCTGCTCGCCTACTCCTCGATCGCGCACGCGGGCTTCATCCTGGCCGGTGTGATCGCGACGTCCGCACAGGGCGTGCAGTCCGTCCTCTTCTACCTGGCCGCGTACTCCTTCGTGACGATCGGCGCGTTCGCCGTGGTCACACTGGTGCGCGACGCGGGCGGCGAGGCGACGCACCTGTCCAAGTGGGCGGGCCTGGGTCGCCGTTCCCCGCTCACGGCGGCAGTGTTCGCGGTGTTCCTGCTGGCCTTCGCCGGCATCCCGCTGACGTCCGGCTTCGCCGGCAAGTTCGCCGTGTTCAAGGCGGCGGCGGAGGGCGGCGCGGGGGTGCTGGTCGTGGTCGGTGTCATCTCGTCCGCGATCGCCGCGTTCTTCTACATCCGGGTGATCGTGCTGATGTTCTTCAGCGAGCCGAAGGCGGACGGCCCGACGGTGGCCGTCCCGTCCGTGCTGACGATGACCACGATCGCGGTCGGCGTGGCCGTCACCCTGGTCCTGGGCGTGGCCCCGCAGTACTTCCTGGACCTGGCGGGCCAGGCGAGCACGTTCGTCCGCTGACCGTCATGCACGGCGCAGGGCCCGACCCCTCCGGGGGACGGGCCCTGCGCCGTGTGCGGGACTACTCCGGCCGCCGCCGCTTCGGCATGATCCCGGTGAGATCCAGGTCGATGGGAAAGGGGTCGGAGACCTTCAGCCGGTCGTGGAAAATGCCGGCCGCGACCGGTTTGGTCTCGCGGTCACGGTCGATGGACTCCGGAGACACGACCTCGATCGCCAGCAGGACCGCCTCGGCCGGAAGGCGGGTCTGGGCCAGGTCGTTGACGACGTCCTCACGGCACACGATGACATCAGGCTCGGGGCGGTTATGCCGATCGATGTCGATGGTGAACTCGCGGAGGACCTCCAGGCCTTCCGGGACCAGCGACTCGATCTGCCTCTCGAAGAAGGTGACGGCCCGCGAGTGGAAGAGCGTCTGCGGACTCACGAAGATCAGGCTCCCGTCGATCAGCTCCGTGTGCGGAGGCAGATTCGGAAGCGTGTCCAGGTCATCGGCAGTCCAGCCGCCCGCGGGCGGGATCGGCCAGCTGTGTTCCGGGTTCATCGGTGCTCCCATGAGCCGAGTCTCGCCAGTCCGTTCAGCGTATCGCCGGACATCTGCTCCGGACCGCCCACACGTGTGAGCGCACGGTCGTCTGTTGACAATGTGCCGGAGTCACAGACGAACGGCATATGCGCGGACGTCCGCGTCCGGGTCGGAGGTGGCCGTGGCCAGGGCCCTGCGGGCCTCCGGGGTGCCGCGGTGGGTGCGCAGGGAGAGGACCGCGGCCTTGCGGACGTCCGCGTTCTCGTCCTTCAGGGCCTCGGCCAGTGCGGGTACGGCGGTGTCCGGGGCGGCTGCCGAGAGGGCCGTCGCCGCGCCGGCGCGGACCTGCCAGGCCGGGTCGGCCAGGGCTGCCGCGGCCGTGGCGGCGTACGGCGCGGGGCAGCCCGTCGCCGCCAGCGCCGCCAGGGCCGCGCCCCTGACCAGCGGGTCCGGATCGGACAGGAGCGGGTCCAGCGGGGCCGGCGCCGGGGCGTGGACCGCCGCGAGGCCCTTCGCCACCGCCACCCGGACCTCCCGCGCCGGATCCGCCGCCGCCCGCGCGAGGGCCGGGACGGCGTCCACCGAGACCAGCGCCCGCACCGCGTGGATCCGGACCTCCGGGTCGGGGTCCACGAGGGACTGCGCGTACAGGGCGGCGTCGCCGAGGCGCAGCGCGCGCAGGGCTTCGAGGGCGGCGGCGCGCACCACCGGGTCCGTTACGGCGAGTGCCGCGCGCAGGGCGGCCCCGAGCTCCGGATCACCGGGCAGGACCTCCAGCAGCTCCCGCAGCGAGGCCGCGGCCGTCGCCCGTACGGCCGGATCCGCGTCGCCGAGGCGGGCCGCCAGGTCCGGGCCCGCCCCCGCCGGGACGGTCTCGCCGATGGCGGTCACGGCGCCGGCCCTTACCGCCGGATCGGGGTCGGTGAGGTACGGCCGCAAGGCCGCCAGGTCCGGGGACTCCTCGGCCAGGGCGAGGAGTTCGAGGATCCGGGGCGAGGGGCCGCTGCCTACCGCGGCCTCGGCCGCGTCGGCGGCGGGTCCGCTCCGGGCCGCGTTCGCGACCGTGATTGCGGACTCCGCGGGCACCGGGACCGGGGCCGGTTCGGCGGCCGGGCCGGCATCGGCCGCGGTCCCCGTAGTGGCGGGGGTCCCGGCAGGGCGGGCGGTTCCGGCCGCGCCGTCGTTCCCGGCGGTGGCGGTGGCGGTGGCGGTGGCTCCGGCCTCCGCCACCACCAGGAGGCCGCCGGCGGCAGGGACCGCCTCGCGCGGCCCCGCCGTCGCCACGCCGACCAGCTCCACCTCGCCCAGGCGCCGCGAAGCCCCGCCGGTCGGCGTGAACTCGGGGACGGGGACGACGTACGGCTCCACCGGGCGGGCCGTGAACTCCATCGCCCCCGAAGCCGACTTGCGCAGGTCCAGGTGGTGCAGCCAGGCCGGGTCCTCGCGCTCCGGGTGGTCGAGCCGCTCGTGGTACAGGCCCCAGCGGGACTCCGTCCGCGCCAGCGAGGCCCGCGCCGCCATCTCCGCGCAGTCCCGGATGAAGGACACCTCCGCGCACCGCATCAGCTCGTGCGGGGTCCGCGCCCCCATCTCCTCGATCTCGCGGCCCATCCGGGTGAAGGCCTCCACGGCCAGCGACAGCTTCGCCCCCGTCTTCGGCGGGGCCACGTAGTCGTTGACGAACCGCCGCAGCTTGTACTCCACCTGCGGCTGCGGCGGCCCGTCCGGCCGGCGCAGCGGCCGGTAGACCAGCTCGTGCGCCGCTGCCACCTGCTCCGCCGGGAGGGGCCCCTCGTACGCGGTGTACTGCGCCGCGTCCTCGCCCGCCAGATCGCCGAAGACGAACGCCCCGATCATGTAGTTGTGCGGTACGGACGCCAGGTCCCCGGCGGCGTACAGCCTGGGCACGGTGGTGCGCGCGTGGTCGTCGACGCGCACGCCCGACGCCGAGTGGCCGCCGCACAGCCCGATCTCCGAGATGTGCATCTCGATGTCGTGCGTGCGGTAGTCGTGGCCGCGGTTCGCGTGGAAGGTGCCGCGGGTGGGGCGTTCGGTGGTGTGCAGGATCGATTCGAGCGCGGAGACGGACTCCTCCGGGAGGTGGCTGAGCTTCAGGTACACCGGGCCCCGGTCCGAGGCGAGTTCGGCCGCGAACTCCGACATCATCTGCCCCGACCAGTAGTCGGAGTCGACGAACCGCTCGCCGTGCCGGTTGACCTGGTAGCCGCCGAAGGGGTTCGCGACGTACGCGCACGCCGGCCCGTTGTAGTCCTTGATCAGCGGGTTGATCTGGAAGCATTCGATCCCGGTGAGGGCCGCGCCCGCGTGGTAGGCCATGGCGTACCCGTCGCCCGCGTTGGTGGGGTTCTCGTACGTCCCGTACAGGTACCCGGAAGCGGGGAGTCCGAGCCGGCCGCAGGGGCCGGTCGCGAGGATCACGGCGCCCGCGCGGACCGTCACGAAGGCCCCGGTACGGGTGTTGAAGGCTGCGGCGCCGATCGCCCGGCCGTCCTCGGGCGAGGTGAGGACGCGAACCGGCATCACCCGGTTCTCGATCCGGATCCGCTCGCGCATCTCGCGGCGGCGCAGCTGCCGGTAGAGGACCTTCTTGACGTCCTTGCCCTCCGGCATCGGGAGCACGTACGAGCCGGAGCGGTGCACCCGACGGACCGCGTACTCGCCGTGCTCGTCCTTCTCGAACTTCACGCCGTACGACTCCAGGCGCTGCACCATCGCGAAGCCGCGGGTGGCGGTCTGGCGGACCGTGGACTGGTCGACGACGCCGTCGTTGGCGCGGGTGATCTCGGCGACGTAGTCGTCGGGCTCGGCGCGGCCGGGGACGACCGCGTTGTTCACGCCGTCCATGCCCATGGCGAGGGCGCCGGAGTGGCGCACGTGCGCCTTCTCCAGCAGCAGGACCCGCGCGCCGCGCCCGGCGGCGGTCAGCGCCGCCATCGTGCCGGCGGTGCCGCCGCCGATGACGAGTACGTCGCAGGAGATTTCCTCGGCGTCGGCGATCGCGGGGATGTCCATGGTGGGGTCCTTGGGGAGTTGGAGGTCAGAGGGAGGAGAGGATCCGGCGCCGGAGGGCGGAGTGGTCCGCGGTCCGCTCGCGCGGAAGCGGTACGTCGAGTACGTCCAGCAGCGCGCCGGCGGCGAGGAGCACGACGCGGTCACCCAGGAAGAGGGCCTCGTCCACGTCGTGGGTGACGAAGACGACCGTCGCCCCGGTGCCGGCGAGCACGTCGACCAGGAGGTCCTGCATCCCGGCGCGGGTCTGGGCGTCGAGTGCCCCGAAAGGCTCGTCCATGAGCACGGCGCGCGGGCGCGCGGCGAGGGCGCGCGCCAGCTGGACGCGCTGGCGCTGTCCGCCGGAGAGCTGGTGCGGAAGCCTGTGCGCGTGGTCGGCGAGGCCGACACGGCCCAGCCACTCGGTGGCGGTGCGGCGGCGCTCCGCCTTGGGCTCTTTCCGGATGGCGAGCGGGAGTTCGACGTTGGCGAGGGCGGTCCGCCAGGGGAGGAGGGCGTCCTCCTGGAAGACGAGCGCCCGGTCGGCGTGCGGGCCCCCGATCGGACGGCCGTCCTGTTCCACGGCCCCGCCCCGGGAGGGCAGCAGCCCGGCCAGCGTGCGCAGCAGGGTCGACTTCCCGCAGCCGGAGGGCCCCACGACGGCCAGTACCTCGCCGGGCCGGACGGTGAGGTCGAGTCCCCGGAGCACGGTGTTCCCCGGGTGTCCGAGCCGGACACCGTGCAGCCGGAAGGCTGCGCCGGTGGTGGTCGCGGTGGTCATGGTCACTCCTTCGAGTTGCAGTTCCGACGGGCCGGTCTCGGCGCCGCTCACGCCCGGCTCCGCTCCCGTGCCCGGGGGCCCGGCGCCGCGCCCGTCCGGGCCGCCAGGTCGATCCGGCCCCGCCGGCGCGGAAGGCGCTGGGGGTCCCCCCGGCGGTGGCCGGGGGAGGGCCGGGGGCACCCCGTCCGCGGCGCCGCACCGAAACGCGTCCGGGCCGAGCCCTGAAAGCACCTCCCAGCGGTGGCCGGGGTGGGAACGGGGGAAGGGCGGGGTGGGGCAGGGCTCCGCGCAGCGGGTCACGGCGAGCGGACGCCGGACAGGTGCCGGCCGCCGGGCGGGGCGGATCCGTCCGCGGACCCCGGGTCCGCTGACGCAGTGGCGGACCCGGGGTGCGGCCCCTCGGCGGGGGCCGGGGGGCCGGGGGACGCAAGGGCCGAGCCCGGGGCGCGGGTGGGGAGCCAGCGGGTCAGGCGGCGGCCCGTGCGCTCCACCGCCGTCGACGTCAGCCAGCCGAGGGCCCCGATCGTCACCATCCCGACGAACACGCCCGGGTAGTCCACCACCGTGTAGTCCTGCCACGTGCGGTAGCCCACCCCGTACTCCCCCGAGATCATCTCGGCGGAGATCACACAGATCCACGACACCCCGATCCCGACGGACAGCCCGCCGAAGATCCCGGGGAGCGCGCCGGGCAGGACCACCGACAGCAGGACCCGTCCGCGGCCGCCGCCCATCGTCAGGACGGCCTCCTCCCAGACGGGGGACAGCGCGGCCACCGCGTGCCGCGTCGACACCAGCACCGGGAAGAACGCCGCCGCGCAGGTGATGAACACGATCCCCTGCTCGTTCGAGGGGAACAGCAAGATCGCCACCGGCACCAACGCGATCGCCGGGATCGGCCGCAGCACCTCCAGCACCGGGCCGAGCACGTCCGCCGCCACCCGCGAGCGGGCGATCGCCGTGCCCACCGCCACGCCCAGGACCGCGGCCAGCGCGAATCCCGACACGATGCGGCGCAGGCTGTCGGCCAGGTCCTGCCAGTAGGGCCCGGTCGAGGCCCGTTCGGCGAGCTTCGCCGCGACCTCCGTCACCGTCGGGAACTGCCCGAACCGCAGCCACAGTTCCACGTCGAGGGAAGTCAGCGTCTGCCAGACCGCCAGGGCCACCCCCAGCGAAGCCACGCGCAGCAGCCGGCGCCCGGGGGTCATGACGCGATGCCTCCGGCTTCGGCGAAGCTCACGATCCGCGCCCCGGATCCCTGGTGCCCGTCGACGTACGCCTTGGCGCCCGCCGGCGTGACGAACGCCCGCAGTTCGGAGCCCTCCGCCACCCAGACCGCCTTGTCCGCGAACCAGAGCGTGCCCGTCACCGCGTCCGGGACGTACGCCGCCCGGACGTCCGCGCCCTTGAGGGCCTTCAGCAGGGCCGCCGGGGTGTCGAAGGTCCGGGTGGCGGTCTCGTTCTTCAGCCACAGCTCCGGTCGGGCGGCCGCGGCCACCGGATAGTCCGGTCCCAGGTCCGCCGCGAGCCGCTTCAGCGGCGCCGGGTCCACGAACCCGTCGACGTCCACGTCGCCGACCAGCTTCGCGTCCTTGAGGACCGGTACGTCCTCCTTCAGCGCCGCCAGCAGCTCCGGCCGCAGCGCCGGGTCGAACGTCGCGATCCCGTTCGACCCGTTGTAGAGGTAGACGACCTCCGCCGGCAGGCCGGTGTCCTTCGCCACCGACTCGGCCGCCGCGACCGGCCGGGTCCGCAGGTAGTCGGTCGCCTTGCGCTGGGCCCGCAGGAAGTCGTCCAGCACGCCGGGCCGCTGCGCCGCGAACCCCTGCCGGACCGTGACCCCGTGGAAGGTCGGCAGGTTCAGTTCGGCGCCGTCGTAGAGCGCCTTGGCCTTGCCCTCGTACGCGAGCTGCCCCGGCCAGGCCACGAACTGCGACAGCGCGTCCGCGCTGCCCGCTTGGAGTGCCGAAGCCCCCACGCTGGGCTGCTGGTTGAGCTTCTGGATCCCGGTGGCCGGGTCGATCCCGGCGCGCTGCAGGGCCCGTACCAGGGTCCCGTCGGCAGCCGAGCCGACCGAGGTCGACACCTTCTTGCCGCGCAGGTCGGCCAGCGATTCGAGCTTCGCGCCGGGCGCCGTGACGATGGTGTTGAGGCCGCCGCGCAGGTTGTAGCCGGTCACGGAGACGAGCCGGGTGGGCTGCCCCAGCTCCTTGCCGCGCGCCGCGTTGATCAGGAGCGGGAAATCGCCCATCGAGCCGATGTCGATCTTGCCGGCGGTCATCTGGGCGGTGATGGGCGCACCGGTGGCGTAGTCCTGCCAGTCGACCTTGTAGGTGATGCCGTCCTTCTTGCCGCGCGCCGCGAGCTCCTGCTCGAAGTAGCCGAGGGAGCGCAGCAGGGTGCCGGCGGTGACGGTGTTGACGGTCTTGGACTGGTAGCCGACCGTGACGGTCACGGTCCCCGGGCCGTCCGCGCCGGCCGCGTCCCCGCCGCACGCGGTGGCCAGCGGGGCGAGGAGCAGCAGGGCGGCGGGTGCGAGGGCTCTCGTACGGAACATGGGAAGCGGGCCTTTCACCGGGGTCACCTGAGTCACCGGAGTCATCGGGATCACCGGAGGAGATAGGGCATGTTGACGGTCACCGCGCCGGTGGGACAGCGGGCGGCGCACGGGCCGCAGTACCAGCACTCGTCCACGTGCATGTAGGCCTTGCCGCTGTCCTGGTGGATCGCGAGCGAGTCGAGCGGACACATGTCGACGCAGAGGGTGCAGCCGTCGATGCACAGGGACTCGTCGATCGTCACGGGCACGTCGCCGCGCTGGGGGACCACGGGCATGGCTGTCTCCAGGAAAGGGGTGGGGAAAGGGGCTCAGAGGGAGCGGCGGAGCACGCCGCTCATGGTGATCCGGTCGCCGCGGAAGCGGATGAACTCCAGGTCCACGGGCCGGCCGTCGCCCAGGTGGGTGAGCCGCTCCAGCATCAGCACGGCGGCCCCGCGCGGGGCTTGGAGGACGGCGGCGGAGTGCGCGTCCGCGTTGACGGCCTCAAGGGTGATCTCGGCGTGGCCGAGGGGCTGTCCCGTCAGGGACTCCAGCAGCCGGAAGACGTCGGTGTTCTCCAGGTCGCAGCCGATGAGTTCGGCGCCGATGTCCAGGGGGACGTACGTGAGGTCGAGGGAGAGCGGCAGCCCGTTCAGCCGCCGCAGCCGCTCGATGTAGAGCACGTCGGCGTGCTCGGGAAGCCGCAGCCGGGCGGCCACGGGGGCGGGGGCGCGCACCGGACCGACGGTGCGGACCTCGTTGGTCACCCGGCCGTGCTCGTGCAGGGTCTCGGCCAGGCCCTGGAGCCGGTCGAGGCCGTGCGGGTACTTCTCGCAGACGACGACGGTACCGACGCCGGGCCGGCGTTCGACGAGGCGCTCGCCGCGCAGCAGGTCGAGGGCCTGGCGGACGGTGTTGCGGCCGGCCCCGTAGTCGGCGGCGAGGGCGTCCTCCAGGGGGAGGACGCCGTCGGGGTACCCGCCGGCCAGGATCTGGTGGCGCAGCAGGTCGGCGAGCTGCCGCGCCTGGTCCGCGCGCAGTCGCCGCCGGCGCGCGGCGGCGACCGGGACGGTGTGCTCACGGATGCGTTCGGCTGGCATGGCAGGGAACATACCGACGGCTTCCGGCCGGTGGTGTTGCCGCAGTGTTGCGCCACCGCGCGCCCTCATCCGCAGGGCTGTGACCTGCTACGACGACGGGGTGGCGGAAAGATCCGCCACCCCGGTGAGGCCGTTCGTCCCGAGGGGCGGACTAGCGGGATCCCACAATGCGGCCGGTGACCTCGCCGAGGCCGACCCGGGTGCCCTCGGGGCCCGGTGCCCAGGCGGTGAGGGTGACGGTGTCGCCGTCCTCAAGGAAGGTGCGCTTGCCGTCGGCGAGCTCGATCGCGTCGCGCCCGTTCCACGTCAGCTCCAGCAGCGAGCCGCGCTGGGCGACCTCGGGGCCGCTGACCGTGCCCGAGCCGTAGACGTCGCCGGTGCGCAGGGAGGCGCCGTTGACGGTCATGTGCGCGAGCTGCTGGGCGGCGGTCCAGTACATCGTCGCGAACGGCGGCCGCGCGACCTCCTGCCCGTTGATGGAAACGGTGATGTGCAGGTCGAAGCCGCCGGGCCGGTCGGCTTCGGCGTCGTCGAGGTAGGGCAGCAGCGGGAAGTCGCGGGCGGGCGGCGTGACCCGGGCCGCGTCCAGGGCCTCCAGCGGGGTGACCCAGGCGGAGACGGAGGTCGCGAAGGACTTGCCGAGGAAGGGGCCCAGCGGCACGTACTCCCAGGCCTGGATGTCGCGCGCCGACCAGTCGTTGAGCAGGAACAGCCCGAAGACGTGGTCCTCGAACTCGGCCAGCGGCACCGGGCGGCCCAGCTCGGAGGGGGTGCCGACGACGAAGCCGACCTCCGCCTCGATGTCGAGCTTGACGGACGGGCCGAAGACGGGCGCCGGGTCGGCGGGGGCCTTGCGCTGCCCGGAGGGGCGGACGACGTCGGTGCCGGAGACGACGATCGTGCCGGAACGGCCGTGGTAACCGATCGGCAGGTGCTTCCAGTTGGGGGTCAGCGCGTCCCCGTCCGGGCGGAACATCTTGCCGACGTTGGTGGCGTGGTGCTCGCTCGCGTAGAAGTCGACGTAGTCGGCGACCTCGTACGGCAGGTGCAGGGTGACGGCGTCGAGCGGGAGGAGGTGCGGCTCGACGGTCTCCCGGTGGCCGGGGTCGGTCACCCACGCGGTCAGCGCGCGGCGCACGTCGCGCCAGGCGGTGCGGCCGGCGGCCAGCAGCGGGTTGAGCGAGGCCTGCCCGAGCAGCGCCGCGTACGGGGAACCGAGCGCGGTAGCGGCCGCCCCCGCGTCGAGCACGTGTCCGCCGATGCGCACACCGATGCGACGGCGGGGTTCCCCGGAGGTGGAGAAGACGCCGTACGGGAGGTTGTGCGGCCCGAACGGGTCGCCCTCGGGGACATCGAGGGGGCTCTGCTGGGGCATGGGGTACTGCCTCGCTTTCGACGCGGTCCGGGGGTGTCCCGGTGGCTGGTTGATACGTTACGTGCCCAGTGGGACCTGTGGGAGGCCGGATTCGGGCTCTATTTGTAGGACTTGTCCAATGGGGTCCGTATCCTTGCGCCGTGACTTCCGCTCCGCTTTCGGCCCTCCCCTTCACCCTGATCGCCACTGACCTGGACGGGACCCTGCTGCGCGCCGGAGACACCGTCTCCGCGCGCTCCTACGCGGCGCTCGCGACGGCGCGCGCCGCCGGCGCCCAGCACATCATCGTCACCGGACGCCCCGTCCCGCAGGTCCGGCACGTCCTGGACGACCTCGGCTACACAGGGCTCGCGGTGTGCGGGCAGGGCGCGCAGGTGTACGACACGGCGCGCGGGCGCCTGCTGCACTCCGTGGAGATGGACCGGGAGCTGGCGGAGGTGGCGCTCGGGAAGATCGAGGCGGAGATCGGAGAGGTCTACGCGGCGGTCGACGGGGAAGGCGTGGACGCCGAGATGCTGATCGCGCCCGGCTACCGGATGCCGCACCCGCACCTGCCGACGGTGCGGGTACCGCGTCGGTCCGACCTGTGGACCGCACCGATCAACAAGGTGCTGCTCCAGCACCCGGAGCTCGACGACGACGAACTGACCCGGGTGGCCCGCGGGGTCGTCGGCCACATGGTCAACGTGACGATGGCGGGGGAGCACACGGTGGAGCTCCAGCCGCCGGGCGTCAGCAAGGCGAGCGGGCTGGCCCTGGCGGCGCAGGTGCTGGGCGTCGGCCCGGCGTCGACGATCGCCTTCGGCGACATGCCGAACGACGTCCCGATGTTCGCGTGGGCGGCGCACGGCGTCGCGATGGCCAACGCCCACCGCGAGCTGGTGGCCGTGGCCGACGAGCTGACGCTGTCCAACGAGGAGGACGGCATCGCGGTGGTCCTGGAGCGCCTCTTCGCCTGACGGCCGGGCCTGTCGGCCGGGCCTGTCGGCCGGGCCTGTCGGCCGGGCCTGTCGGCCCGGCCTGACGGCCCCGGTGTGGCGGCCCCGGCCTGCGGCCTCAGCCTGCGGCGCGCGGTAGGCGGCGCTCCCACGTGCGGTGGAAGACCACCTCCTCGCCCTCCCGGCACACCAGCTCGTTCGAGGTCAGGAAGCCGCCCTCGTCGCAGGAGACCTCCGAGCGGGTCTCCACCCGTACGTCCCAGGCCAGCTCGGGCCGGTGCAGCCGGATCCGCCAGTCCGAGCGGGTCCGGGCCGACAGCGGGTCCGCCGAGTCGATCTCGTACACCTCCAGCGCCTCCTCGCCGTACTCCAGGCCGTCCGGGTACACCCGGGTCCCGCCGTACCGGGGGTCGACCTCCAGTCGCCACCTGCCGCGCGCGACGTCCCGTACGACCAGCCGCTGCGGCCGCGGTTCGTCCAGCGTGGCCGGGTACGACACCCCGAGCGGCTCCGACTGCTCCGGCGGCTCGAACGCGATCCCGCCGCGGTCCTCGGGATCCGCGGACCGGACCGGCAGGACCAGCGAACTGCCCGCCGGGTCCAGGGTCCAGCCCGCCTCCGAGCCGGCCCGCGGCCAGATCCACGGCCAGTACGCCGAGGACAGCGCGAGCCGGATGCGGTGGCCGGCCGCGAAGCAGTGCCCGATGCCGTTCAGCTCGAAGACCACGTCCTCGTACGCCCCCACCGGCCAGGGCACCGCCTTGTCCCGGCCCAGCCTGGCGGAGAGGTTCAGCGCGCCCCGGGTGACCAGCGTCGAGGAGCCGTCGGGCGCCACGTCGCACAGCCGGGCCACCACCTGGCCGTACGGGACGTCCATCCGCAGCCGGGCCGTCACCCGGGCCCGGCCCAGGACCTCCACCGGCCCACGCCCCACCGGGAACTCGAAGCAGGCCGACTTCGCGTCCTCCTCCCGCTGGTCCGGCGGCAGGTCCGCGGAGTTGCCGAACGGGAAGAACCGCCCCGCGTCCAGTCCCGTGTGCTGCGGGGACGCGATGGCCACCGGCGCGCCCTGGAGCGCGTAGGTGACCGGCGTGACGGCGGGGGAGGGCCACTCGGAGTCCCCGACCCAGCGGCCCGGCAGCACCTCGTACGAGGTCGCCGGCGGATGGGACTCCGAGATCCAGGAGCGCAACAGCGGCTCGTCCATCACCCCGTTGTCCGTGCCCTTCAGCCAGTGGTCCCACCAGCGCAGGGTCTCCTGGAGGAACCCGATCGACGGGCCCGGCGGCAGCCCCCGGTCCGGGTACTGGTGCGACCAGGGCCCGATCAGCCCGCGGACCCGTTCGGCGGGCAGGTGGGACACCAGCCGCAGCACCGTGTCCCGGTACGGGTCGTGCCAGCCGCCGACCGCGAGCACGGCCGCGCCGATCGCCGGGTAGTCCTCGCAGACGCTGCCGTGGCGCCAGTAGTCGTCCCGCGTCTGGTGCGCCAGCCAGGTGTGGATCAGGGGTTCGACGGATTCCAGCCGCGCCAACCACTGCCCGCGCCAGCCCTCGCCGGCGAACAGCGGGTCCGGCGGGCGGGCCGCGAAGGCCAGCATGGTCGCCGCCCACGCGTGCATGTCCACGGCGAGCACCGAGCCGCCCATGTAATGGACGTCGTTGTCGTAGCGGTCGTCCGTGGAGCAGACGGTGACGACCGCCTTCAGGGCCGGTGGTGCCAGCGCCGCGATCTGCAGGGAGTTGGAACCGCCCCACGAGATCCCGAACATCCCCACCGACCCCGTGCACCACTCCTGCTCCGCCAGCCACTGCACCACCGCGATCCCGTCGGTCAGTTCCCGCGCGTCGTACTCGTCGCCCGGGTTCCCGCCGCTGCAGCCGTGGCCCCGTACGTCCACCCGGACCGAGGCGTAGCCGTGGCCCGCGTACCAGGGGTGGCGCTGCCAGTCGCGCGGCGCGGTCCAGTCGGTCAGCCGGTACGGCACGTACTCCAGTAGGGCCGGGACCGGCTCGTCCGTCACGGGGCGCCAGATCCGGGCGTACAGCTCCACGCCGTCCGGCATCGGGATCCGGACGTCCTCGTGCGCCGTCGGGTACGGGAACTCGGTACGGATGATCATGTGGGAACCGCCTCGTCGCCTCGTTCGCCTCAGTGGAGGGGGTGCATCGTGCGGGGAGGGACCCACGTACGGGCGCAGCCGCCCGTGCCACTCACGGGTCACCCGCGGGCTGCGGAACACGACCGCGAAGGAGACGGCCGGAGCGATCACCGGGACGAGCGTCAGCAGGTCGACGCAGCGGCCCGTCGTCAGCCACCCGACGGCGGTTTAGTGCAGTGCCAGTTCTGGACAAAACGTATTCTCCAGGTGTTTCGGCTCCTCCTGAACATACCGGTGCGCATCGGGCAGTGCGTGGGTGGCGACATGACGGGCGCTCTCGGTGATCGAAAACAGACCGGATACGCTGGCTTGAGTGAAGGCAGCGACACATCGACAATCCAGGTGATCGTCACCGTGATCGTCAGCAGACAGGAGTACCCCTCGTGACCGTCGTCGGGCCGTTCGGACTGAGCGTGCGGGACCAGGCTCTTGAGACCGATGTCCAGGCCGGACTGGCCGCCGTCGAGGCGGGTCTGCTGGAGGCCACCAAGAGCGAAGTCCCCTTCATCACCGAGGCCGCACAGCACCTGCTCCGGGCCGGCGGCAAGCGGTTCCGGCCGCTGCTCGTGATGCTCGCCTCCCGGTTCGGCGATCCCTACGCGCCCGGGATCGTGCCCGCCGCGGTCGTCGTCGAGCTCACCCACCTGGCGACGCTCTACCACGACGACATCATGGACGAGGCGGACGAGCGCCGCGGCGTGGCCAGCGCCAACGCCCGCTGGGGCAACTCGCTGGCCGTCCTGACGGGTGACTTCCTGTTCGCCCGCGCCTCGCACATCCTGGCCGACCTCGGGCCGGAAGCCGTGCGCATCCAGGCCGAGGCCTTCGAGCGGCTGGTGACGGGCCAGATCCTGGAGACCGCCGGTCCGCGCGACGGCCGCGACCCCGTCGCCCACTACCTCGACGTCATCGCCGGCAAGACCGGCTCGCTGATCGCGGTCTCCGGCCGGTTCGGCGCGCTGATGTCCGGCGCCGACGAGTCGGTCGTCGACATCCTGACCCAGTACGGCGAACGCCTCGGCACCGCCTTCCAGCTCGCCGACGACCTCCTCGACATCGCCTCCGACTCGCACGAGTCCGGCAAGACCCCGGGGACGGACCTGCGCGAGGGCATCCCCACGCTGCCCGTGCTGCAGCTGCGCCAGATGGCGGCCCAGGGCGGCGACCCCGACGACCTGGAGCTCGTGGGCCTGCTGGACGGCGACCTGACGGACGACGCCCTGCATGCGGAGGTGCTCGCCCGGCTGCGGGTGCACCCCGCCCTGGAGCAGGCCCGCCGCGACACCATCCGGTACGCGCAGGAAGCGCGGGCCGCGCTCGCGCCGCTGCCGGAGTGCTTCGCGAAGTCGGCGCTCGAAGAGCTGTGCGACGCGGTGGTGCACCGCGCCGGCTAGGACGTGACCGGGCACAGGCCGGGCACAGGCCGGGTACGGCCCGGTACGACCGGATACGTCGTGTGGCGCAGGCGAGGGCCCCGCATCCCCTACGGGTAGGAGGATGCGGGGCCCTCGCCGTGTCATCCCTGGGGCGTACGCCGAGTTGAGCCCGGGGAGTGACGCCCCGACCCCCTCCCCTTTGGTCAGATGGAGACACACCAGAACGGGTGACAAAGAGGTAGGGCAGACATGGCAACGAACGCAAAGACCCGCAAGGCCGCCCGGTACGCCGTACCGGTAGCGGTGGCGGGTGTGGCCGCCGCGACCGTGGCGATGGTCCCGGCCTTCGCGAACTCCGGGGGCCCCGACCTGCCGAAGGTGACGGCGCAGCAGCTCATCGAGAAGGTGGCCGCCTCCGACGTGCAGCAGCTGTCCGGCAGCGCGAAGATCAGCACCGACTTGGGTCTTCCGACCCTGGCGAGCGGCCTCCTCGGCGGCGGGGGTGTCGCGGGAGGCTCGGCCAACCCCGAGGACAAGATCGCGCAGCTGGCGAACGGCACGCACACCGTGCGCGTCGCGGCCGACGGACCGGACCGCCAGAAGCTCACGTTCGTGGACGGCAAGGACGAGTACAGCCTCGTCCACAACGGCGCCGACGTCTGGGGGTACGACACCAAGGCCAACGAGGTCTGGCACGAGAAGCACCCCGAAGGCGCGGCGGCAGGCAAGGACGGGAAGAAGACCGCGGACCGGCTGGGCGGCGCCTCGCCCCAGCAGCTCGCGCAGGACGTGCTGAAGGCCGCCGGCCCGACCACGGACGTCAGCGTGGGCGAGACCGCCCAGGTCGCCGGCCGGGACGCCTACCAGCTGGTGCTGAAGCCGAAGCACGCCGGATCCACCGTCGCCTCGGTCAAGATCGCGGTGGACGCCAAGAACGGCGTGCCGCTGCGCGTGCAGCTGCTGGCCACCGAGGGCGGCAAGCCGATCGTCGACGCCGGGTTCACCAAGGTGGACTTCGCCAAGCCGCCCGCCGACACGTTCGCGTTCACCGCGCCCAAGGGCGCCAAGGTGACCGAGGGCGCTGCCGAGGAGGCCAAGGGCGGAGCCGGGCACGGCAAGGAGTTCAAGGGCCTGGAGTCCCTCCCCGGCCTCGACGCCCTGACCGGCGGCGCGGCCGGCAAGGGCGGCAAGGGCGACACGAAGGTCCTCGGCGAGGGCTGGTCGGCCATCGCCCGCATCGACACGGGCGCCGGCAAGGGCCTCCAGGACCTCGACAAGGCGGCGAACGGCAAGAACGCGCCGAAGGAGGCCAAGCAGTTCCTCGACTCCCTCGGGGGCAAGGTCACCGGCAAGTTCGGCGAGGGCCGGGTCTTCAAGACCCGCCTGGTCAACGCCCTGATCACGGACGACGGCAAGGTCTACGTCGGCGCGGTCACCAAGGACGCGCTGGTGCAGGCGGCCGACGCCAACAAGTAACCCCGCCGCGGCGGGCAGCTGTCCGAAGGGTGGGCGGGGACTGTGTCCCTGCCCACCCTTCCGCCGTTCCGCCCCTGTGTACAGCGAGCCCGCTGTACCGTGAAAAGCATGTCGAGACACGTGACCATCCGCCTGGACGAAGAGTTCCACGAGCGCCTCAAGGCACGCGCGGCGGCGCTGGGCACGACGGTCACCGCACTGATCACCGAGGTGACGGAACGCGAGCTGGACGAGGACCGCAAGAACTTCCTGTCCGGCATCGAGGAGTTCGCCGATCACTGGGGCTACTTCCAGCAGCGGTTCGGCAATTGAAGATCACCATGGAGTGGGCCTGGACCGCTCTGGCCCACCATCTCCCGTCAGATCCCGCCGTGTGGGATCCCTCAGGGGTGGCCGCCGCGGTCGCCCGGCACCAGAACGACCTCGTCCTGGTGCCCGAACAGCCCGCCCCGGACACCGCGTGGCGGGCCGCCGCGTTTCTGCACACCCTCGCGGTGTGCCCGGCGCTGGAATCGCCGATGAACGAGTTCTACGCGGCCGCCGCCACGCGCTCGTACCTGCGCGTGGCGGGGGCCAGGCAACTGCCGTCGCCGGAGGACCTCGGCGACCTGGTGGAAGCGGCGAAGCTGGGCCGCGCCGACATCGCAGCGGTCGCCGAGGAGCTCCGCGCCCTCATACAGGAGCCGCTGACGGTCCCGCCGTCCTAGGGCCGGACACGTCCTAGAAGGTGATCTTCCAGCTGTTGATGTAGCCGGTGTCCTGCGCCGCCGCGTCCTTGACCTGGAGCTTCCAGACGCCGTTGGCCACCTCGCCGGAGGCGTTGACCGTGTACGTCTGGACGAGGTTGTCGGCGCTGCCGCCGCTGCGGTTGTGCAGGTTGTAGACCGTGCCGTCGGGGGCGACCAGGTCGACCACCAGGTCACCGCGGTAGGTGTGGACGATGTTCACGTCGACCTTGGTGGTGGCAGGGGCGTTGCCCGCGACGCCGGAGACCGTGACGGGCGAGGTCACCGCGGCTCCGGGGGAGTCCGGGATGTTCACGTCCGCGGTGTTCTCGAAGGACGGGCCCGGCGGGACCGGGGTGGCCGCCCCCAGGTTCCAGATCGCGTACGCGATGGCGTCGGAGTTGCGGTCCAGGGCGGTGTCGTCGATGTTCGCCGACGTGTCGCACGAGGCGTGGTAGCAGCGGTCGAAGGCCTGCCCCGAGGTGCCGCCCCACTTCTGCGCCTGCGCCGCCGTCTTGGTGTAGTCGGCGCCGGAGAACAGGCCGCCGACCGGGATGCCCGCGTTCTTGAACGGGGCGTGGTCGGAGCGGCCGTCGCCCTCGGTCTCGATCTCCGTCGGGACGCCGATCCCCGCGTAGTAGTTCTTGAAGGTCTGCTCGATGGTCGGGTCGTCGTCGTAGACGAAGTAGCCCGGGTTCGGCGAGCCGATCATGTCGAAGTTCAGGTAGCCGGAGATCTTCGCCTTCTCGGTGCTCGGCAGGTTGTTCACGTAGTACTTCGACCCGACCATGCCGAGCTCCTCCGCGCCCCACCAACCGAACCGCAGGTGCTTGGTGGGCTGGAGCTGGGCGCGCGAGACGGCGAGCGCCGTCTCCAGAACGGCTGCCGAGCCGGAACCGTTGTCGTTGATGCCGGGACCCGCGGTCACCGAGTCCAGGTGCGAGCCGGACATCAGCACCGAGTTGGGGTCGCCGCCCGGCCAGTCGGCGATCAGGTTGTAGCCGGTCGCGCCGCTGCTGGTGAAGGTCTGCAGGGTGGTGGTGAAACCGGCCGCGTCGAGCTTGGCCTTCACGTAGTCGATCGAGGCCTTGTAGCCGGCGCGGCCGTGGGCGCGGTTGCCGGCGTTGGCGGTGGCTATGGACTGGAGCTGCGCCAGGTGCGCCTTGACGTTGGCGACCGGAATGTCGGGCGGTGTCGGCGCCGCGGTCAGCGCCGTGGGGGCGGCGAGTGCGGCGGGGGCGGAGGAGGCGAACAGACCGGCGACCGCGATCGCGGTCACGGCGGCCAGGCGCCGGGAGACGGACAGGCTCATGTGGGGGACTCCGGAATTCCGTTGGGGATTGAACGGAACGTGCGGGGTGGCGCATTTGAGCGATAGTGCGTCAGTGCGAGCCTGATGTTCAGTGGAGATGTGACTGTCCGTCAAGACCGAGATCCGGTCAGGATGGTTCGGAAAACGGACGATCCCCGCCACGGGACGCCTCCCAGTGGTAGCTGGGCGAGGGTTCCGTGACGGGGATCGTGGGGGTGAGGGGCGCGCGGTGCGGTGCCGGTGGCCCTACGCGGGCTCGGGCGCAGGCGCGGGCACGGGCTCCGGTACCGCCACCGGTCCGGCGGTGCGGGCCTGTTCGAGCCGCGCCGCCTCGGCCCGGTTCTTGCGCGCCGTGCGCAGGGCGTCCCAGGTCAGCAGCGCGAGCGCCAGCCAGACCAGGGAGAACCCGGCCCAGCGCTCCGGCGGCATCGCCTCGTGGAAGTACACGACGCCGAGCCCGAACTGGAACACCGGGGCCAGGTACTGGAGCAGCCCGAGCGTGGACAGCGGGACCCGGATCGCGGCCGCTCCGAAGCAGACCAGCGGGATCGCCGTGACCAGTCCGGTCGAGGCGAGCAGCGCGGAGTGCCCGAGGCCCTCTGAGGCGAAGCTCAACCGGCCCTGCGTCCCCAGCCACAGCAGGTAACCGAGGGCGGGCAGGAACAGCAGCGCGGTCTCGGCGGCGAGCGACTCGACCCCGCCCATGTTGAGCTTCTTCTTGATCAGCCCGTACGCGGCGAAGGTGAAGGCCAGCACCAGCGAGATCCACGGCGGCCGCCCGTACCCGATGGCGAGCACCAGCACGGCGGCCACGCCGATGCCGACCGCCGCCCACTGTGCGCGGCGCAGGCGCTCGCCGAGTACCAGCACGCCGATCCCGATGGTGACCAGCGGGTTGATGAAGTAGCCGAGGCTGGCCTCGACGACCGCGCCGTTGTTGACGGCCCAGATGTACAGGCCCCAGTTCACGGAGATCACCGAGGCGGCCAGCGCGGTCAGGCCGAGCTTGCGGGGCTGCCGGAGCAGCTCCCGTATCCAGCCCCAGCGGCGCATGGCGAGCAGCAGCACCCCGACCACGCCCAGCGACCAAACCATGCGGTGGGCGAGGATCTCGATGGCCCCGGCCGGCTTGAGCAGCGGCCAGAACAAGGGGACCAGCCCCCACATCCCGTAGGCGCCGAATCCGTAGAGCAAACCCGTGCGCTGCTCGTTCTCCGCTTTCACGGGGGCCTCCAGTCACATTCCAGCCAACTTCACGAAGGTAGCGCCGGAGGGGCCGGATGTCATGCCCGTAGACACGAGATACTCATGACATCTTCGAGGCCTTGTGTGGCCGGGGCCGCGTCGGCTCAGGCCAGGGCGGAGGCGATCGCGTGGGCCACCGGGGTCGTCGGGCGGCCGATGAGCCGGGACAGGTCCCCGCCGGTGTGGGCCAGCCGGCCGCGGGAGATCGCCGCGTCCACGTCGACGAGGATCGCCGCGAAGCCCTCGGGGACCCCGGCGTCGGTCAGGATCGACAGGTGCGTCCCGGCCGGGACCTCGCTGTACGCGACCTCCTTGCCGGTCTGGGCCGCGACCTCTGCCGCGTACTCCGCCAGGCTCCACGCGGTGTCGCCGGAGAGCTCGTACACCTGGTTCAGGTGGCCCTCGCCGGTCAGCACGGCGGCCGCCGCGGCGGCGTAGTCCGCCCGTGCGGCAGAGGCGATCCGGCCCTCGCCCGCGCTGCCCACGACCGCGCCGTGCTCCAGGACGGTGCCCAGGTGGCCCGTGTAGTTCTCGTGGTACCAGCCGTTGCGCAGGAAGGTGTGGGGGAGGCCCGAGTCCAGGACGGCCTGCTCGGTGACCTTGTGCTCGGCGGCCAGGTCGAAGTCGGCCTCGGGGCCGCCGAGGATCCCGGTGTACGCGAGCTGGGCGACGCCCGCGGCCTTCGCGGCCCCGATCACCGCGAGGTGCTGCGGCACCCGACGGCCGACCTCGTTGCCGGAGATCAGCAGGACGCGGTCGCCCGGGCGGAAGGCGGAGGCCAGGGTCTCGGGGACGTCGTAGTCCGCGACGCGCACCTCGACCCCGCGCTCGGCCAGGTCGGCGGCCTTCTCCTTGCTGCGGACGACGACGGCGACGCGCTCGGCGGGAACCTGGTTCAGCAGCTCCTCGACGACGAGGCGGCCGAGGGCTCCGGTGGCTCCGGTGACGACGATGCTCATGGGGTGCGCTCCTTGCGTTGGGGTGTGTCACCACCCTAAGGACAGCGCTAACCTTTCGTAAGTACCCACTTCAAAGTAAGGTACTGGTATGAAGGTAAGTAACGCGACGGCGGCCGCTGCGCCGCCGATGGTCAACGCTCCGATGGTCAATGCGCCGATGTGCCCCTCCCGCGGAGTACTGGAACACGTCACCAGCCGCTGGGGCGTACTGGTCCTGGCCGCCCTCGTTGAGCGCTCCTACCGGTTCAGCGAACTGCGCCGCGAGGTGGGTGGCGTCAGCGAGAAGATGCTGGCGCAGACCCTCCAGACGCTGGAGCGCGACGGATTCCTGCTGCGCGACGCCAAGCCCGTGATCCCGCCGCGCGTGGACTATTCGCTGACCGAGCTGGGGCGCGAGGCCGCCGAGCAGGTGTGGGCCCTCGCCCGCTGGACCGAGCGGCGCACTCCCGAGGTCCAGGCGGCGCGCGCCGCCTACGACGGAGCCCGGAGCTCCTGAGGAACTCCGGGCCGTAGCCGTGTGCGGGCGGTGGGGCTAGCCGATGACCGTCCAGGTGTCGTTGCCGGCGAGGAGCGTGCTGAGGTCTCCCTTGCCCTTGGCGTCGACGGCGGTCTCCAGCTGCTCGGCCATCAGCGTGTCGTAGACGGGCCGCTCCACGCTGCGGAAGACCCCGATGGGCGTCTGGTGCAGGGTGTGCGGGTCCGCGAGCCGGGACAGGGCGAACGCGGTGGTCGGGCCGGCGCTGTGCGCGTCGTGGACCAGGATCCGGGACTCGTTCTCCGGGGTCACCGCGACGACCTCCAGCTCTCCGGTGGCCTGATCGCGTACGACGCCCTTGTGTCCGTCGGCGCCGAAGCGGATCGGCTGTCCGTGCTCCAGCCGGATCACGGCCTCCTGCGCCTGCACGTTGTCCTTGAGCACGTCGAAGGCGCCGTCGTTGAAGATGTTGCAGTTCTGGTAGATCTCGACGAGGGCGGTGCCCTGGTGGTCGGCGGCGGCCCGCAGTACCTCGGTCAGGTGCTTGCGGTCGGAGTCGATGGTGCGGGCGACGAAGGTGGCCTCGGCTCCGAGGGCGAGGGAGACGGGGTTGAAGGGGGCGTCGAGGGAGCCCATCGGCGTGGATTTGGTGATCTTGCCGACTTCGGAGGTGGGTGAGTACTGGCCCTTGGTGAGTCCGTAGATCCGGTTGTTGAACAGCAGGATCTTGAGGTTGACGTTGCGGCGCAGGGCGTGGATCAGGTGGTTCCCGCCGATGGAGAGGGCGTCGCCGTCGCCGGTGACGACCCAGACGGACAGGTCGCGGCGGGAGGTGGCCAGGCCGGTGGCGATGGCCGGTGCGCGGCCGTGGATGGAGTGCATCCCGTAGGTGTTCATGTAGTACGGGAAGCGGGAGGAGCAGCCGATGCCGGAGACGAAGACGATGTTCTCCTTCGCCAGGCCCAGCTCGGGCATGAAGCCCTGGACCGCTGCGAGGACGGCGTAGTCACCGCAGCCGGGGCACCAGCGGACCTCCTGGTCCGATTTGAAGTCCTTCATGGACTGCTGGGCCTCGGCCTTGGGTACCAGCGAGAGCAGGTGGGGGGCGTCGGTCACCTCAGTCATTGATGGCCTCCTTGAGAACCTTCGAGAGCTGCTCGGCCTTGAACGGCATTCCGTTGACCTGGGTGTACGACTGGGCGTCCACCAGGTACTTCGCCCGGATCAGGGTGGCGAGCTGCCCGAGGTTCATCTCCGGCACCACTACCTTGTCGTAACGCTTCAGGACCTCCCCGAGATTCCTCGGGAAGGGGTTGAGGTGGCGCAGATGGGCCTGCGCGACCGGGATGCCGACATTGCGCAGACGGCGGACGGCGGCGGTGATGGGGCCGTAGGTGGAGCCCCAGCCCAGGACGAGGGTGCGGGCCCGGTCGGGGTCGTCGACCTCCAGGTCGGGGACCTCGATGCCGTCGATCTTGGCCTGGCGGGTGCGGACCATGAAGTCGTGGTTGGCGGGGTCGTAGGAGATGTTGCCCGTGCCGTCCTGCTTCTCGATGCCGCCGATCCGGTGCTCCAGACCGGGCGTGCCCGGGACCGCCCAGGGGCGGGCCAGGGTCTGCGGGTCCCGCTTGTACGGCCAGAACACCTCGGTGCCGTCCGCGAGCTGCTGGTTGGGCCCGGAGGCGAACTGCACCTTCAGGTCCGGGAGGTCGGCGACGTCCGGGATGCGCCAGGGCTCGGAGCCGTTGGCGAGGTATCCGTCGGAGAGCAGGAACACCGGGGTCCGGTACGTCAGCGCGATCCGCGCCGCGTCGAGGGCGGCGTCGAAGCAGTCCGCGGGGGTGCGGGGCGCCACGACGGGGACGGGGGCCTCGCCGTTGCGGCCGTACATCGCCTGGAGCAGGTCCGCCTGCTCGGTCTTGGTCGGCAGGCCGGTGGAGGGGCCGCCGCGCTGGATGTCCACGATCAGCAGCGGCAGCTCCAGGGACACCGCCAGCCCGATCGTCTCGGACTTCAGGGCGACGCCGGGGCCGGAGGTGGTGGTCACGCCGAGCGCGCCGCCGAAGGCCGCGCCGAGCGCCGCGCCGATGCCGGCGATCTCGTCCTCGGCCTGGAAGGTCCGCACGCCGAAGTTCTTGTGCTTGCTCAGCTCGTGCAGGATGTCCGACGCCGGAGTGATCGGGTACGAGCCCAGGTAGAGCGGCAGGTCGGCCTGGCGGCTCGCCGCGATCAGGCCGTAGGACAGGGCCAGGTTCCCGGAGATGTTGCGGTAGGTGCCGGTCGGGAACGCCCGCGTCGCCGGGGCCACCTCGTAGGAGACCGCGAAGTCCTCGGTCGTCTCCCCGAAGTTCCAGCCCGCGCGGAACGCGGCCACGTTCGCCTCGGCGATGTCCGGCTTCTTCGCGAACTTCTGCCGCAGGAAGTTCTCCGTGCCCTCCGTGGGCCGGTGGTACATCCAGGACAGCAGGCCCAGCGCGAACATGTTCTTGCTGCGCTCGGCCTCCTTGCGGGAGAGCCCGAAGTCCTTCAGCGCTTCCACGGTGAGCGTGGTCAGCGGCACCGGGTGGATGTTGTAGGCGCCCAGCGAGCCGTCTTCCAGCGGCGAGGTGTCGTAGCCGACCTTCGCCATCGGGCGCTTGGTGAATTCATCGGTATTGATGATGATCTCGGCCCCGCGCGGGACGTCCCCGATGTTCGCCTTCAGCGCCGCCGGATTCATCGCCACCAGCACGTTCGGGGCATCGCCCGGTGTCAGGATGTCGTGATCGGCGAAATGCAACTGGAACGAGGAGACGCCGGGCAGGGTGCCGGCAGGGGCGCGGATCTCGGCCGGAAAGTTCGGCAGCGTGGAGAGGTCGTTCCCGAAGGAAGCCGTCTCCGAGGTGAACCGGTCACCAGTGAGCTGCATGCCGTCACCCGAGTCACCCGCGAAACGGATGATCACCCGGTCGAGGCGGCGTACTTCCTTGCCGCTCGGGGCCGGGGGTGTCCGTTGTTCGCCGACGACGGCTCCTTCGGCTCCTTCGGCCCCTTCGGCCCCGTCGGCCTGTTCGGCTGGACTACTGACCTGGCTGGTCACTGAACTGGACCTCCTTCGAGGCGTGGCGTTCCCGCTCCCAAGGTCAACCCTACGTCGGTAGGACTGGCCTTTTCCGGGGACGCTCGTATTCCGGACCGTCGTCTGCGGCGGTCTGTCGAGAGAATCCCTTGCGATTCCAAGAGATTCCGAGAGATTCCGAGATTTCGTGCCGTGCAGAAATAGTGCGAGCCCCAGCGGCCAGGTGTGCTATCGCCGCACCTGACAGGGTGTCAGTTGATCAAGGTTTTGATCAATGCCCAGTCTTGGTCGAGAGGGTTTTCGATCAAGACCGCAGGTAGGTGAGGACAGCCAGGACCCGCCGGTGGTCCCCGTCGCTCGGTGACAGCCCGAGCTTCATGAAGATGTTGCTGACGTGCTTCTCCACGGCTCCGTCGCTGACCACGAGCTGCTTCGCCACCGCCGAATTGGTCCGTCCCTCGGCCATCAGGCCCAGCACCTCGCGCTCGCGCGGGGTCAGCCCCGCCAGCACGTCCTGCTTGCGGCTGCGGCCGAGCAGCTGGGCGACCACCTCGGGGTCCAGCGCCGTCCCGCCCCGGGCCACGCGCACGACGGCGTCCAGGAACTCCCGCACGTCGGCCACCCGGTCCTTGAGGAGGTACCCCACCCCGGTGCTGGAACCGGCCAGCAGTTCGGTGGCGTACTGCTCCTCCACGTACTGCGACAGCACGAGCACGCCTATGCCGGGATGCTCGCGCCGCAGCCGTACGGCCGCACGCACGCCCTCGTCGGTGTGTGTCGGCGGCATCCGCACGTCAGCCACCACCACGTCCGGCAGCGCATCCTCGGCCGCCAGCTCCGCCACCGTCTTGATCAGGGCTTCCGCGTCCCCGACGCCGGCCACGACGTCATGCCCCCGGTCGGTCAACAACCGGGTCAGGCCCTCGCGCAGCAGCACTGAATCCTCGGCGATGACCACCCGCACCCTGTCTTCCACGATCCAGCAGCTCCCGCGTCCACGTCGTCCGATGTACCTGACCCAGCCAAGCATCCCAGCCCGAGGGGCGGATGGAGGCGAGTCCGATCATCACGTGGAAGCGGGAGCGGGGGACACCCACGGCGGCCGACCGGCCGCGTCGCCCTACCGGGAACGCCAGGGGAGCTCGGCGGTGACGGTGGTGCCGCCGTCTGCCGGCGAATCCACGACCAGCACCCCGTCCACGGCGTCCAGCCGCTCGGCCAGCCCCGCCAGGCCGGTTCCCGGGCCCGCGGTGCTCGCTCCGCCACGGCCGTCGTCCGCGACCTGGATCAGCAGCCGCCCCCCGGACCGCCACACGTCCACGCCCGCCGTACGGGCCCCGGAGTGCTTGCTGATGTTCTGGAGCAGCTCCGAGACGGTGAAGTACGCGATCCCCTCCACCGCCGACGCGGGCCGCTCCGGCAGGTCCACCGACACCCGTACCGGCACCGCGCACCGCGAGGCCACCGACGACAGCGCCGCGTCGAGACCGCGGTCCGTCAGCACCGCCGGGTGGATCCCGCGGGCCAGGTCGCGCAGCTCCTGGAGCGCGATCTTCACCTCCCCGTGCGCCTCGTCCACCATCCGGGCGGCGGCGCGGGGATCCTCGGCGAGCTTCTCCTTCGCCAGCCCCAGGTCCATCGCCAGCGCCACCAGGCGGGCCTGCGCGCCGTCGTGCAGGTCCCGCTCGATGCGCCGCAGGTCGGCGGCGGCGGTGTCGACCACGACCCCGCGGTCGGACTCCAGCTCCGTGACCCGGTGGTCGAGGCGCGAAGGCCCGAGCAGCCCGCCGACGAGCACCCGGTCTACGGTGGTCAGCGCCCGCAGCACCCACGGCGTGGCCAGGGTGAAGCCCAGCCCCACCAGGCAGGCGAGGGCGATCTCCACGGGGGAGTCGAGGTAGAAGGTGTAGTCGCCGTTCTGGAAGAGCTGCAGGCCCGGCATGTCGGTGTAGGCGGGGAAGACCCAGAACCACACCGGGTACAGCAGGAAGGCCCACCCGTACACCCAGAACACCAGTGCCAGGGTGAAGGCGAACACGGACCACGGAAGGTGGATCACCGAGTACAGCGCGTGCCGCCAGGCGCTGCCGCTCCGCAGGAGTGCCCCCATCGCGGCGACCGGACCCGGCTTCTTCGCCCTCGGCGGCGCCGGCTCGGCGATGTCGACCCCGAGAAGGCCGCGCGCCCGGGCCCTCTCGACCCGCCCGAACCCGCGGCACATCGCGAGCACCCCGGCCAGCACCGGGATGCCGAGGAAGGTGACGAGCAGTCCGGCGCCGAGGGTGACACCGGTGATCGCGAGCGAGAAGTACAGCAGGCTCAGCGGCAGTCCGAGCAACAGATACCCGAACTCCCGCCACGTCCGCCCCTCGACCGGAGCCCGCAACACGCGACCTACACCCATGATCCCGACCCGCCCTTCAGCAGTCCCATGACCCACCCCAACCCTCCCGTCCGGACCCGGCCGATTCCATCGGGCGGGTAGGCCTCTCGACAGGGGGGATAACCCCACCCCGGAGCGGCCGGAACCCCGCCCCCACCCCGGATGGGACCCCCGCCGATGCCCCGGACGATGCCCTGGACGGGAGCCGCGCACCCCCGGTCGGGACCCCGTGCACACCCCGGGCGGGAGCCCCGCCCATACCCCGGGCGGGACCCCCGCCGATGCCCCGGACGATGCCCTGGACGGGACCCCGCCGATGCCCCGGGCGGGACTCCGCCCCCACCCCGGCCGGAACCCCGACCCGTGCACACCCCGGATGGGACCCACCCCGGTCGGGACCCCGTGCACACCCCGGGCGGGAGCCCCACCTACACCCGGGGCGGGAGCCGCGCACACCCCGGGCGGGACTCCGCCTACACCCTGGGCGGGAGCCGCACCCCCCCGGACGAGACCCGCCCATACCCCGGGCGGGACGTCCGCCCACACCCCGGACGGGAGTCCCGATCACAGACCGAAGCCGAAGCCCAGGCCATGGCCGGCGCTCAGCGCGAGCGCCACGGTAGCTCCGCCGTCACCACCGTTCCCTCCCCCTCGGGGGACTCGACCAGGAACACCCCGTCCACGGCCCGCAGCCGCTCCGCCAGCCCCGCCAGCCCCGACCCGCCTTCCGTGTCGGCCCCGCCCCGCCCGTCGTCCGACACCCGGATCAGCAGCCGCCCCGCGGGCTCCGCCCCCGTCCGCCACACCTCGACGCTCGCGCCCCGCGCCCCCGCGTGCTTGCTCACGTTCTGCAGCAGCTCCGACACCGTGAAGTACGCGATCCCCTCGATGGCGGCCGCAGGCCGCTCCGGCAGGTCCACCAACACCTTCACCGGCACCACGCACCGCGACGCCACCGATGACAGCGCCGCGTCCAGACCCCGGTCCGTCAGCACCGCCGGGTGGATGCCCCGCGCCAGGTCCCGCAGTTCCTGGAGCGCGAGCTTCACTTCCCCGTGCGCCTCGTCGACCATCGCCGCCGCCGCGTCCGGGTCCTCCAGCAGCTTCTCCTTGGCCAGGCCCAGCCCCATCGCCAGCGCGACCAGCCGTGCCTGGGCCCCGTCGTGGAGGTCCCGTTCGATGCGCCGCATGTCGGCCGCCGCCGTGTCGACCACCACGCCCCGGTCGGATTCCAGTTCCGCGATCCGCCGCTCCAGCTCGTCCGAGGGCGAGAGCAGCCCCCGTACCATCAGCCGGTCCACGTTCGAGAGCCAGCGCACCACGTAGGGCAGTACCGGCCACAGCACCAGTAGCCCGATCAGCGCCACGGTGAAGGTCAGCACCCCCCACGGCAGCCGCACCAGCTCGTACAGCACGGTCCGCCAGGCCACCGGGTCCTTGACGCCCGCCCACAGCCAGGGGAAGAACCCGCCGGCCCGCCGCGGCCCCGGCAGCGGAGTCGGCTCCTCCACACGTACGCCGAGCAGCGCGCGCGCCCGCGCCCGCTCCAGCCGTCCCAACTGGCGAGACGCGAGCAGACCGCCTGCGAGCAGCGGGAGGCCGATCGCGGTCACCGACAGACCGCCCGTGACCGACACCATCGTCACGGTGTAGACGAACCCGACGAGCGCGAACGGGAGATTGCCCAGCAGATGGGCGGTCTCCTTCCACGCCACGGCGCCCAGCGCCGGTCGTACGGGAGGAGGCCGGTCATTGTCGGGGCCCGGGTGGGAGACTTGAATGCGCGCGGTCATGCGGCCCAGCCTGCCAATTCCACCCGGCCGATGCCATGGGGTAGCCGGGCCGTTGTAAACGGGGGATAACCCCACCCTGTGTGAGCCAGGGCCTAGACTCCCGTCCGTACCAGATCATCGACAGTGGCCAAGGAGCGAGGAACGGACGTGCCCGACCCAACGGTATCGACCGTAACCGTGCTCGCGGCGGACTATTTCCGGAGTTATTCGGTCGTCGGCCTGCTGGCCGTCCTCGGTGTGCTCTTCGTGGCCGTCGCGTTCGGCGCGGGCCGCCTGCTGAGACCGGTCGTCCCGACCCCTGAGAAGCTGCTGACGTACGAGTGCGGCGTGGACCCCGTGGGCGAGGGCTGGGCGCACACCCAGGTCCGCTACTACGTCTACGCGTTCCTCTACGTCATCTTCGCCGTCGACTCGATCTTCCTCTTCCCGTGGGCGACCGTGTTCGCCGCCGCCGGCTACGGCACGACGACGCTCGTGGAGATGTTCATCTTCCTGGGCTTCCTGGCCGTCGGCCTGCTCTACGCGTACAAGAAGGGCGTCCTCGAATGGACGTGACACCGGCCGGGACGTCGGCCGAGCCCCAGCTGCTCCCGGAGCCCAAGCGGCTCGGGGTCCTCTCCCGGCTCGCCCCGGAGCCCATGAAGGTGGTCCTGAACTGGGGCCGCCGCTACAGCCTGTGGGTCTTCAACTTCGGCCTCGCCTGCTGCGCGATCGAGTTCATCGCCGCGTCGATGGCCCGGCACGACTTCATCCGGCTCGGCGTCATCCCCTTCGCCCCCGGCCCGCGCCAGGCGGACCTGATGATCGTCTCCGGCACGGTGACGGACAAGATGGCGCCGGCCGTGAAGCGGCTGTACGAGCAGATGCCGGAGCCCAAGTACGTCATCTCCTTCGGCGCCTGCTCCAACTGCGGCGGGCCCTACTGGGACTCGTACTCGGTGACGAAGGGCGTCGACCAGATCATCCCCGTCGACGTCTACGTCCCCGGCTGCCCGCCGCGCCCGGAGGCGCTGCTCCAGGGCATCCTCAAGCTCCAGGAGAAGATCGCCCGGGAGTCGCTGGCGGACCGCTACGCCACCTCCGCAACCGGGGCGGGGCCCTCGGTCACGCAGCTCACCAGCGGCCTGGTCACGCCCCCGCCGGCACCGGGAGCGGGCGCATGAACCTCTACGACTCCCTCCCCGACGCCGCCGCGACGGTCTTCGGCGCGGAGGCGGTGGCCGAGCACGCGTACGACCTCCTGACCGTCGACGTGCCGGTCGGCAGCTGGATCGCGGCGCTGGAGATCGCCAGGGACAAGCTGGGCTGCACGTACTTCGACTGGCTGAGCGCGGTCGACGAGCCGGGCACCGGCTTCCGGATCTGCGCGCACGTCGTGTCCCTCGAAAACCACCGCGTACGCAGGCTGCTCCTGCGGACGACGGTCCCGCACTCGGCGCCGTCCCTGCCGTCGGCGGTCGCGGTCTACGCGGGCGCGGAATGGCACGAGCGGGAGACGTTCGAGATGTTCGGCGTGGTCTTCACCGACCACCCGCACCTGGTCCCGCTGCTCCTCCCGGAGAACTTCGAGGGGCACCCGCTGCGCAAGGACTTCGTCCTGGCCGCGCGCGTGGCGAAGGCCTGGCCGGGAGCCAAGGAGCCGGGCGAGGCACACGACCCCGATGCGCCGAAGCGCCGCCAGATGCTCCCGCCGGGCGTCCCGGACCCCAACGACTGGGGCCCGCTCAAGGGCCAGCTCCCGCCGGCCCCCGCCCGCCCGGCCCGTACCGCCCGCGCCCCGCGCGAGGGCGCCCCGGTCCGGCGCACCCGCTCGGTGACGGAAGGCTCCGCGACCCAATCCGCGGAAACCGAAGCCGCCGCCCCGCGCCCGGCCCGGCGTACCCGCTCGGTGTCGGAGGGTTCGGCGAGTCAGGCGGTCCCCGCGGCGGAGCCGGACACCGAAGCCGCCGCCCCGCGCCCGGCCCGGCGTACCCGCTCGGTGTCGGAGGGTTCGGCGAGTCAGGCGGTCCCCGCGGCGGAGCCCGGTGCGGAGCCCGAGGCCCCGCGGCCGGACAGTCAGGCCGTGCCGTCGGCGGAGCCGGAGGCCGAGGCCGAGGCCGACGAGGCGCGCCCGCGGCGTACCGTCGCGCCGGGGAGGCGCCCCGCCCCCCGCAGCGCGGACGCGCCCTGGCACAACCCCCAGCCCGCCTTCGCGGACCGGGATCCCGAGCCGGAACCGGAACGGGAACCCGAACGGGAACCCAAGACCGGGCCCGGCGACACCCCCGAACCCGAACCCGAACCCGACAACGGAGGCGACGCGTGAACGACGTCCTCGACGTCGCCCTGCGACTCATCGTCGTCTTCGCCGTCTTCCTCGTGCTCCCGCTCGTCGTCGGGCAGACCGAGCACAAGGTGATGGCGCACATGCAGGGCCGCCTCGGCCCCATGTACGCAGGCGGCTTCCACGGCTGGGCCCAGCTCGTCGCCGACGGCGTGAAGTTCGCGCAGAAGGAGGACGTCGTCCCGGCCGAGGCCGACCGCCGCATCTTCCAGCTCGCACCCGCCGTCGCCCTGCTGCCGTACCTCCTCGTCCTCGTCGCCATCCCCATCGGCCCGGGCGAGGGCGCCGTCGGCCAGGTCATCGACGCCGGGCTGTTCTTCGTGCTCGCCGTCATGGGCGTCGGCGTCCTCGGCAGCCTGATGGCCGGCTGGGCCTCCGCCAACAAGTTCTCCCTGCTCGGCGGCCTGCGCACCGCCGCTCAGCTCCTCGCGTACGAGCTCCCCATGCTGCTCGCCGCCGCCTCCGTCGCGATGGCCGCCGGGACCGTGTCCCTCCCCGGCATCGTCGACGCCTTCCACTGGTGGTGGCTGCCCTGGCAGATCGCCGGCGCGCTCGTCTTCTTCACGGCCGGCCTCGCCGAACTCCAGCGGCCCCCCTTCGACATGCCCGTCGCCGACTCCGAGATCATCTTCGGCGCGTACACCGAGTACACCGGCCTGCGCTTCGCGCTGTTCCTGCTCGCCGAGTACGCCGGCATCGTCGTCCTGTGCGCCCTGACCACCGTCCTGTTCCTCGGCGGCTGGCACGGGCCGTTCGCCGACGGCTGGGTCTGGACCCTCCTGAAGACCGCGGTCCTCGCGTTCGTCGTGATCTGGCTCCGCGTCAGCTACCCCCGGCTGCGCGAGGACCAGCTCCAGAAGCTCGCCTGGACCACACTCATCCCGCTGGCGCTCGCCCAGATCGCGCTCACCGGCATCGTGAAGGTGGCGATCCTCTAATGCCCGTCCCCGGATCCGGCCTCGCCAAGGGCCTCGCCGTCACGCTGCGCACGATGACGAAGCGCGCGCACACCGCCCAGTACCCCGAGGTGCAGCCCGAGCTCCCGCCCCGCACCCGCGGGGTCATCGGCCTGTTCGAGGAGAACTGCACGGTCTGCATGCTGTGCGCCCGCGAGTGCCCCGACTGGTGCATCTACATCGACTCCCACAAGGAGACGGTCCCGGCCGCCACCCCCGGCGGACGCGAGCGCAGCCGCAACGTCCTCGACCGTTTCGCCATCGACTTCTCCCTCTGCATGTACTGCGGCATCTGCATCGAGGTGTGCCCCTTCGACGCCCTCTTCTGGTCGCCGGAGTTCGAGTACGCGGAGACGGACATCCTCGAACTCACCCACGAGCGCGACAAGCTGCGCGAGTGGATGTGGACCGTCCCGGCCCCGCCCGCCCTGGACCCGGCCGCGGAGGAGCCCAAGGAGATCGCCGCCGCCCGCAAGGCCGTGGAGAAGGCCGAGGTCGCGGCCGCGGCCGCTGCGGCAGCCGCCGCCGAGGCCGCAGGCGAAGCGCCCGCCGCAGGCGAAGCCCCCGCCGCGCCCGGCACCGACGACCCGACCACCACCCCGGAGGGAGACGCGTGACCCCCGCAGCCACCGCCCTGGCCGCCGCGGCGACGGGCCACGGGTTCCTGTCCCCGACCGGCGTCGAGATCGCCTTCGTCCTCGTCGGCCTCGCCACCCTCGGCGCGGCCGCGGTCACGGTCACCACCAGGCAGCTCGTGCACGCCGCCCTGTGGCTGGTCGTCGCGCTCGGCGGCATCGCCGTCGAGTACCTCCTGCTGACGGCCGAGTTCATCGCCTGGGTCCAGGTCCTGATCTACCTCGGCTCCGTGGTCGTCCTCCTCCTCTTCGGGCTGATGCTCACCAAGGCCCCCATCGGCCGTTCCCCGGACGCCGACTCGAACAACCGCTGGGTCGCCCTCGGCGTCGCCCTCGTCGCGGCCGCCGCGCTCGTCTGGGTCGTCGTCGACGCGTTCCGCACCACCTGGATCGACCTCGACGGACCCGTCCAGGGTTCCACCGAGGTCATCGGCAAGATCCTCTTCCAGCACTGGGTGCTGCCCTTCGAGGCGCTCTCCGTCCTCCTCCTCGCGGCCCTGATCGGCGCCATCGTCCTCTCCCGCAGGGACGCCGTCGGTGGGCCCGACGACAAGAAGGGGCAGCAGCGCTGATGCACCTCGTCTACCCCGCCGTGCTCGCGGCGCTCCTCTTCTGCACGGGCCTGTACGGAGTGCTCGCCCGCCGCAACGCCATCCTGGTCCTGATGTCCGTCGAGCTGATGCTCAACGCCGTCAACCTCAACCTGGTGGCCTTCGACGTCTGGCTGCGCGACGCCCTGCACGCAGGCCAGGCCCTCACCCTCTTCACCATCGCCATCGCCGCCGCCGAGATCGGCATCGGCCTCGCGATCGTGCTGATGGTGTACCGCAACCGCGGCACGTCGGACGTCGACCGGCTGCGCGACACCGCCGAGGGCCACGAGCCCGCCCCGAACAACCAGAGCGAGGTCACCGCGTGAGCACCACGACCCTCGCGGTCCTCGTCCCGCTCCTGCCCTTCCTGGGCGCGGTGGCGGGACTGCTGTTCGGCCGCCGAGCCCCCGGCTTCGTCAGGCCCCTCGCCGTGCTGCCGGCGCTGGCCTCGGCCGTGCTGGCCGTGCTCGTCGCCTTCCGTCAGGGCGGCGGGAAGCCGATCGTCGCCTCGACCGAGCTGACCCCGACCGGCTCGGTGCCGATCGACCTCTCGCTCTACCTGAACGGCTTCGCCGCGCTGGCCGCCGTCCTGGTCGGCGTCGTCGCCACCTGCGTACAGCTCTACTCCACGGCGTACCTCCGTGAGGACCCGCGCTACCCGTCGTACGCCGCTCTCGTCTCGCTGTTCACCTCCGCCATGCTGCTCGTCGTCTACTCCGGCGACCTGATGGTGCTGCTGGTCGGCTGGGAGGTCATGGGCATCTGCTCGTACTTCCTCGTCGGCCACTACTGGGAGACCGAGGCGGCCCGCTCCGCCTCCCTCAAGGCCTTCCTCGTCACCAAGCTCGGCGACGTCCCCTTCCTGATCGGCCTGTTCGCGCTCGCCATCGACGCCGACTCCTTCGAGATCCCCAAGATCCTGGGCGCCGTCGCCGCGGGCGGCCTCGACCACCCCACGCTGATCGCGCTCCTGCTGCTCGCCGGAGTCGCGGGCAAGTCCGCGCAGTTCCCGCTGCACACCTGGCTCCCGGACGCCATGGCGGGCCCCACCCCGGTCTCCGCACTGATCCACGCCGCGACGATGGTCGCCGCCGGTGTCTACTTCATCGCCCGCCTCCTCCCGGTCTTCACGGCCTCCGCGGCCGCACTGGTGGTCATGGCCGTCATGGCGGCCGTCACGATGATCGGCTCCGGCCTCGCCGCCCTGGCCCAGGACGACATCAAGCGCGTCCTCGCCTACTCCACGATCGGCCAGCTCGGCTACATGATCGGGGCGCTGGCCGTCGGCGACCGCGGGGCCGCCGTCTTCCACCTCATCTCCCACGGCGCCTTCAAGGCGCTCCTGTTCCTCGGTGCGGGCGTGATCATCCACGCCGCCGGGACGAACTCCCTGGCCGCCATGTCCCGGATGGACGGCCTGGCCAAGCGCGTGCCCGACGCCTTCTGGACCATGACGATCGCGCTGCTCGCGCTCGCCGCGATCCCGCCCTTCGCCGGCTTCTTCTCCAAGGAAGCCGTCCTCGTCGCCGCCGAGCACGCCGCCGCCGGACACTCGCAGTCCGCTCCCAGCGCCGCCGGCTGGCTCGTCCTCGTCGCCGGGGTGCTGACCGCCCTGCTCACTGCCGCCTACGCCACCCGGCTCTGGCTGATGGCCTTCCGCGGCCGGGGCGCCGCCGCCCCCGACCACGGCAAGGAGCCCGTCGCCATGACCGGCGTGCTCTGGCTGCTCGCGATCCCGTCCATCGGCCTCGGCCTCACCGCCGGCCCGATCGCCGACTGGTTCGACGGCAACGCACTCACCCCGACACTGACCACCTCCGTCCTCGGCACGGGAGCCGCCGCCGTCGGCGCGGTACTGACCTACGCCCTGTGGCAGCGGGCCACGGCCAAGGCCGCCGCGGTCGGCTACGGAGCCGGCGGATCAGTGGCCGCAGCCGTCGCGGAGTCCGCAGCCGAGACCCCCGAGGTCGCCGAGGTCACCCACGACCACCCCGCCGTCCCGGCCGGCGCAGC
Organism: Streptomyces sp. NBC_00597; assembly: GCF_041431095.1. Lineage (GTDB taxonomy): Bacteria > Actinomycetota > Actinomycetes > Streptomycetales > Streptomycetaceae > Streptomyces. The sequence continues at coordinate 5,432,055 of NZ_CP107757.1, forward strand.
CCCCGACCCCGGCCGGGCTCTGCTCGGCCCGCTGCACCGCCACGCGGCCGACGGCTTCCACCTCGACGCCGTCTACGACCGGCTGTTCGTCCGCCCCGTCCGCGGCGCCGCGAGCCTCGTCCGCTTCCTCGACCGCGAGGTCGTGGACACGTACGTCCGCGGCGCGGGCGCCGGCCCCCGGCTGCTCGGCAGCCTCGTACGCCGGGCCCAGACCGGCAACGTGCAGAGCTACCTGAGCGCCCTGCTCGCCGGCGCCGTGGTCCTGGCGATCGCCACCGCCGTCCTCGCCAACGTCAACGCCGGATCGTGAGCCGTGAGTCAGCCGTGATTGATATCAGCCCGTCCGTGATGCAGTTCCTTCTGGCGTTCGTCGTGGCCGCACCGCTCCTCGGCGCCGTCGCGGCCCTCCTGCCGCCCCCGCCCGGACTCAAGGGCAAGAGCCCCGCACAGGCCGTGCTGCGCCACGGCGTGACCGTCACCGGCGCGATCCTGGCCGCGGCCATCGCCCTCGCCCTGGGCTTCGACCGGGACACCCCGGCCCGCTTCCAGGCGACCACGGACATCAACTGGATCCAGGCGCTGAACGTCCGGATCCACCTCGGCATCGACGGCATCTCGCTCCCCCTCCTCCTGATGACCGCGCTGCTGTTCTTCCTCTGCGCGCTCTACAGCTACTTCAAGCTCCCAGAAGGCCCCTCCCCGAAGGCCTTCGTCGCGCTGCTCCTCGTCCTCGAATCCGGCACCCTCGCGACCTTCGCCGTACTCGACCTGCTGCTGTTCTTCCTCGCCTTCGAGATGGTCCTCATCCCGATGTACTTCCTCATCGCCCGCTGGGGCGGTGCTCAGCGGCAGGCCGCCGCCTGGAAGTTCATCCTCTACACCCTCCTCGGGTCCGTGGTCATGCTGCTCGGACTGCTGCTGATCGGACTGAACAGCGGCACCTTCGACATGGTGACACTGGCCTCTGACAACGGCCGCGAACTGACCCACACCACCCAGCTCCTGGCCGTCCTCGCCATCGGCATCGGGCTCGCGGTGAAGACCCCGATGTGGCCGCTGCACAGCTGGCTGCCCGACGCCCACACGGCCGCCCCCACCGTCGGATCCGTCCTGCTGGCCGGCGTCCTGCTCAAGATGGGCACCTACGGGTTCGTCCGCATCCTGCTCCCCGTCACCCCCAGCGGCATGGCGACCTTCGCCCCCTACCTGGGCGCCTTCGCCGCCATCGGCATCGTCTACGGGTCCCTCGCCTGCCTCTCGCTCGCCCGCAAGGGCAACAAGGGCGACCTCAAGCGCCTCATCGCCTACTCCTCCGTCGGCCACATGGGCTTCGTCCTGCTCGGCATCGCCTCGATGACCCCCACCGGCGTCAACGGCGCGCTGTTCGCCAACATCGCCCACGGCCTGATCACCGGCCTCCTCTTCTTCCTGGTCGGCGCCCTCAAGGACCGCTACGGCACCGCCGACCTCGACACCCTCGCCGGAGCCACCGGCGCCGCCCTCTACGGCCGCGCCCCCCGGCTCGGCGCCCTCCTCGCCTTCGCCGCCGTCGCCTCCCTCGGCCTGCCCGGCCTCGCCGGGTTCTGGGGCGAGATGCTGGCCCTGTTCGGCGCGTTCGAACCGGCGCAGGGCCTGTCCCGGCCCGCCTTCCTCACGTACATGGCCTTCGGCGCGTTCGGCACCCTGCTCACCGCCGCCTACCTGCTGATCGTCGTACGCCGCGTCTGCATGGGCGACCCCAAGGCCCGGCCCGAGTCCGGGCCCGCGCTCGAACTCGCGGACATCCAGCGCTACGAGTTCGCCGCCTGGACCCCGCTCGCGGCGCTGACCGTCCTCGCCGGCCTGTGGCCCGCTGTCCTCCTCGGCCTCACCGACCCGGCCGTCCAGAAGCTCCTCGCAGGAGGCAACGCATGACGGCCCTGACGGCCTCCGCCCTGCCCGCGGCCCCGGCCACCGAGGCCGCGAGCCTCGTCCAGAGCGTCGACTGGCTCGCGATCACCCCCGTGGTCCTCCCCGCCGCCGTCGCCCTGGTCGTCCTGGTCGCCGACCTCTTCCTGCCGGAGCGGCGCAAGCCGCTGCTCGGCTGGCTCTCCGTGGCCGGCCTCGCCGTCGCGACCGTCTTCCTGCTGCCGCTGCGCGCCGGCGACCGCGCCACCTTCTGCCTCACCACCGACCCCGGGGCGTGCAGCTACACCGCCGACCACTTCGCGCTCGTCATCCAGTTCCTGGTGCTGGCCGGCGCCCTGATCACCGCCCTGCTGTCGGTCACCACCGTCCGCGACGCGCACGTTCCGGCCGGTGAGTACTGGTTCCTGCTGCTGTCCTCCGCCGCCGGCGCGGCCCTGCTGCCCGCCTCCCGCGACCTCGCCACCCTGATCGTCGCCCTCGAAGTCGCCTCGCTGCCCGCCTTCGCCCTCGTCGGCATGCGCCGCGGCGACCGCCTCTCCTCCGAGGCCGCGCTCAAGTTCTTCCTGTCCTCCGTCACCGCCACCGCCGTGTCGCTGATGGGCATCAGCTTCGTCTACGCCGTCACCGGCTCCCTGCACTTCACGCAGGTCGCCGACCGGCTCGAAGACGTACCCGGGCAGCTCGACACCCTCGCCATGGCCGGGGTCGCGCTGACCCTCGTCGGCTTCGCCTTCAAGACCGCCGCCGTCCCCTTCCACTTCTGGGTCCCGGACACCTACGTCGGCGCGCCGCTGCCCATCGCGGGCTACCTCTCCGTGATCGGCAAGGCCGTCGGTTTCACCGGCCTCATCCTCGTCACGGTGATCGTCTTCCCCGCGTACTCCGACATCTGGGGCCCGGCCCTCGCCGTCCTCGCCGCGCTCACCATGACGCTCGGCAACACCGCCGCCCTGCGCCAGCGCGCGGACCGGCCGAACAGCGCCGTACGGCTGCTCGCCTGGTCCTCCGTCGGCCAGGCCGGCTACCTGCTCGTCCCGATCGCCGCCGCCGCGTACTCCGGGCGCGACCAGATCGGCTCCACCGTCGCGTACGCCCTCATGTACGGCGCCGTGAACCTCGGCGCCTTCGCCGTGGCCGCCCTGGTCGCCCGCACGAAGCCGCTGAACCGGATCAGCGACTACCGCGGCCTGTACGCGCAGCGCCCCGCCGCCGCCCTCTCGCTGGCCTTCTTCTTGCTCTGCCTGGCCGGCCTGCCGCCGGGCCTCATCGGTCTCTTCGCCAAGGTCACCGTCTTCCGCTCCGCGGTCGACGCGGGCCTTGGCTGGCTGGCCGTGGTCATGGCGGTCAACGTCGTCATCGCCCTGTACTACTACCTGCGCTGGACGGCACTGCTCTTCCGCGCCCCGGAGGTCGCCGCCGAGACCCGTACGAAGGCCCCGTGGCCGGTCACCGCCGCGATCGCCCTCACGGCCGTCACCGCCGTGGTCCTCTCGGGAGCCCCGCAGCTGGTCCTGCGCTTCGCCTCGGGCAGCCTGTTCCCGCAGTAGCCCGCACGCCGTGACCCGCACGGCCGAACGCCCGCCGTACGCCCGCCGCCCCGCCCGCCCGGGCGGCGGGCACGGCACGCCCTGGGAACCAGAAGCCCCCACCTCGCGTTGACCGTGAAGGAAGGGTCCACTGGACCGTAGACCCTCAGATCCACAGATCCTGGACGCGGGTCCCCCTGCCGCACCACTTGGAGGGCGTACCGTGCACCGCCGGCACAACGGGCTGAAGACCGCCGTACTCCTCGGCGGGCTGTCCGCACTCATCATCCTCATCGGAAGCTTCTTCGGGCGGGGCGGCCTGATCATCGCCGTCCTCGTCGCCCTCGGGACGAACGCGTACGCCTACTGGAACAGCGACAAGCTGGCTCTACGCGCGATGCGCGCCCGCCCGGTCAGCGAGTTCGAGGCCCCGCAGCTCTACCGCATGGTGCGCGAGCTCTCCACGTCCGCGCGCCAGCCCATGCCCCAGCTCTACATCTCGCCGACCGAGGCGCCGAACGCCTTCGCCACCGGTCGCAACCCGCGCAACGCCGCCGTCTGCTGCACCGAGGGCATCCTGCGCATACTCGACGAGCGTGAGCTGCGCGGGGTGATCGGCCACGAACTGAGCCACGTCTACAACCGCGACATCCTGATCTCCTCCGTCGCCGGAGCCCTCGCCTCCGTGATCATGTTCCTGGTGAACTTCGCCTGGCTGATCCCGGTCGGCCGGTCCAACGACGACGAGGGGCCCGGAATCCTCGGCATGCTGCTGATCATGATCCTGGGCCCGCTGGCCGCCTCCGTGATCCAGCTGGCCATCAGCCGCTCGCGCGAGTACGAGGCGGACGCGTCCGGCGCCCAGCTCACCGGCGACCCGCTCGCCCTGGCCAGCGCCCTGCGCAAGCTGGACGCCGGCGTCAAGCAGCTCCCGCTGCCCCCCGAGCCCCGACTGGAGACCGCGAGCCACATGATGATCGCCAATCCGTTCCGCCCGGGTCAGGGCCTTTCTAAGATGTTCTCGACGCACCCTCCGATGGCCGAGCGCATCGCCCGGCTCGAACAGATGGCAGGACGTAGCCAGTGAAGACCATCCTCAACATCATTTGGCTCGTCCTCAGCGGCATCTGGCTGTTCCTGGGCTACTGCCTCGCGGGCGTGCTCCTGTGCATCACCATCATCGGCATCCCGTTCGGCATCGCGGCCTTCCGCATCGCCGTCTACGCCCTCTGGCCCTTCGGCTACACCACGATCGAGCGTCGGGACGCGGGCGCGGCGTCCTGCATCGGCAACGTCCTGTGGCTGGTCCTGGCGGGCTGGTGGCTGGCCATCGGCCACATCGTCACCGGCCTCGCCCTCTGCGTGACGATCATCGGCATTCCGTTCGGCATCGCCAACTTCAAGATGGTCCCGCTGTCGCTGCTCCCGCTGGGCCGTGAGATCGTCCCGACCGACGCGCCGTTCGCGTCCCGGTAGGCCCCGGCAGACCGCCGGGCGGCGAACAACTCACGTGCAGGGAGAGTCAGTGTCGGCTGCGAGCACGGCCACGACCCTGTCGGTCATCGTGCCGATGTACAACGAGGAAGAGGCGCTCCCCGCCCTGGTGAGCCGCCTGCGCCCGGTGCTCGACGACACCGGCGTCGGGTACGAGGTGCTCGCCGTCGACGACGGCAGCACCGACCGGACCGCCGAACTCCTGGAGAAGTTCCGCACGGACTGGCCCGAGCTCCGCATCGTGCGGCTGCGCGGCAACTCTGGCCACCAGGCCGCCCTGCGCGCCGGGCTGCACAGCGCGGTCGGGGCGTACGTGGCCAGCATCGACGCCGACCTCCAGGACCCGCCGGAGAAAATACCGGAGATGCTGGACCTCGCCCGGTCCGAGAACCTCGACATCGTCTACGGCGTCCGCTCCGACCGCAGCACCGACACCGGCTTCAAGCGGCGCACCGCCGCCGCCTACTACTGGCTCATGCGGCGCATGGTCGGCAAGCAGGTGCCCGCGCAGGCCGGGGACTTCCGGCTGCTCAGCCGCGAGGCCGTGGAGGCCCTCAAGGCCCTGCCCGACCAGCAGCAGGTCTACCGGCTGCTGGTGCCCTGGCTCGGCTTCCCGAGCGGGCAGGTCACGTACCGGCGGGCCGAGCGTGTGGCGGGCGAGACCAAGTACCCGCTGAGCAAGATGATCCGCCTCGCCGTGGACGGCATCACCAACTTCTCGGCCGCCCCGCTGCGGATCGCGACCTGGCTCGGCGTCATCAGCTTCGTGGCGTGCCTCGTCATGATCGCCGTGACCTTGGTGGTCTTCCTGGTCGGCAAGACCGTGCCCGGCTGGACCTCGCTGTTCGTCGCCATGCTCTTCCTCGGCGGGGTGCAGCTGATCTGCGTCGGCCTGCTCGGCGAGTACATCGGCCGGATCTACACCGCCGTACAGCGCCGCCCCACGTACTTCATCGGGTACGACTCGGCGCGCGAGGACACCGGCAAGGGGCCGCGGGAGACGGGCGGCTGACGGCGGCTCGGGCGCGCTTCGGCACAGGTCAGGGCGATTGTCAGTGGCGTGGGTCACCATGAACGCATGAACGAGACCGAGCAGTTGCTGGAGCAAGTCGCCACCCGTGCGCGCAGCGGTGCGGACGGGCCCGCGAAGCCCCTGCCGGCGCCGTTGGACGCCGCGGAGCCGGCCCGCGCCGCGCTCATACTCGGCTTCGAGCTGCCGCCGCTGCTCGCCGGTCTCCACACCCGTGTCGCGGACGGCGGGTTCGGCCCGGAGGGCGGGCTGATGCCCCTGGAGGACGCCGTCGCCACCTACCGGGCGATGCGCGGGTCCGGATGGAAATGGCCCGGCGGCGTGCTGCCGATCGCCCACTGGGGCTGCGGGACGTACGTGTGCGTCGACTGCCGGTCCGAGACCGCCCAAGTCCTGCTGTTCGACCCGACCCTGGGCGAACCGGACCTCGCCTGGTTCATCGACGCCCCGAGCCTGGCCGACTGGCTGCGCGGCTGGCTCGACGGCAGCGCCTGGTACTGCGAGGACTCCGCCGCGGGGGAGGAGTACGACCTGGACCTGGCGCCCTGGACCGACTTCAGGTCCCGCGTGTGACCCGCTCGCGCAGGGCGTAGACCAGCGCACCCACGGCCAGCACCGCAGCCCCCGCGACCGCCGACGCGGGAGGCAGCGCGCAGGCCAGCACGACACAGCCGGACAGCCCGACCGCTGCCACGGCCCGGCCCTTGACACCTGAATCGAGAGTCCACGCGGAAGCGTTCGCGATCGCGTAGTAGGCCAACACTCCGAAGGAGGAGAAGCCGATCGCGCCCCGCAGATCGGTGGTCGCCGCGAGCACCGCGACCACCGCACCCACAGCGAGCTCCGCACGGTGCGGCACCTGGTGCCGGGGGTGTACGGCGGCCAGCGCGCGGGGGAGATGGCCGTCCCGGGCCATCGCCAGGGTGGTCCGCGACACCCCGAGCACCAGGGCCAGCAGCGAGCCCAGCGCCGCCAGGGCCGCCCCGGCCCGGACCACGGGGGTCAGTCCGGGCCGGCCCGCCGCCCGTACCGCGTCGGCCAGCGGGGCCGTCGAAGCCGCCAGGGCGTCGGCCCCCAGCACCGACAGCGCCGCCACCGCCACCGCGGCGTACACGAACAGGGCGATCCCCAGGGCGAGGGGCACCGCCCGCGGGATCGTGCGCTCCGGATCACGCACCTCCTCGCCCAGGGTGGTGATCCGTGCGTACCCCGCGAAGGCGAAGAACAGCAGCCCGGCCGCCTGGAGCAGGCCGCCCGCGCCGCCCCCGGCCGGACCGCCGAGCCGGCCCGCGTCCGCCGCGCCGGACGTCAGGCACACCACCACGACCCCGGCCAGCACGGCCAGTACCGCCGCCACGATCAGCCGGGCGATCCGGGCGGACTTCTGCACGCCGCCGTAGCTCGCGGCAGTCAGCGCCACCACCGCCGCGACGGCCAGGGCCCGCTGCTGCCCGGGCCACACGTACGCCCCCACGGTGAGCGCCATCGCCGCGCACGAGGCGGTCTTGCCGATGACGAAACCCCAGCCGGCCAGGTACCCCCAGAACGGGCCGAGCCGTTCCCGCCCGTACACGTAGGTCCCCCCGGAGGCCGGGTACCGGGCGGCCAGCCGCGCCGAGGACCACGCGTTGCAGTAGGCGATCAGGGCCGCCACCGCGAGGGCGGTGAGCAGCGCGCCGCCCGCCGGTCCCGCGGCGCCCGCCGCCGGGGCGAGCGCGGCGAAGATGCCGGCCCCGACCATGGCGCCCAGCCCGACGACGACCGCGTCGAAGACGCCCAGTGTCCGCTTCAGCCCTGTGTTCACGGGCGGAGGGTAACCGCCCTAGATGACGCCCTCGCGACCGGCCAACGGGGTCCGGTTCTGCTCCCAGCCGTGAAGGGCCGTCAGGCAGGCGTGGTCCAGGTGGCGCAGCCCGCTCAGGTCGAGGCGCACGGGCTGTCCGGCCGGCAGTGCGTCAAGGTCGTCCAGCAGTTTCGGCAGCCGCAGGAAGCTGGCGCTCCCCATGACCTGCACGCGGAGCTCCTCGCCCTCCCACACCTCCTCGATGTGCACGTGGGAGGTCTCCCAAGCCGCCTTGACCACGGCGAGTCCCAGCCCGACCAGCACGCCCTCGAAGAGGTTGGTGGCCACGATCGCGCCCGCCGTAGCCACCAGCACCACCGCCTCGCCCCGGTGTGAGCGCCACAGGCCGGCGACGGCCCGCGCCGGCAGCAGTTTCCATCCGGCGTGCAGCAGCACCCCGGCCAGTGCGGCGAGCGGCACCACTTGGAGCAGTTGGGGGAGCGCGACGGCGAACAACAGCAGCCAGCCGCCGTGCAGCACCCGGGACGCCCGGGTGCGGGCCCCGGCTTCCACGTTGGCGGCGCTGCGCACGATGACGGCCGTCATCGGCAGCGCACCGAGCAGTCCGCACACGGTGTTGCCGACGCCCTGGGCCATGAGCTCCCGGTCGTAGTGGGTCTTCGGCCCGTCGTGCATCCGGTCGACGGCGGCCGCGCTGAACAGCGTCTCGGCCGAGGCGATCAGGGTCAGGGCGACCACGGTTCCGAGGGCGCCGGCCGAGGCGAGCAACCCGAAGTCCCTCCAGCCGGGCGGGGTCACGGCCCCCAGCACGCCGGTCACCGTCACCTTGTCGACGGGCAGCCGCAGCAGCACGGACACGAGGGTGGCGGCCGCCACCCCGACGAGCGCTCCGGGTACGAGCCGCATCCGGGCCGGCATCCGGCGCCAGGCCACGACGACGGCGATGGTTCCGGCCCCGAGCGCGACGGCCGCCCAATCGGCCTGTCCGGCGAGCGACGGCACCGCGGCCAGCTTCTCCAGCGTGCCGCCGGGGGCCGGTACCCCGCCCATGGCGTACAGCTGCCCCGCGATCAGGACGAGGCCGATCCCGGCGAGCATCCCGTGCACGACGGCCACGGAGATCGCCCGGAACCATCGACCGAGCCGCAGCGCTCCCATGGCCAGCTGGAGCACCCCGGCGGCCAGGACCAGGACACCGAGCGCGCGCGCCCCGTGCGTGTGCACCGCTTCGTAGACGAGCACGGTGAGACCGGCGGCCGGCCCGCTCACCTGGAGCGAGCTGCCCCGGAACCAGCCGGTGATCAGCCCGCCCACCACACCGGTGACGATGCCGAGCTCGGCCGGCACACCGGAGGCGACGGCCACGCCCACGCAGAGCGGCAGTGCGACGAGCGCGACGACGACGGAAGCCCCGAAGTCTTCGCGAAACGTGTCGAGACCGGACATCCGAGAACCTCCCCTGACCCGCGGTGACGGGTGTCCCCAGGGTGGTGGGCGCGCGTAGCGCTGCCCAAGTGGTCATCGGGAGCCATTGAGGCGCATGCGCCGCGCACGCCGGGCCCATGTCCCGCACGCCCCCGGAAACAGCCGCGGCCCGGCGGTCCTGGAGAGGACCGCCGGGCCGCCGGACGGCAGGTGGCAGACCGCGATCAGCGGTAGTTCACGAACTGGATCGCGAAGTCCAGGTCCTTGCCCTTGAGCAGCGCCTGGATGGCCTGCAGGTCGTCACGGCTCTTGGAGCTGACGCGCAGCTCCTCGCCCTGCACCTGGGCCTTGACGCCCTTGGGGCCCTCGTCCCGGATGATCTTCGCGACCTTCTTGGCGTTCTCCTGGGAGATGCCCTCCTCGATGGAGGCGAAGATCTTGTACTCCTTGCCGGACAGCTGCGGCTCGCCGGCGTCGAGCGCCTTCAGCGAGATCCCGCGCTTGACCAGCTTGGTCTCGAACACGTCCAGGACGGCCTTGACGCGCTCCTCGGAGTTCGCCTCCATCAGGATCTTCTCGCCGGACCAGGCGATGGTGGCGCCGGTGCCCTTGAAGTCGTAGCGCTGCGAGAGTTCCTTGGCGGCCTGGTTGAGGGCGTTGTCGACCTCCTGCCGCTCGACCTTCGAGACGATGTCGAAACTGGAGTCGGCCATGTGCTGTGGCTCCTTGAAGTCGGCTGTCATTGCCCCGGAGGGCGCGGCCGGACATCCCCGGACCGCTCCGCAAAGCCTAGCCACCGCGCCCACTCGCAGGGCTGATCAATCCGGTGGTGAAGCACCCCCGGTCATCAGGTATCGTTTACGTCGTTGCCAGGGAGCGCCGCCGCGAGGCGGAAAAAATGGCAGCACCTCTTGGCGGTGTGCCCGAGTGGCCAAAGGGAGCAGACTGTAAATCTGCCGGCTCAGCCTACCCAGGTTCGAACCCTGGCGCCGCCACGCGATGTGAGACCCCCGTACTGCGGAAGCGCCGTACGGGGGTCTTCTCGCATACCGCCGTTCGGCGGGGGGCCGGTGACCGGCCGCATCGTCCCGGTCCGCTGTTCGTTCTCCGGACGTGAACCTCATTTCTGACACGCGCGGGAAGGTCGGCGGCGGCGTGCTCCTCGCCCTCCTCGGAGCCGGCATCCCGGCTCTGGTCGGCGCGGCACTGCACAGCCACGTGGGCGCGCCCTACCAGGAGACCACCCTCTATTTCGGCACCGAACGCCCCGGCGGCCGGACCCCCGTCGCGGAGCAGGAGTTCATGCGGTTCCTGGACCGCGAGATCACACCCGCCTTCCCCGAGGGCCTCACGCTCCTGGACGGGCGCGGCCAGTGGCAGCGGGCCGGCAAGGTCATCCGCGAGACCTCGTACGAGGTGGTCCTGCTCTACCCGGAGAAGGAGGCCGACGAGCGCAGCGCGCGCATCGAGCGGATCCGGCAGGCCTACGAGAAGCAGTACCAGCAGGACTCCGTCGGCCGTTCCGACGACAAGGTGACCGCCGAGTTCTGAGGGCTCCTCAGCTGCTCCCCAGCCGCCCCACAACCGTCGCTCAGCCGTCCCTCAGTTGCCCGCGACGTCCTTGACGGCCACCGCGACCGGCGTCGACCCCCCGATCAGCTCCAGCGTCAGTCCGGCCGTCGCCGGGGTCTCGACCAGCTCCGCCAGCACGGCCGCCACGTCGTCGCGCGTCACCGGTCCGCGGCCCGTCCGCGCCTCCAGCCGCACGTGCCCCGTCCCGGGGTCGTCGGTGAGCGAGCCGGGCCGCAGGACCGTCCACTCCAGGCCCAGCCGCGTCCGTACGTGCTCGTCCGCCGCGCCCTTAGCCCGCAGGTAGACGTCGAAGACGTCATCGCCCTCGTGGTGCGCGTCCGCGCCCATCGAAGAGACCATCAGGAAGCGCCGCACCCGCGCCCGTTCGGCCGCGTCGGCGAACAGCACCGCCGCACCCCGGTCCACGGTGTCCTTGCGGCCCGCGCCGCTGCCCGGGCCGGCCCCGGCAGCGAACACCGCCACGTCCGCGCCCTGCAGGATGCCCGCCACGTGCTCGACCGAAGCCGACTCCAGGTCGCAGAGCACCGGTTCGGCGCCCGACTCCCGCAGGTCGTCGCCCTGCGCCCGGTCGCGGATGATGCCGGCGACCTCGTACCCGCGCGCGGCGAGGAGCTGCTCCAGCCGCAGAGCGATCTGACCGTGTCCACCCGCGATGACGATGCGCATGCCCCGACCGTACGACGAGCCGGGCGCCCGCGCCCGCGAAGGTCACCGCCGACGGGCCGGCGGACGTTCAGGGACCGGGCTCCGTACGGCCCTGCCGGGGCAGGTCCAGGGCCACCGCGACCGCCGAGTCGCAGTACTCCCGTACGGCACTCGTCCGGGCTACCACCCGGCCGCGGTGGATCACGATCCGGCTGTAGGCCAGGGACAGCACGCCCGCGATCCGGTCCCCGCGCACGGCGAGCAGCTCCGCCGGGAAACCGGCCTCGACCCGGACCTCCGGCAGCCCCATGGCCTCGCGGGCGCAGGCACTCACCGACGCGTAGGCCTCGCCCGCCCGCAGCCCGCCCTGGGACGCCAACAGGTACGCCGCCTCCAGCGGGTCGCCGCGCCCGACCGGGTTCCCGGCGTCCCGCAGCGCCCCGCTGCCGGCCGCGACCCGCACCCCGGCGGCACGCAGCAGCCGTACGGGCGCGGTCCGCAGGCCGCGCCGCTCCAGGGCCGCACAGTCGCCCTGGGGCAGGCAGGTCACCCGTACGCCGGCCGCGGCCAGCTGGTCGGCGGCCCGGTGCGCCACGTCCAGCGGGAGCCGCGACAGCCCGCCGCAGGGGCCGATCGTGACCCCCGGCCGGAGCCCGCCCGCCATCGCCGCGAGCCGGGCCAGCCGGCCGGGATCGTCACCGTCCGTGTGCAGGTCGACGGGGCAGCCGTGCTCGGCGGCGAGTTCCAGGACGGCTTCGAGGAAGCCCGTCGGGTCGGGGTCCAGGTCCGGGCAGCCGCCGATGACGGAGGCGCCCATCTTCACCGCGTCCCGCAGCATGGCGAGCCCGTCCCCCCCGGCCGCGCCGGTCAGCAGGCGGGGCACGGCGACGGCGGTCAGGTCGGCGAGCCCCCGCAGGGAGCGGCGGGCCTGGAGCACGGCCTCCATGGGGCCGAGGCCGTGGACGTCGCCGATCCGGACGTGGGAGCGCACCGCCGTGGCGCCGTGCCCGAGCTGGAGCAGGGCGGCCTCGGTGGCCCGCCGCTGCACCTCGTCGGGCGTGTACGAGACGGGCCCCTCGCCGTCGGCGGTCAGGGCGGTGTCCCCGTGGGCGTGCGGCTCGGCGGGGGCGGGCAGCAGCAGGTAGCCGCTGAGGTCCACCCGGTTGAGCGCGGGGGAGGGCAGGCTGCCCGCGGTGCCGACGGCCTGGATCCGGCCGCCGCCGAGCCGGACGTCGACCGTACGGCCGTCCGTGAGGCGGGCCCCGACGAGCAGGAGGGTGGAGGATTCGGCGGCGGCCGCGTTCGCGTTGCCGGCCGGGCGCTGCGGCCCGTGGCCGCCGCCCTCGCCACGGCCGCCCGGCGGGAAGGGGGACGGCTGCTGCGGCTGGCTGTCGGACATCGCGCTCCTGCGGTGGCTCGGGCGGTTCCTGGGCCGTGTGGCCGCTGCCCGCGGCCCAAGATCACGCAGCGTGCTCAGAGCCTAGGGTGCAGGGCTCTCCCGTTCACGGAGGAGCGCAATAGTCGTACCGGTGTGGTGCCCGTGCGCCGCAGCGTGCAGGCGCCCGCGTGCGCCTGCCGTACGGGTTCGACGCGTGCCCTCTCGTGCGGGCCCGGGAGCGCCGCGCGGGGTGTCAGTTTTGTGAGCCCGGCCACAATCTGACCCGAAATCGGCTCCGGGGCCGCCTGCGCCCTGATCGGGAAAGTCTCGGCGACCCCCTCGGAGGCCAGTCCCCGCAAAGGATTTGGGCGATGGGCGGGCAACCGTGTAATGTCTTCATCGCTCGCCCCAATAGCTCAGTCGGTAGAGCGTCTCCATGGTAAGGAGAAGGTCTGCGGTTCGATTCCGCATTGGGGCTCTGGTGAGAGAGGTTCCCCGCCCTCGGGTGGGGAGCTGATCACATCAAAGCGGCGTAGCTCAGTCGGTAGAGCAAGCGGCTCATAATCGCTGTGTCACCGGTTCAAGTCCGGTCGCCGCTACCCACAGTAGCCGATTGCGGGGTCGGTCTCCCGATCGGCTACTCTTTTATGCGTTCATCCGTCCCATAGTCCGTCAAGGAGCACTCACGTGGCTGCCACCGACGTCCGCCCGAAGATCACGCTGGCCTGCGTGGAGTGCAAGGAGCGGAACTACATCACCAAGAAGAACCGGCGTAACAACCCGGACCGCATGGAGATGAAGAAGCACTGCCCGCGCTGCAACTCGCACACCGCGCACCGCGAGACCCGCTGACCCTAGCGAAGTCTCGAATACAGGCACCGTCATGAGGTCGTCCCCTTCATCGGGGGGCGGCCTCGTGTCGTTTCCACGATCGGCTCCCTGATCGTTTTGTGATCGGTTCCCTGATCGTTTTCCTGATGTGACCGTCTTTTTCAACAGGAGGTAGGGAGCCATGGCGCTCGACCAGTCCTTCGTCGGGCGGAGCTACCCGCCCACCGATCCGTACGAGGTCGGCCGGGAGAAGATCCGCGAATTCGCGGTGGCGGTGGGTGACGCGAATCCCGTCTACACCGACCCCGATGCCGCCAAGGCGTTCGGCCACCTCGATGTGATCGCTCCGCCGACTTTCGTGTTTGCGATCACATTCGCGGCGGCGGGCCAGGTAGTGGAGGACCCGCAGCTGGGTCTGGACTACAGCCGCGTCGTGCACGGCGACCAGAAGTTCGCCTATTCGCGGCCCGTGCGGGCCGGTGACCGCCTGTCGGTCACCTCCACCATCGAAGCCGTGAAGTCGATGGCGGGCAACGACATCATCGACATCCGCGGCGAGGTCCACGACGAGACCGGCGAGCACGTGGTGACGGCGTGGACGAAGCTCGTCTCCCGCGCCCCCGAGGAGGCCTGAGATGACTGCGCAGATCAACTACGCCGACGTCGAGGTCGGCACGGAGCTGCCGGCGGCGTCCTTCCCGGTGACGCGCGCCACGCTGGTGCGGTACGCGGGCGCCTCGGGCGACTTCAACCCGATCCACTGGAACGAGAGGTTCGCCAAGGGGGTCGGGCTGCCGGACGTGATCGCGCACGGCATGTTCACGATGGCCGAGGCGATCCGCGTCGTCACCGACTGGGTCGGCGACCCGGGCGCGGTCGTGGAGTACGGCGTGCGGTTCACGAAGCCGGTGGTCGTGCCGAACGACGACGAGGGCGCGCTGATCGAGGTCACGGGCAAGGTCGCGGCCAAGCTGGAGGACAACCGGGTACGGGTTGACCTGACGGCCATGAGCGCGGGCCAGAAGGTCCTGGGCATGTCCCGGGCCGTGGTGACCCTGGCTTGACCCGTCCGTTCCCCGGCCGCCACGGCGCCGGGGAACGGCTCCGGCCGGGGTTGACTTAGTTAGTGATTGAGCACTAACTTATTGCCATGGCAAGGATGAGCGCAGACGAGCGACGTGAGAGCGTCATCCGCGCGGCGATGCACGAGTTCGCCCGCGGCGGGTACTACGGGACCTCCACCGAGGCCATCGCCAAGCGCGTCGGCGTTTCGCAGCCGTACCTGTTCCGCCTCTTCCCCAACAAGCCGGCCATCTTCCTCGCCGCCGCCGAGCGCTGCCTGCGGGACACCCGCGAGGTCTTCGCCGCCGCCGCCGAGGGGCTGGAGGGGGAAGAAGCCACGGTCGCCATGGCGAACGCGTACGCCCGGCTCATCTCCGAGGACCCGGACAAGCTCCAGATGCAGCTCCAGATGTACGTCACCGTCGCCGCCGCCGAGGCGGCCGGCGACCACCAGCTCGGCGAACTCGTCCGCAAGGGCTGGATGGAACTCTGGGACACCGTTCACATCCCCCTCGGCGGCGACGTGAACGAGACCACGACCTTCATGGCCTACGGAATGCTGATCAACACCCTGGCCGCCATGGGTTTTCCGCCCGGGCACCGGGTGTGGGAGGCGCTGTACCCCTCCGCCCGCGTCGAGAAGCAGTCGGAACCGGAGTAGGTGCATCCGGGCTCTGCGCTGCGGCGCATTTTCATGCGCCGCAAAGTTAGTAAGTGATAACTAACAGCTCAGTTCTCACCTTCAGGGGGAAACCGTGAACGGCTCGCAAGACACCAGAGAGACCCGAGACACCCGCGAGGCACGGGACACCGCGATGCGCGCACCCGCCGTCTGGGCCCTCGTCCTCACCTCCACGGCCGGCTTCATGGCCGCCCTCGACAACCTCGTCGTCACCACCGCGCTCCCCGCCATCCGCAAGGACCTCGGCGGTGCGCTGGAGGAGTTGGAGTGGACGGTGAACGCGTACACGCTCACCTTCGCCGTCCTCCTGATGTTCGGCGCGGCCCTCGGCGACCGCTTCGGCCGGCGCCGTCTCTTCATGGCCGGCCTCGCGGTATTCACCGGCGCCTCCGCTGCGGCCGCCATCTCGCCCGGCATCAACGAGCTCATCGCCGCCCGCGCAGTCCAGGGCGTCGGCGCCGCGGTCATGATGCCGCTCACCCTCACCCTGCTCACCGCCGCCGTCCCGGCCGCCCGCCGAGGCATGGCCCTCGGGATCTTCGGCGCCGTCGGCGGCCTCGCCGTCGCCAGCGGCCCGCTCATCGGCGGCACCCTCACCGAGCACATCTCCTGGCAGTGGATCTTCTGGTTGAACGTCCCGATCGGGCTGGCCCTGATCCCGCTCGCCCGCCTCAAGCTGGCCGAGTCGACCGCCCCGAACGCCCGTCTCGACGTACCGGGCACGCTCCTCATCAGCGGCGGCCTCTTCGGCATCGTCTACGGGCTCGTCAACGCCAACGCCCACGGCTGGACCAGTGCTCCCGTACTCACCGGCCTGATCGCCGGCACCGCGCTCGTCGGCGGATTCGTCCACCACGGCTTCCGCAACCCGAACCCGATGCTGCCCATGCGCCTCTTCCTGCGCCGCGGCTTCCTCGGGATCAACATGGCCAGCCTGCTGATGTACCTGGGCATGTTCGGCTCGATCTTCCTGCTCAGCCAGTTCCTCCAGGGCGTCGCCGGCTACTCGCCCACCCAGGCCGGGGTGCGCATGCTCCCCTGGACCGCCATGCCGATGTTCGTGGCCCCGGTCGCGGGCATCCTGTCCGACCGGATCGGCGGCCGTCCCGTCGTCGCCGCCGGGCTCGCGCTGCAAGCCCTCGGCCTCGGCTGGTTCGCGATGATCCTGAGCGCCGACGTCTCGTACGCCGCCCAGCTGCCGGCGCTGATCCTCAGCGGCATCGGCATGGGCCTGTACTTCGCCCCCGCCTCCAACATCCTGATGTCCACCGTGTCCCCCGCCGACCACGGCAAGGCCTCCGGCGCCAACAACGCCCTGCGCGAGGTCGGCGGAGCACTCGGGGTCGCCGTCCTGGCCTCCGTCTTCTCCGCCCAGGGCGGCTACGAGTCCCCGCAGGCCTTCACCGACGGGACCGTGCCCGCGCTGTGGATAGGCGCCGCCGCGGTGGCCGTGGCAGCCGCCTTCGCCCTTCTGGTCCCGGGCAAGCGGGCCGCCCAGGGCCGGGCGCCCGGCGCCGCCGGGAACGCCCCCGCCTCCGCCCACAGCCCCGCTACCAGCCCCGTCCCCGCCGACAAGGTCCCCGCCGCGCGCTGAACGGCTCCCGACCGCGAACGGAAAGGAACACCCGCCATGCCCGACGTCCCCTGGTCCACGCCCACCCCGCCCGCTCCCGGCGCCGAGGTCCACGTCATGGCCTCCCGCTTCGAGACCGAGACCCTCATCGGAGCCTTCCGGTTCTTCCTCCGGTCGCCCGGCATCATCCGCCAGGTCCGCCGGGCCCCCGGAGCCCACGGCGTCGCCCTCCGGGCCCGGGTCTTCAGCCGGACCTTCCTGACCCTCTCCGCCTGGCAGGACCGCGACGCGCTGTACCGCTTCGCCGGCAGCGAGCCGCACCGCTCCAGCTCCCGCGCCGCCGCGGCGTTCATGCGGGAATCGACCTTCGCCTTCTGGACCGCCCCGGCCTCCGGGCTCCCGGTCACCTGGGCCGAGGCCGAGCGCCGGCTGGCCGAACAGCGGGCCCGCTCGTGACGTGCGGTCCGTGGCCCCGCAGGGATGCGAGGGGTACGGACCGTACTCTTGTCCACGTGCAGGAACTCCACGACGCCCCCCTCGCCCCCCTGACCACCTTCCGTCTCGGTGGCCCCGCCACCCGGCTGGTCACCGCGACCACCGACGCCGAGGTGGTCGAGGCCGTCCGCACCGCGGACGAGAGCGGCACCCCGCTCCTCGTCATCGGCGGTGGCAGCAACCTGGTCATCGGCGACCGCGGCTTCGAGGGCACCGCCCTGCGCATCGCGACCACCGGCTTCCACCTCGACGGCACCACCCTGGAGCTCGCCGCCGGCGAGAACTGGAGCGACGCCGTCGCCCGCAGCGTCGAGGCGGGCCTGGCCGGCATCGAGTGCCTCGCCGGAATCCCCGGCTCCGCCGGTGCCACCCCCATCCAGAACGTCGGGGCGTACGGCCAGGAGGTCTGCGACACCATCACCGAGGTCGTCGCGTACGACCGCACCCGGCGCGAGACGGTCACGCTGACCGCCGCCGAGTGCGCCTTCCGGTACCGCAACAGCACCTTCAAGGACCAGCCCGACCGCTACGTCGTGCTGCGCGTCCGCTTCGCCCTGGAGGACGCGGGCGGCCTGTCCGCACCGATCAAGTACCCCGAGACCGCCCGCGCCCTCGGCGTCGAGGCCGGCGACCGCGTCCCGGCCGCCAGCGCCCGCGACACCGTGCTGCGCCTGCGCGCGGGCAAGGGCATGGTCCTCGACCCCGCCGACCACGACACCTGGTCCGCCGGCTCCTTCTTCCACAACCCGATCCTGAGCGACGAGGCGTACAGCGCCTTCCTCACCCGCGTCCAGGACCGCCTCGGCCCCGACACCGCCCCGCCCGCGTACCCCGCCGGCGACGGCCGTACGAAGACCAGCGCGGCCTGGCTGATCGACAAGGCCGGCTTCACCAAGGGATACGGCACCGGCCCCGCCCGGATCTCCACCAAGCACACCCTCGCGCTGACCAACCGTGGCGGGGCCACCACCGAGGACCTCCTCGCCCTGGCCCGCGAGGTCGTCACGGGCGTCCATGCGGTCTTCGGGGTCACCTTGGTCAACGAGCCGGTGACGGTCGGCGTCAGCATCTGAGGAGCCCCGGCCGCCATGCTCTGTCCACTGCACGGGGCCGGTACGGACCCCACCCGCCTGGTGGGACGCACGATCAGCCGGATCGTCGCGTCCTGGCACGTCTACGAGGGCGAGCGCTCCGAGGCGCCGCTCGACGTCTGGCTGATCGACAGCGAGGGCGAGTCCACCAGGATCAGCACCGGGTCCGACTGGTGCCTGATCGTCGAGTCCGCGCAGCCCCACGCGCCGTACGACATGGGGGAGTGGGGCCGGATCGAGGTCGGCGAGGACCTCGGCGACCACCCCTTCCTGCGCCACCTCGGGCACACGGTGGCGACCGTGGCCGAGTTCGCGGTCCCGGAGACCGGGCGCACCCAGCTGGAGATCGGCTTCCCCGACGGCGACCGGGTCCGGGCCGACTGCTGGGAAGGCGACCTGCGGCTCACCCGCTGACCGCCGGACGGCCGGCTACGAGGCCAGCCAGTGGTCGATCCCGGCCAGCAGCTTGTCCTGTACGTCCGCCGGCGCCGCCGAACCCCGCACCGACTGCCGGGCCAGCTCGGCGAGCTCCGCGTCCGTGAACGCGTGGTGGCGGCGGGCGATCTCGTACTGCGCCGCCAGCCGTGACCCGAACAGCAGCGGGTCGTCCGCGCCCAGCGCCATCGGCACCCCGGCCTCGAAGAGCGTGCGCAGCGGGACGTCCTCGGGCCGCTCGTAGACCCCGAGGGCGACGTTCGACGCCGGGCAGACCTCGCAGGTGATCTGCCGGTCCGCGAGGCGCTGTAGCAGCCGCGGGTCCTCGGCGGCCCGCACGCCGTGGCCGATGCGCGAGGCGTGCAGATCGTCCAGGCAGTCCCGGACCGAGGCGGGCCCGGTGAGCTCGCCGCCGTGCGGGGCCGCGAGCAGGCCGCCCTCACGGGCGATGGCGAAGGCCCGGTCGAAGTCGCGGGCCATGCCGCGGCGCTCGTCGTTGGAGAGCCCGAAGCCGACGATGCCGCGGTCGGCGTAGCGGACGGCCAGGCGGGCGAGGGTGCGGGCGTCGAGCGGGTGCTTCATCCGGTTGGCGGCGATCAGCACGCGCATGCCGAGGCCGGTCTCGCGCGATGCCGCGTCGACGGCGTCCAGGATGATCTCGACGGCGGGGATCATGCCGCCGAGCAGCGGGGCGTAGGAGGTGGGATCCACCTGGATCTCCAGCCAGCCGCTGCCGTCCCGTACGTCCTCCTCGGCGGCCTCGCGGACGAGGCGCCGGATGTCGTCGGGCTCGCGCAGGCAGGACCGGGCGGCGTCGTACAGGCGCTGGAAACGGAACCAGCCGCGCTCGTCGGTGGCGCGGAGCTTGGGTGGCTCCCCGGCGGTCAGGGCGTCCGGCAGGCGGACGCCGTACTTGTCGGCCAGCTCCAGCAGGGTCGACGGGCGCATCGAGCCGGTGAAGTGCAGGTGCAGGTGGGCCTTCGGCAGAAGCGTGAGATCGCGTGCGTGCTCCATCTGGTGATCCTGCCAAACCGCAGCGCCCGGCGGGAGGGTCTTTTACCGATCGGGGTCTTGCTCGTACGCGTGAGCGGGGTGCGGGACCCGCGGTGCGGGGCTGACGGGCGACGCCGCCCGTACCCGCGCCCCGAACGCCGGCGGGGCAGCTCCTCGGGGCCCCTCCCCGGGCCCGGGAACGCCGGAGCGGCGCCACCCGACGGGGTGGCGCCGCTCCGTATCCGCTCCGCTCGACCGCCGGAGGGCTCGGCCTAGGCCTAGGCCGAGGCCTAGGCCTTGGCCTCCGCCAGCAGCTTCTGGATGCGGGACACGCCCTCGGCCAGGTCCGCGTCGCCCAGGGCGTACGACAGGCGCAGGTAGCCGGGGGTGCCGAAGGCCTCGCCCGGGACGACGGCGACCTCGGCCTCGTCCAGGATCAGCGCGGCCAGCTCGACGGAGGTCTGCGGGCGCTTGCCGCGGATCTCCTTGCCGAGGAGCTCCTTGACCGACGGGTACGCGTAGAACGCGCCCTCGGGCGTCGGGCAGAACACGCCGTCGATCTCGTTCAGCATCTTGACCATGGTCTGGCGACGGCGGTCGAAGGCCTTGCGCATCTCCGCGACCGCGTCCAGGTTGCCCGAGACGGCGGCCAGCGCCGCGACCTGGGCCACGTTGGAGACGTTGGACGTGGCGTGCGACTGCAGGTTGGTCGCCGCCTTGATGACGTCCTGCGGGGCGATGACCCAGCCCACGCGCCAGCCCGTCATCGCGTACGTCTTGGCGACGCCGTTGACGACGATGCACTTGTCGCGCAGCGCCGGGACCAGGACCGGCAGCGAGGTGAACTTCGCGTCGCCGTAGACGAGGTGCTCGTAGATCTCGTCCGTCAGGACCCACAGGCCGTGCTCGGCGGCCCACTCGCCGATCGCCTTCGCGTCGGCCTCGGAGTACACGGCGCCGGTCGGGTTCGACGGGGAGACGAACAGGACGACCTTGGTGCGCTCGGTGCGGGCGGCTTCGAGCTGCTCGACGGACACGCGGTAGCCGGTGGTCTCGTCGGCGACGACCTCGACCGGGACGCCACCCGCGAGGCGGATCGACTCGGGGTAGGTGGTCCAGTACGGAGCCGGGACGATGACCTCGTCACCCGGGTCGAGGACGGCGGCGAACGCCTCGTAGATCGCCTGCTTGCCGCCGTTGGTCACCAGGACCTGCGACGCGTCGACCTCGTAGCCCGAGTCGCGCAGCGTCTTCGCGGCGATCGCGGTCTTCAGCTCGGGCAGACCCCCGGCCGGCGTGTAGCGGTGGTACTTCGGGTTGCGGCAGGCCTCGACCGCGGCCTCGACGATGTAGTCCGGGGTCGGGAAGTCGGGCTCGCCCGCGCCGAAGCCGATCACCGGGCGCCCGGCGGCCTTGAGGGCCTTGGCCTTGGCGTCCACGGCGAGCGTGGCGGACTCGGAAATGGCGCCGATACGGGCGGACACCCGGCGCTCGGAGGAAGGCGTTGCAGAGGTCATGCGGCCAATCGTCCCAGACGCTCCGGAGGCGCCGCACACCGTTTCAGTCATCGGACGGAGCAGCCCAAAATGCGCTCTGTTCGACGTCAGGGCCCGGACCACGTACACTCACCTGTCGTTGGACCCCGCCGATCACTCCAGAGCGCGAGCACTCCGTGCACCCGTCTGGATGCGGTAGGTTGGGGGACGCAACAAAGGGTCGTAGCTCAATTGGTAGAGCACTGGTCTCCAAAACCAGCGGTTGGGGGTTCGAGTCCCTCCGGCCCTGCTCCACACTCCGTCTCGGACGTGTGCGCAGGTACGTACTTCGATGCAACGCCGTGCGGCGCAACCGGGCGCGGCTACGGCCACGACCCGGATTCAGGTGAGAGACGTGACGGACGCCCTGGGCTCCATCGACATGCCTGACGCCGAGGACGACACCCGCGAGAAGAAGGCCCGCAAGGGCGGCAAGCGCGGCAAGAAGGGTCCTCTGGGCCGACTCGCGCTGTTCTACCGCCAGATCATCGCGGAGCTCCGCAAGGTCGTCTGGCCGACGCGCAACCAGCTCACGACGTACACCACCGTGGTGATTGTCTTCGTCGTCATCATGATCGGTCTGGTGACCGTGATTGACTATGGGTTCCAGGAAGCCATCAAGTTCGTCTTCGGCTGATCCCCGCGGAGGGCGGCGCCTTGATGGGTGCCGCCCGTTTTCGCATGTTCGACCACCTTTTGTATCCAGGAAGAAGCAGCCACCGTGTCTGACCCGAACCTGAACGCGAGCCCCGACTCCGTCGAGTCCGTCGAGGACGCGCTCGACATCGTCGAGGCGGCAGACGCTGTGGACCCCGACGAGGCCGAGCTCGCCGACGCCGAGGCGGGTGTCGCCGCCGAGCAGGCCGCGCTGCACGTCGAGGACGAGGCTGACGAGGTCGCGGACGACGAAGACGCGGACGAGGAAGCCGTCGCGGCCGAGGCCGGCGACGTCGAGGACGAGGCCGAGGACGCGGAGGAGGCCGAGGAGGCCGCCGACGCAGAGCCCGCCGAGCCGGTCGACCCCATCCAGGCCCTGCGCGACGAGCTGCGCCTCCTGCCCGGCGAGTGGTACGTGATCCACACCTACGCGGGCTACGAGAAGCGCGTGAAGGCCAACCTGGAGCAGCGCGCCGTCTCGCTGAACGTCGAGGAGTTCATCTACCAGGCCGAGGTGCCCGAGGAAGAGATCGTCCAGATCAAGAACGGCGAGCGCAAGAACGTCCGGCAGAACAAGCTGCCCGGTTACGTTCTCGTCCGCATGGATCTGACGAACGAGTCCTGGGGCGTCGTCCGCAACACCCCCGGTGTCACCGGCTTCGTCGGCAACGCGTACGACCCGTACCCGCTGACGCTGGACGAGATCGTCAAGATGCTCGCCCCCGAGGCGCAGGAGAAGGCCGCCAAGCAGGCCGCGGAAGAGGCCGGTCTGCCCGCGCCCGCCGTCAAGCGCACCATCGAGGTCCTGGACTTCGAGGTCGGCGACTCGGTCACCG
This sequence comes from Streptomyces sp. NBC_00597, assembly GCF_041431095.1. GTDB lineage: Bacteria > Actinomycetota > Actinomycetes > Streptomycetales > Streptomycetaceae > Streptomyces. The sequence continues at coordinate 5,455,048 of NZ_CP107757.1, forward strand.
TCACCGACGGCCCGTTCGCGACGCTGCAGGCGACCATCAACGAGATCAACCCCGACTCGAAGAAGGTCAAGGGCCTGGTCGAGATCTTCGGTCGCGAGACCCCGGTCGAGCTCAGCTTCGACCAGATCCAGAAGAACTGACGATCTTCTGAGCCAACGCTTCCGGACAGGTCAGATCGCCCCCTGAAGGGCGGTCTGACCTGCTCGGTTTTTAGCCCCGCTCCGATACCCGTTATCGTGGTGCGGTATGCCTCCATCCGGATGACCGGATTGGCGGCGAAAAACTCTCACTAGGACCCGGAGAGAGCAATGCCTCCCAAGAAGAAGAAGATCACGGGGCTTATCAAGCTCCAGATCAAGGCCGGTGCGGCCAACCCGGCTCCGCCGGTCGGCCCCGCGCTCGGTCAGCACGGCGTCAACATCATGGAGTTCTGCAAGGCCTACAACGCCGCGACCGAGTCGCAGCGTGGCATGGTCGTGCCGGTGGAGATCACGGTCTACGAGGACCGCACCTTCACCTTCATCACCAAGACTCCGCCGGCCGCGCGCCTCATCCTGAAGGCCGCGGGCATCGAGAAGGGCTCCGGCGAGCCCCACAAGACCAAGGTCGCCAAGCTCACCGGCGCCCAGGTCCGCGAGATCGCCGAGCTGAAGATGCCCGACCTCAACGCCAACGACGTCGACGCCGCGATGAAGATCATCGCCGGCACCGCGCGCTCGATGGGCGTCACGGTCGAGGGCTGATCCAGCCACCCCCCAGCACCACCCAGTGGTAGGACCAAGCGCTGGTCCGGACCACGACTCCATGCCTGAAGCCAAAAAACAGGAGCAGAAGTGAAGCGCAGCAAGACTCTCCGCGCTGCGGACGCCAAGGTCGACCGGGAGAAGCTGTACGCCCCGCTCGAAGCCGTGCGTCTCGCCAAGGAGACCTCCACGACCAAGTTCGACGCCACCGTCGAGGTCGCCTTCCGCCTGGGTGTCGACCCGCGCAAGGCCGACCAGATGGTCCGTGGCACCGTGAACCTCCCGCACGGCACCGGTAAGACCGCCCGGGTCCTGGTCTTCGCGACCGGTGACCGTGCTGCGGCCGCGGAAGCCGCTGGCGCCGACATCGTCGGCGACGACGAGCTGATCAGCGAGATCGCCAAGGGCAACCGCCTGAACGAGTTCGACGCGGTTGTCGCCACCCCGGACCTCATGGGCAAGGTCGGCCGCCTCGGCCGCGTGCTCGGTCCGCGTGGTCTGATGCCGAACCCGAAGACCGGCACCGTCACCATGGACGTTGCCAAGGCTGTCACCGAGATCAAGGGTGGCAAGATCGAGTTCCGTGTCGACAAGCACTCGAACCTGCACTTCATCATCGGCAAGGTCTCCTTCTCCGATGAGCAGCTGGTCGAGAACTACGGCGCGGCCCTGGACGAGATCCTTCGTCTGAAGCCGTCCGCCGCCAAGGGTCGCTACGTCAAGAAGGCCGCCCTGAGCACCACGATGGGCCCCGGCATCCAGCTGGACTCGAACCGCACCCGGAACCTCCTCGTCGAGGAAGACCCGGCCGCTGTCTGAGCCCCACGCTGAGCCAACGGCTCACTTGAGTGGCTGAACGGGCCCCTCGCCCCCTCACAGGGCGGCGAGGGGCCCGTTTTCTCGTACGGGGAGGGGCGCCGTCGGGTGGCGGAGGTCGTCGTTCCGTACCGGGAGGGCGGCCGGCTGCTGACCGATTTGCCTGAGCGGTGCCGCGTCGCGTAGTCTCCTCCAGAAGCCAAAGACCGCTGGTCGTTGCCGCGCCCGTGAGGGTGTGGTGGCCGAAGGATCCGCCAATTGCGGACGTCCTGCGCAGGTGACTGTGGAAAGTTCCCGGGATTTCATTCCGGTTGAGCTACGCCCTGGCGCCTGCGCCGGGGCGTTTCGTATGTCAGCCCCTTCTGAGCGGTCCTCATCACCCGGAAGGAGGCGAACGCACCATGCCGACGCCCAACAAGGCTGCATCGGTAGCCGAGCTCAAGGACGCGTTCCAGAGCTCGAACGCCGCCGTGCTGACCGAGTACCGGGGTCTCACCGTCGCGCAGCTCAAGACGCTGCGTCGCTCCCTTGGTGAGAACGCCCAGTACGCCGTGGTGAAGAACACGCTGACCAAGATTGCGGCCAACCAGGCCGGGATCACCGCGCTGGACGAGCACTTCGCTGGTCCGACTGCGGTCGCCTTCATCACCGGTGACCCGGTGGAGTCGGCGAAGGCCCTGCGTGACTTCGCCAAGGACAACCCGAACCTCATCATCAAGGCGGGTGTCCTTGATGGTAAGGCGCTCACCGCCGATGAGATCAAGAAGCTTGCGGACCTTGAGTCCCGCGAGGTTCTGCTCAGCAAGCTGGCCGGCGCGTTCAAGGGCAAGCAGTCCCAGGCTGCCTCGCTCTTCCAGGCGCTGCCGTCGAAGTTCGTCCGCACCGCGGAAGCGCTTCGCGTCAAGCTCGCCGAGCAGGGCGGTGCCGAGTAATTCGGCTCGCGCATTGATCCACGCCGCCTAGTGCGTGGGTCGTAGCGGGCCGTTACGCCCGCCTCTATACACATCCGGCACCTGCCGAATTAGTGGAAGGATCGCCCATCATGGCGAAGCTCTCTCAGGACGACCTCCTCGCCCAGTTCGAGGAGATGACCCTCATCGAGCTCTCCGAGTTCGTTAAGGCCTTCGAGGAGAAGTTCGACGTCACCGCCGCCGCGGCCGTCGCCGTTGCCGGCCCCGCCGGTGTCGGCCCCGCCGCCGAGGCCGAGGAGGAGAAGGACGAGTTCGACGTCATCCTCACCGGCGCCGGTGACAAGAAGATCCAGGTCATCAAGGTCGTGCGTGAGCTGACCTCCCTGGGCCTCAAGGAGGCCAAGGACCTCGTGGACGGCGCCCCGAAGCCCGTCCTGGAGAAGGTCAACAAGGAGGCCGCTGAGAAGGCCGCCGAGTCCCTCAAGGGCGCCGGTGCCTCCGTCGAGGTCAAGTAACACCTCTGGGGCCTCCTGAGGCCCCAACCAAGGGCGATCACCCGTAAGGGTGGTCGCCCTTTGGCGTACCCGCAGTGCCTGACTTGCCCTGGTCTCGTTGGGGAGTAGGGTGATCATCGTTGCCCCGCGGCCGGGTCCGAAGCTGATCCGCACGGAGCAGGGGGCCTTGACGAACGGCACGCGGCGCGCAATTCTCAGTCCCGTTGTGGGATCGATCGGCTCGATCGTGGATCCGAGGTATGGATCGACTACGAAGAGGGCAGTACTGATACGCGCTCTGTGTGCGAGAGCCACGAGAGACGCGTGTTGGACGCAGGGTCGCAGGGTTGGTTTAAACGACATGGGGAAGGCCTGTTGCCGGTTTCCGGAAACCTGGTCTGGACATCAGTGAGCCAAGTGGCTACACTGACCCTTTGCGCTGCCTGTTAGCTGCCCCCTGCCCGTCGCCAGGGGCATGCCCACGCTTAAGCACACTTGATAGATACGCCCTGACCAGGTCTTTTCGGCCAAATCAGGGGGACCGTCTTCTGTGTCAGCTGGGACCGGTACGCGCGTAGTGAGTCCGAGCCCTCGGAAGGACCCCCTCTTGGCCGCCTCGCGCAACGCCTCGACCAATACGAACACCGGTGCCAGCACCGCCCCGCTGCGCATCTCCTTTGCAAAGATCAAGGAGCCCCTCGAGGTTCCGAACCTCCTGGCGCTGCAGACCGAGAGCTTTGACTGGCTGCTCGGCAATGCAGCCTGGAAGTCTCGCGTCGAGTCGGCGCTTGAGAGTGGACAGGACGTCCCCACCAAGTCCGGTCTGGAAGAGATCTTCGAGGAGATCTCGCCGATCGAGGACTTCTCCGGGTCGATGTCGCTGACCTTCCGCGACCACCGTTTCGAGCCGGCGAAGAACTCCGTCGACGAGTGCAAGGACCGCGACTTCACGTACGCGGCGCCGCTTTTCGTCACGGCCGAGTTCACGAACAACGAGACCGGAGAGATCAAGTCTCAGACGGTCTTCATGGGCGATTTCCCGCTCATGACCAACAAGGGCACCTTCGTCATCAACGGCACCGAGCGTGTCGTGGTGTCGCAGCTCGTCCGTTCCCCCGGTGTCTACTTCGACTCCTCCATCGACAAGACGTCCGACAAGGACATCTTCGCGGCCAAGATCATCCCGTCCCGGGGTGCCTGGCTGGAGATGGAGATCGACAAGCGCGACATGGTCGGTGTCCGCATCGACCGCAAGCGCAAGCAGTCCGTCACCGTCCTCCTGAAGGCTCTCGGCTGGACCACCGAGCAGATCCTTGAGGAGTTCGGCGAGTACGAGTCCATGCGCGCCACCCTGGAGAAGGACCACACCCAGGGCCAGGACGACGCGCTGCTCGACATCTACCGCAAGCTGCGCCCCGGCGAGCCGCCGACCCGCGAGGCCGCTCAGACGCTGCTGGAGAACCTCTACTTCAACCCGAAGCGCTACGACCTCGCGAAGGTCGGCCGCTACAAGGTGAACAAGAAGCTCGGCGCCGACGAGCCGCTCGACGCCGGTGTGCTCACCACCGACGACATCATCGCGACCATCAAGTACCTCGTGAAGCTCCACGCGGGCGAGACCGAGACCACCGGTGAGTCGGGCCGTTCGATCGTCGTCGAGACCGACGACATCGACCACTTCGGCAACCGTCGTCTGCGCAACGTCGGCGAGCTCATCCAGAACCAGGTCCGCACGGGTCTGGCTCGTATGGAGCGCGTCGTCCGCGAGCGCATGACCACGCAGGACGTCGAGGCGATCACGCCGCAGACCCTGATCAACATCCGGCCGGTCGTCGCCTCCATCAAGGAGTTCTTCGGCACCAGCCAGCTGTCGCAGTTCATGGACCAGAACAACCCGCTGTCGGGTCTGACGCACAAGCGTCGTCTCTCGGCTCTGGGTCCCGGTGGTCTGTCTCGTGAGCGGGCCGGCTTCGAGGTCCGTGACGTGCACCCGTCGCACTACGGCCGCATGTGCCCGATCGAGACCCCCGAAGGCCCGAACATCGGTCTGATCGGCTCGCTCGCGTCCTACGGCCGCGTCAACGCGTTCGGTTTCGTCGAGACCCCGTACCGCAAGGTCGTCGAGGGTGTCGTCACCGACGAGGTTGACTACCTGACCGCCGACGAGGAAGACCGCTTCGTCATCGCCCAGGCCAACGCCGGCCTGAACGACGAGATGCGCTTCACCGAGAACCGCGTCCTGGTCCGCCGTCGTGGCGGCGAGATCGACTACATCGCCGGCGGCGACGTCGACTACATGGACGTCTCCCCGCGCCAGATGGTGTCCGTCGCGACCGCGATGATCCCCTTCCTGGAGCACGACGACGCCAACCGCGCCCTCATGGGCGCGAACATGATGCGCCAGGCCGTTCCGCTGATCAAGGCGGAGGCCCCGCTCGTCGGCACCGGCATGGAGTACCGCTGTGCGGTCGACGCCGGTGACTCGATCAAGGCGGAGAAGGACGGTGTCGTCCAGGAGGTCTCGGCCGACTACATCACCGTCGCCAACGACGACGGCACGTACACCACGTACCGCGTCGCCAAGTTCTCCCGCTCGAACCAGGGCACCTCGGTCAACCAGAAGGTCATCGTCAACGAGGGCGACCGGATCGTCGAGGCCCAGGTCCTCGCCGACGGCCCGGCCACCGAAGAGGGCGAAATGGCCCTCGGCAAGAACCTGCTCGTCGCGTTCATGCCGTGGGAAGGCCACAACTACGAGGACGCGATCATCCTGTCGCAGCGCCTCGTACAGGACGACGTCCTCTCCTCGATCCACATCGAGGAGCACGAGGTCGACGCCCGTGACACCAAGCTGGGCCCCGAGGAGATCACCCGGGACATCCCGAACGTCTCCGAGGAGGTCCTCGCCGACCTCGACGAGCGCGGCATCATCCGCATCGGTGCGGACGTCGTCGCCGGCGACATCCTGGTCGGCAAGGTCACGCCCAAGGGCGAGACCGAGCTGACCCCCGAGGAGCGCCTGCTCCGCGCGATCTTCGGTGAGAAGGCCCGCGAGGTGCGTGACACCTCGCTCAAGGTGCCTCACGGTGAGATCGGCAAGGTCATCGGTGTCCGCGTCTTCGACCGTGAGGAGGGCGACGAGCTTCCCCCCGGCGTGAACCAGCTGGTCCGCGTCTACGTCGCCCAGAAGCGCAAGATCACCGACGGTGACAAGCTCGCCGGCCGCCACGGCAACAAGGGTGTCATCTCCAAGATCCTTCCGATCGAGGACATGCCCTTCCTTGAGGACGGCACGCCGGTCGACATCATCCTGAACCCGCTGGGTGTCCCGTCCCGAATGAACCCGGGACAGGTCCTGGAGATCCACCTCGGCTGGCTCGCCAGCCGCGGCTGGGACGTCTCCGGCCTCGCGGAGGACTGGGCCGAGCGCCTGAAGGTCATCGGCGCCGACCGCGTCGAGCCCGGCACCAACGTCGCCACCCCGGTGTTCGACGGCGCCCGCGAGGACGAGCTCGCCGGCCTGTTCGAGCACACCATCCCGAACCGCGACGGTGACCGCCTGGTCCTCCCGTCCGGCAAGGCGCGCCTGTTCGACGGCCGCTCCGGCGAGCCGTTCCCGGACCCGATCTCGATCGGGTACATGTACATCCTCAAGCTCCACCACCTGGTCGACGACAAGCTCCACGCTCGGTCGACCGGTCCGTACTCGATGATCACGCAGCAGCCGCTGGGTGGTAAGGCGCAGTTCGGTGGCCAGCGCTTCGGTGAGATGGAGGTGTGGGCGCTTGAGGCTTATGGCGCCGCTTACGCCCTCCAGGAGCTGCTGACCATCAAGTCCGACGACGTCACCGGCCGCGTGAAGGTCTACGAGGCCATCGTCAAGGGCGAGAACATCCCCGAGCCGGGCATTCCCGAGTCCTTCAAGGTGCTCATCAAGGAAATGCAGTCGCTCTGCCTCAACGTGGAGGTGCTGTCCTCGGACGGCATGTCCATCGAGATGCGCGACACCGACGAGGACGTCTTCCGCGCGGCGGAGGAGCTCGGTATCGACCTGTCCCGGCGCGAGCCGAGCAGCGTCGAAGAGGTCTGACGGGCCTGACGGGGGGCTCGCTCAAGAGCCCCCCGTCATCCCCGGGACCGTTCAGACCATGATTGAGACTCGACCCCGAAAGAGGGATTGACGCACAGTGCTCGACGTCAACTTCTTCGACGAGCTGCGGATCGGCCTTGCCACCGCGGACGACATCCGAACCTGGTCGCACGGCGAGGTCAAGAAGCCGGAGACCATCAACTACCGCACCCTCAAGCCCGAGAAGGACGGACTCTTCTGCGAGAAGATCTTCGGTCCGACCCGGGACTGGGAGTGCTACTGCGGCAAGTACAAGCGTGTCCGCTTCAAGGGCATCATCTGTGAGCGCTGTGGCGTCGAGGTCACGCGCGCCAAGGTGCGTCGTGAGCGGATGGGCCACATCGAGCTTGCCGCCCCCGTCACCCACATCTGGTACTTCAAGGGCGTCCCGTCGCGCCTCGGCTACCTGCTGGACCTCGCGCCGAAGGACCTCGAAAAGGTCATCTACTTCGCCGCGTACATGATCACGTTCGTGGACGACGAGCGCCGTACCCGCGACCTCCCGTCGCTGGAGGCCCACGTCTCCGTCGAGCGCCAGCAGATCGAGAACCGCCGTGACGCGGACCTCGAAGGCCGGGCCAAGAAGCTTGAGACCGACCTGGCCGAGCTTGAGGCCGAGGGTGCGAAGGCCGACGTGCGCCGCAAGGTGCGCGAGGGTGCCGAGCGCGAGATGAAGCAGCTCCGTGACCGCGCCCAGCGCGAGATCGACCGCCTCGACGAGGTGTGGGCCCGCTTCAAGAACCTCAAGGTCCAGGACCTTGAGGGCGACGAGCTGCTCTACCGCGAGCTGCGCGACCGCTTCGGTACGTACTTCGACGGCTGCATGGGCGCCGCGGCGCTGCAGAAGCGCCTGGAGTCCTTCGACCTCGACGAGGAGGCCGAGCGCCTCCGCGAGATCATCCGTACCGGCAAGGGCCAGAAGAAGACCCGTGCGCTCAAGCGCCTCAAGGTCGTCTCGGCGTTCCTGCAGACCAGCAACAAGCCCAAGGGCATGGTTCTGGACTGTGTCCCGGTCATCCCGCCGGACCTGCGTCCGATGGTGCAGCTGGACGGTGGCCGCTTCGCGACCTCCGACCTGAACGACCTGTACCGCCGCGTGATCAACCGTAACAACCGCCTGAAGCGCCTTCTCGACCTCGGTGCCCCCGAGATCATCGTGAACAACGAGAAGCGCATGCTCCAGGAGGCGGTCGACGCCCTCTTCGACAACGGCCGTCGTGGTCGCCCGGTCACGGGCCCCGGCAACCGTCCGCTGAAGTCCCTGAGCGACATGCTCAAGGGCAAGCAGGGTCGATTCCGTCAGAACCTCCTCGGCAAGCGCGTGGACTACTCCGCGCGTTCCGTGATCGTCGTCGGTCCGCAGCTGAAGCTGCACCAGTGTGGTCTGCCCAAGGCCATGGCGCTGGAGCTCTTCAAGCCGTTCGTGATGAAGCGCCTGGTCGACCTGAACCACGCGCAGAACATCAAGTCGGCGAAGCGCATGGTCGAGCGCGGCCGCACGGTCGTGTACGACGTGCTCGAAGAGGTCATCGCCGAGCACCCGGTGCTGCTGAACCGTGCACCCACGCTGCACCGCCTCGGCATCCAGGCCTTCGAGCCCCAGCTGGTCGAAGGCAAGGCCATCCAGATCCACCCGCTCGTCTGTACCGCGTTCAACGCGGACTTCGACGGTGACCAGATGGCCGTGCACCTGCCGCTCTCCGCGGAGGCGCAGGCCGAGGCCCGCATCCTGATGCTGTCCTCGAACAACATCCTCAAGCCGGCCGACGGCCGTCCGGTCACGATGCCGACCCAGGACATGGTCCTCGGTCTGTTCTTCCTGACCACCGACGGTGAGCTCCGTGACACCAAGGGCGAGGGCCGCGCGTTCGGCTCCACGGCCGAGGCGATCATGGCGTTCGACGCCGGCGAGCTCGCGCTGCAGTCGTCCGTCGACATCCGCTTCCCGGTGGGCACCATCCCGCCGCGCGGCTGGGTGCCGCCGGTCGCCGAAGAGGGCGAGCAGGAGTTCCAGCCGGGCGACAGCTTCCGTCTGAAGACCTCCCTGGGTCGCGCGCTCTTCAACGAGCTGCTGCCCGAGGACTACCCGTTCGTCGACTACTCGGTGGGCAAGAAGCAGCTCTCCGAGATCGTCAACGACCTGGCGGAGCGCTACCCCAAGGTCATCGTGGCGGCGACGCTCGACAACCTGAAGGCGGCCGGCTTCCACTGGGCGACCCGTTCGGGCGTCACCGTGGCCATCTCCGACGTCGTCGTGCCCGAGGCCAAGAAGGCCATCGTCGCGGGCTACGAGGCGATGGACGAGAAGGTCCAGAAGCAGTACGAGCGCGGTCTGATCACCAAGGACGAGCGCACGCAGGAGCTCATCGCGATCTGGACCAAGGCGACCAACGAGGTTGCCGAGGCGATGAACGCGAACTTCCCCAAGACGAACCCCATCTTCATGATGGTTGACTCGGGTGCCCGAGGAAACATGATGCAGATGCGACAGATCGCCGGTATGCGTGGTCTGGTGTCGAACGCGAAGAACGAGACCATCCCGCGTCCGATCAAGGCGTCCTTCCGTGAGGGCCTCACCGTTCTGGAGTACTTCATCTCCACGCACGGTGCCCGTAAGGGTCTGGCGGACACCGCCCTGCGTACCGCCGACTCGGGTTACCTGACCCGTCGTCTGGTGGACGTCTCGCAGGACGTGATCATCCGCGAGGAGGACTGCGGCACCGAGCGCGGCCTGAAGCTGAAGATCGCCGTCCGCGGCGAGGACGGCGTGCTGCGCAAGGCCGACGACGTCGAGACCTCGGTCTACGCCCGCATGCTGGCCGAGGACGTCGTCATCGACGGCAAGGTCATCGCGCCGGCCAACGTCGACCTCGGTGACGTCCTGATCGACGCCCTGGTCGCCAACGGCGTCGAGGAGGTCAAGACCCGCTCGGTCCTGACCTGTGAGTCCGCGGTCGGCACCTGTGCCTTCTGCTACGGACGCTCGCTCGCCACCGGCAAGCTGGTCGACATCGGTGAGGCGGTCGGCATCATCGCCGCCCAGTCCATCGGTGAGCCCGGTACCCAGCTGACGATGCGTACCTTCCACACCGGTGGTGTGGCCGGTGACGACATCACGCAGGGTCTGCCGCGTGTCGTCGAGCTCTTCGAGGCCCGTACCCCGAAGGGTGTCGCCCCGATCTCCGAGGCCGCCGGCCGCGTGCGGATCGAGGAGACCGAGAAGACGAAGAAGATCGTCATCACGCCCGACGACGGCAGCGACGAGACGGCGTTCCCGATCTCGAAGCGCGCCAAGGTCATCGTGCACGAGGGCGACCACGTCGAGGTGGGCCAGAAGCTCACCGCGGGTGCCACCAACCCGCACGACGTGCTGCGCATCCTCGGCCAGCGCGCCGTCCAGGTCCACCTGGTCGGCGAAGTCCAGAAGGTCTACAACTCGCAGGGCGTGTCGATCCACGACAAGCACATCGAGATCATCATCCGGCAGATGCTCCGCCGCGTGACGATCATCGAGTCCGGCGACGCGGAGCTCCTGCCGGGCGAGCTCGTCGAGCGCTCGAAGTTCGAGACCGAGAACCGTCGTGTGGTCACCGAGGGCGGTCACCCCGCCTCCGGCCGTCCGCAGCTGATGGGTATCACCAAGGCCTCGCTGGCGACGGAATCCTGGCTGTCGGCCGCCTCCTTCCAGGAGACGACCCGAGTCCTGACGGATGCGGCGATCAACGCCAAGTCCGACAGCCTCATCGGCCTCAAGGAGAACGTCATCATCGGTAAGCTCATCCCGGCCGGTACGGGCCTCGCCCGCTACCGCAACATCCGGGTCGAGCCCACCGAGGAGGCCAAGGCCGCGATGTACTCGGCCGTCGGCTACGACGACATCGACTACTCGCCCTTCGGCACCGGCTCCGGCCAGGCTGTCCCGCTGGAGGACTACGACTACGGCCCGTACAACGGCTGAGTCGAGCACGAGCAGTAACCGCAGGGCGGTCACCCGAGAGGGTGGCCGCCCTGCGGCGTTCCCGGGGGCTGCAGGTACGGCCGGAGGTGGTGCAGCCGGGTGCGGTGGTCGGGGTGGCGGGACAGGAGGCGTGCGGCCGCGGGGACGCCGCAGGTCCGGTCCGCCTGGTGGGGGCGGGTCTCCTCCTCGGCGACCCTGCTCCAGGAGGCCGGCGAGCAACGGCACGAATCCGAAGCTCGCTGCGTGGGCGTCGGCCCGCAGCTCCGCACGGCGACCGACGGCGGCCATCACCCAGGGCAGGTCGAGCAGGAGGAGGGACGGGCCGCAGGTTGCGGCGAGCGTGGCCCACGTGAGCCAGCACGTGGCGACGGTCAGGACCACCACGTTGGTGGAGGACTGGGAACGCCCCAGCAGGAGACCGAGCCGCACCGCGGCCCATCGCAGCGTCCGACCGGGCAGGGAGTACCACTGGCCGAGCAGCCCGGCCCAGGAGCGGCCGCCGGTGTGGTGTCCCAGCTCGTGGGCGATGACCGCGGCCAGCTGGGCGTCGCAGGTGCTCCGGTGCGTGCCGGGTGACGCCGACGAGGTGTCCCGCGGTGGCGAAGGCATTGAGCTCGGAGCCCTCCTCGATCCACGGGTCGTACGGGCTGCCGTCCACGCCCGCCCGGGTGGTGACCTCGTGCCATAGCGGTCCGAGGACCGCCTGCTCGTGGGGGAGGGGCCGGTGCCGGCGTAGCAAGTGGCGGGCGAGGAGCGTCTCGGTGGGCCGGTGGAACACCAGGAGACCGGAGGCGAGCCACACGGCCACGGGCAGCCAGCCCGGCACCCCGGGCCAGGCCTGGTCAGGGCCCGCGGCATCACGGCGGGCAGCAGCGCGGCGAGGGCGGACACCAGCGCTGCCGCTCCGCCCCACCAGAGCATCCGGCCGGGTCCGGACAGGGAGCCCGGCCGCCGGCGCGCGCCCGCCAGCTGCGCGGTGAACAACCCCGCGGCCATGCCGTCACCGGCGGCCCCGGACGGGATCGGACGCCGTCCGGGCCCCGCTCAGCGGGCACGTGCTGGCCGAGAACGGCTTTCGCCGGTCCCGGAACCGTGGGATTACCTCGTGGCGGCGCGGCGGCGGCGGAAGGTGGTGAGCGTGACCGAGGTGAGGGCCAGGAGGGCCAGGGCGGCGGCCGACAGGCCCGGGGCGAGGCCCTTCGGGGTGAAGGTGCAGGAGACCTTGTCCGTGCCCGGGGGGAGGGGGAGGGAGACCAGGCCGTGGAAGGGGGTCGGGGCGGTCGTGCGGGAGCCCGCCGTGCACTGCCAGCCCGGGACGTCGGTCATGGCGAAGACCGCCGTGCCCGTGGCGCCCTTCGGGAGGGTGGCTTCGATGGAGTGGCCGCCCGCCGTGACCTTCGTGGCGCCGGTGGACTTCAGGGATCCGATCGCGGTGTCCAGGGCGGCGCGGTCCAGGCAGCCGACGGGGTGGTCGCCGGCCGTTGCGTCCTTCGTCCGGGTGTTCACCGTGACCGAGACGGTGCCGTCCGCGGGGACCGGGCCGAGCTCGGCCACCCCGGTCATCCGGTCCTCCAGGGGGCGCGACGAGCCGCCGTGGGCGAGGGTGCCGTAGAGCTCGGGGGAGAACCAGTACGCCTCGGAGCCCGGGGTGCAGCGGGCGGTGTACGTCTGCTCCGTGGCGCTGCCGCCGCGGGTGACCTGCGGGACCTGGTAGACGGTGGCGCCCAGGACGTTCTCCTGGCGGGCGTAGACGCTGCCGGCCGGGTTGGGGGAGGTGTAGCCGGAGCTGCGGACCGTCACCAGCGGCGGGGCGGCGAAGCGGGTGGCGGTCCAGGTGTCCTTCGCCGGGCCGGGGTGGACGCGGGCGCCGATGGAGAAGATCGCGTCGAGCACCGGGTTGTCGGCGCCGAAGAAGGTCCGGCCGTCGTTCTTGAAGCCGTAGCCGAGGGGCTCCAGGGCCTGGTAGGTGGCCTCCGGCAGGTAGCTGCTGTAGTACTGCGGGCCCTCGGCGCGCAGGGCGAGGGCGTCGTTGTACGAGGTCTGCGGCGCGCCGGAGTCGGTCCGGTATGTGGGCCAGCCGTCCACCTGCCGGACGGCGTCGAAGTGCGCGCCGATCGAGCGGTTCGAGGTGGCGACGGGCTTCGCCCAGCGTTCGCGGCTGCGGCGGGAGTCCGCGTTGGCGGCGGCCACGGTGGATTCCGCGAAGACCACGCCGACCATGAGGACGGCGGCCACGGGGATCAGGAACCGGCGCTTGTCGCCCAGGGCCAGGAGGACCAGGGCGAGTAGTGAGACGCCCCCGCCGACGAGCACCGCGGGCCAGGTCCAGCCGCCGAAGTCGTCGGTGCGCCGGAGTACGAAGGTGGCCGCCACCAGCAGGGCTGCCGTCAGCGCCAGGTGGAGCGGGCGCGGGCGGTGGGCCAGGGCCAGCCAGGCCAGGATCACCACCATGCCGCTGAAGACGAAGGCCTCGCGGTAGGGATTGCCGTTCGGCACCGCCAGCCCGTGCCACACGTACTGCGTCGGCGGGAACTGGAACGAGGCGACGACCAGCAGCGTCGCCGCCGCCCACACGAGACGGGTCCTGCGGCCGATGGCGGCGTTGAAGAGGAACGATCCGGCGAGGATCAGGCCCAGCGAGGCGACGTACAGCCGCGGCCGGCCGCCCCACAGATGGGTGGCCGGGAGCATCCCGGCGAGGAAGAGCTCGATCCGTACGGGCTCGAACGCCCCGGCCTGGGTGGGCTGGGCGGAGCCGCTGGACAGGAACGACGGCAGCAGGAGCGGGAGGGTGAGCAGGATGCCCGTCGCGGCGCCGGTCGACGCCCTCCACAGGGCGCGCAGCCGCTGGCGGCCGGTCATGTCCCGTGTGATCAGGCGGATGGCGAGCAGGACGCAGGCGGCCATCGTCGCCATCATCGCGGTGTAGAAGTTCCCGAACCAGGCGAGCGCGACGAACAGCGCCACCCCCGGCCAGCGGCGTTCCTCCAGGCACCATTCGACGGCGATGCCGAGGAGCGGGAGCGCGACCAGGCCCCACAGCCACATGGGGATGTACGAGGCGTCGCTGAGAGCCCAGCCGCACAGGCCGTAGCAGGCTCCGAGGACCCCGCGCTGCCACCACGGGCCTGGGTGGAGCTTGCCGAGGTAGACCGTCATGACGGCGGCGGCGGCGCCCATCGTGATCGGGGTGATGGCGAAGACGGCGAGGTCGACGTGGTCGCGGGGGACCAGCACGGCCAGCCAGGAGAACGGGTTGCCGAGGTACGTGTAGTAGTCGGACAGGAACTGCTGGCCGAAGCCGCCGCGCCAGGTGAACAGGACGTCGCCGGCGGCCTGCCCGTGGACCAGGTCCCACAGTGCGCGGTGGAAGGGCACGTACTGGTTGGCCTGGTCGTTGAGGGCCCGGCCGGTGTTGCCGAAGGGGTAGGTGCCGCGCGCGACCCAGGCCGAGCAGAACGCGGCCGAGGTGACGAGGAAGGCCAGCAGGGGCCCGTACAGGGGGGCGGTCCGCGGCTGCCGGGGGCGGGGCGAGGGGTGGACCGGGGTGACCGCCGCCGCCGTCGGCTCCGAGGTGACCGTCCGCAATGTCCCGCTCCCTGGTGGTCGTGGATGTTCGTGCCGTTCCGGGTGAATCGCTGGGGCAGTTTAGTGGGCGGGGGCGGGCACCCCGTCCGGCTGCGCTTAGCACGCCTTTACCACATGCGCGAGTCGGAGGGGTCACACCGGGGCCTCGCCCAAGCGGCACATGACCGGCCGCGATGTCGCGGCCGTCGTGTCCGGGCCTTTGTTTTGACCGGATGGGATGCGGTGGGTACGCTCAGACCTTGTGCCTGGGGTGTGCCTGGGCTCCCGTGCGTGTCCATCAACCGCACGAGAGCCGGATCGGCCACCGCGATCCATGCGTTTCCGTGCTTGCGCGGAGTCCCGCCGGATCCGACACACCCGACCGCGTGGGTCGGCAAAGTTCCAGGTTAGCTTCACTACACGGCACACAGAAACCGGAGAAGTAGTGCCTACGATCCAGCAGCTGGTCCGTAAGGGCCGGCAGGACAAGGTCGAGAAGACGAAGACGCCCGCGCTTGAGGCTTCGCCCCAGCGCCGTGGCGTCTGCACGCGTGTGTTCACGACCACCCCGAAGAAGCCGAACTCGGCGCTCCGTAAGGTCGCGCGTGTGCGTCTGACCTCCGGCATCGAGGTCACCGCTTACATTCCGGGTGAGGGACACAACCTGCAGGAGCACTCGATCGTGCTCGTGCGTGGTGGCCGTGTGAAGGACCTGCCGGGTGTTCGTTACAAGATCATCCGCGGTGCGCTTGACACCCAGGCTGTCAAGAACCGCAAGCAGGCCCGCAGCCGCTACGGCGCCAAGAAGGAGAAGTAAGAATGCCTCGTAAGGGCCCCGCCCCGAAGCGCCCGGTCATCATCGACCCGGTCTACGCATCTCCTCTGGTGACGTCGCTCATCAACAAGATCCTCCTGAACGGCAAGCGCTCCACCGCCGAGCGCATCGTTTACGGCGCCATGGAAGGCCTCCGCGAGAAGACCGGCAACGACCCGGTCATCACGCTGAAGCGCGCGCTGGAGAACGTCAAGCCGTCGCTTGAGGTCAAGTCCCGCCGTGTCGGTGGCGCGACCTACCAGGTCCCCGTCGAGGTCAAGCCGGGTCGCCAGTCGACCCTGGCCCTCCGCTGGCTCGTGGGTTACTCCCGCGCCCGTCGTGAGAAGACCATGACCGAGCGCCTCATGAACGAGCTGCTCGACGCCTCCAACGGTCTTGGCGCTGCCGTCAAGAAGCGCGAGGACACGCACAAGATGGCCGAGTCCAACAAGGCCTTCGCGCACTACCGCTGGTAGTCCCACCCCACATCGAGACCGAGAGAAGACCGAAGCCTCATGGCTACCACTTCGCTTGACCTGGCCAAGGTGCGCAACATCGGCATCATGGCTCACATCGACGCGGGCAAGACGACCACCACCGAGCGCATCCTGTTCTACACCGGTGTGTCGTACAAGATCGGTGAGGTCCACGACGGCGCCGCCACGATGGACTGGATGGAGCAGGAGCAGGAGCGTGGTATCACCATCACGTCTGCCGCGACGACCTGCCACTGGCCCCTCGAAGACGTTGACCACACCATCAACATCATCGACACCCCGGGTCACGTCGACTTCACCGTCGAGGTGGAGCGTTCACTCCGCGTCCTCGACGGTGCCGTCACCGTCTTCGACGGTGTCGCCGGTGTCGAGCCGCAGTCCGAGACCGTTTGGCGTCAGGCGGACCGCTACGGCGTGCCGCGCATCTGCTTCGTCAACAAGCTCGACCGCACCGGCGCCGAGTTCCACCGCTGTGTCGACATGATCAAGGACCGCCTCGGCGCGGTCCCGATCGTCATGCAGCTCCCCATCGGCGCCGAGATGGACTTCCAGGGCGTTGTCGACCTGGTCACCATGAAGGCGTTCGTCTGGTCCGCCGAGGCGACCAAGGGCGAGATGTACGACATCGTCGACATCCCGGCCACGCACACCGAGGCTGCTGAAGAGTGGCGCGGCAAGCTGGTCGAGACCGTCGCCGAGAACGACGACGAGATCATGGAGCTCTTCCTGAACGGCGACGAGCCGTCCGTGGAGCAGCTGCACGCCGCCGTCCGTCGCATCATCCTCGGCTCCGGCAAGGGCAAGGGCGAGCCCACGATCACCGCGGTGTTCTGTGGCACGGCGTTCAAGAACAAGGGCGTTCAGCCCCTGCTCGACGCCGTCGTCCGCTACCTGCCGTCGCCGCTGGACATCGAGGCCATCGAGGGCCACGACGTCCGCGACGCCGAGGTGGTCGTGAAGCGCAAGCCGTCCGACGAGGAGCCCCTCGCCGCGCTCGCGTTCAAGATCATGAGCGACCCGCACCTCGGCAAGCTCACCTTCGTCCGGGTTTACTCGGGCCGCCTGGAGGCCGGCACCTCGGTGCTGAACTCCGTCAAGGGCAAGAAGGAGCGCATCGGCAAGATCTACCGCATGCACGCGAACAAGCGTGAGGAGATCGCCGCGGTGGGCGCCGGTGACATCGTCGCCGTCATGGGCCTGAAGCAGACCACCACTGGTGAGACGCTGTGTGACGACAAGCAGCCCGTGATCCTGGAGTCCATGGACTTCCCGGCTCCGGTCATCCAGGTCGCCATCGAGCCCAAGTCCAAGGGTGACCAGGAGAAGCTGGGTGTCGCCATCCAGCGCCTGGCGGAGGAGGACCCCTCCTTCCACGTTCACTCGGACGAGGAGACGGGCCAGACCATCCTCGGCGGTATGGGCGAGCTGCACCTTGAGGTGCTGGTCGACCGTATGAAGCGCGAGTTCAAGGTCGAGGCCAACGTCGGCAAGCCGCAGGTCGCGTACCGCGAGACGATCCGCGGTACCGTCGAGCGTCACGACTACACCCACAAGAAGCAGACCGGTGGTACCGGTCAGTTCGCCAAGGTGCAGATCGCGATCGAGCCCATCACCGAGGCCGACGGTCCGGCGTACGAGTTCGTGAACAAGGTCACCGGTGGCCGCGTGCCGAAGGAGTACATCCCTTCGGTCGACGCCGGTGCGCAGGAGGCCATGCAGTTCGGCATCCTGGCCGGCTACGAGATGACGGGCGTCCGCGTCACGCTTCTCGACGGTGGCTACCACGAGGTCGACTCCTCCGAGCTCGCGTTCAAGATCGCCGGTTCGCAGGCCTTCAAGGAGGCCGCGCGCAAGGCGTCCCCCGTGCTCATGGAGCCGATGATGGCCGTAGAGGTCACCACGCCCGAGGACTACATGGGTGACGTGATCGGCGACATCAACTCCCGCCGTGGCCAGATCCAGGCCATGGAGGAGCGTCACGGCGCTCGCGTCGTGAAGGGCCTCGTGCCGCTTTCGGAGATGTTCGGCTACGTCGGCGACCTCCGCAGCAAGACCTCGGGTCGCGCCAGCTACTCGATGCAGTTCGACTCCTACGCCGAGGTTCCCCGGAACGTCGCCGAGGAGATCATCGCGAAGGCCAAGGGCGAGTAACTCTTCCGAGTACACGCTTTAGGCTTGTCACCGGCAGCCTCTGGGGCAACAGGAGAACACTCCCGTTGCCCCGGGGACCGGCCGGCTATCCAGCAAAGATCACCTGGCGCCGATCTGTAAGGCGTACAGAACCACTCTCCAGGAGGACCCCCGTGGCGAAGGCGAAGTTCGAGCGGACTAAGCCGCACGTCAACATCGGCACCATCGGTCACATTGACCACGGTAAGACGACCCTCACGGCCGCCATTACCAAGGTGCTGCACGACGCGTACCCGGACCTGAACGAGGCCTCGGCCTTCGACCAGATCGACAAGGCTCCTGAGGAGCGCCAGCGCGGTATCACCATCTCCATCGCGCACGTCGAGTACCAGACCGAGGCGCGTCACTACGCCCACGTCGACTGCCCGGGTCACGCGGACTACATCAAGAACATGATCACCGGTGCCGCGCAGATGGACGGCGCGATCCTCGTGGTCGCCGCCACCGACGGCCCGATGCCGCAGACCAAGGAGCACGTGCTCCTGGCCCGCCAGGTCGGCGTCCCCTACATCGTCGTCGCCCTGAACAAGGCCGACATGGTGGACGACGAGGAGATCCTGGAGCTCGTCGAGCTCGAGGTCCGTGAGCTGCTCTCCGAGTACGAGTTCCCGGGCGACGACCTGCCGGTCGTCCGCGTCTCCGCGCTGAAGGCCCTTGAGGGCGACAAGGAGTGGGGCGAGAAGCTTCTCGGCCTCATGGCTGCCGTCGACGAGGCCATCCCGACCCCGCCGCGTGACACCGACAAGCCGTTCCTCATGCCCGTCGAGGACGTCTTCACGATCACCGGTCGCGGTACGGTCGTCACCGGCCGTATCGAGCGTGGTGTCCTGAAGGTCAACGAGACCGTCGACATCATCGGTATCAAGGAAGAGAAGACCACCACCACGGTCACCGGTATCGAGATGTTCCGCAAGCTGCTCGACGAGGGCCAGGCCGGCGAGAACGTCGGTCTGCTCCTCCGTGGCATCAAGCGCGAGGACGTCGAGCGCGGCCAGGTCATCATCAAGCCCGGTTCGGTCACGCCGCACACCGAGTTCGAGGCCCAGGCCTACATCCTGTCGAAGGACGAGGGTGGCCGTCACACCCCCTTCTTCAACAACTACCGCCCGCAGTTCTACTTCCGTACCACGGACGTCACGGGTGTCGTCACCCTGCCGGCCGGCACGGAGATGGTCATGCCGGGCGACAACACCGAGATGTCGGTCGCGCTGATCCAGCCGATCGCCATGGAGGAGGGCCTGAAGTTCGCCATCCGTGAGGGTGGTCGTACGGTCGGCGCCGGCCAGGTCATCAAGATCACGAAGTAATTCGTGCTCTGACCTGGTAGCTCGCGCGAGCGGGCACCACGTTTGACAGGAGGGCCCCTTCCCTTCCGCTCCGGCGGCGGGGGAGGGGCCCTTCGTCGTACGGGACGTACACGAGGTACGCGTCGTACGCCATGCGGAAGAGGGCCGCACCCCCGATCGCGGGGTGCGGCCCTCTTCGTATGCCCGTGGGTCGGCGTCAGTCGGTCACGCGCAGCGACTCGGTGAACTCCTTGCAGACGGCGTAGTCCGGCAGGAGGCCCGAGGAGATCGCATCGGCCAGCGACGGCGCGGCCTCGTCGCGGGCGGACAGCAGCGGGACGTCGGCCGGCCATTCGATGCCCAGGTCCGGGTCGAGCGGGTGAACCGAGTGCTCGCCGGTCGGGTTGTACGTCTCCGAGCAGAGGTACGAAAGCGTGGCGTCGTCGCTCAGCGCGCAGAACCCGTGGCCCAGGCCCTCCGGGATGTAGACCGCACGGCGGTCCACGTCGTCCAGCCGGACGCCCTCCCAGCGGCCGAAGGTCGGGGAGCCGACGCGCAGGTCCACGATGACGTCGAGCACGGCGCCGCGCACGCAGCTCACGTACTTGGCCTGGCCGCGCGGAACGTCGGCGAAGTGGATGCCGCGGACCACGCCGCGCGAGGACACCGAGAGGTTCGCCTGGGCCAGGTTCAGCGGGTGGCCGACGACCTCGGAGAGCTTGTCGAAGCGGTACCACTCGGTGAACAGGCCGCGCGGGTCGCCGTGCAGCTGCGGGGTGATCTCGTAGGCGCCCTCGATGGAGAGCTGACGGAACTTCACCGGGAGGACTCCTCGTCGAGAAGGCTGATCAGGTAATCCCCGTAACCGCTCTTGAGCAGCGGCTGGGCCAGTTCGCGCAGCTGCGCGGAGTCGATCAGGCCGGCCCGCCAGGCCGCCTCCTCGATGCAGCCGATCTTGAAGCCCTGGCGCTCTTCGATCACGCGGACGAACTCCGAGGCCTGGACCATGGAGACGAACGTCCCGGTGTCGAGCCAGGCGGTGCCGCGGTCGAGGATGGTGACATTCAACTCACCGGCCTGCAGGTACGCGTCGTTGACCGCGGTGATCTCCAGTTCGCCGCGCGCGCTGGGCTCCAGGTTGCGGGCGATCTCGACGACGCGGTTGTCGTAGAAGTACAGACCGGGCACCGCGTAGCGGGACTTGGGCTGGACCGGCTTCTCCTCGATGGAGATGGCCTGGCCGTTCTCGTCGAACTCGACCACGCCGTACGCCGTCGGGTCGGCCACCGGGTACGCGAAGACCCGGCCGCCCTTGGAGTCGGTGTGCGCGGCCAGGCGCGTGCCGAGGCCGCTGCCGTGGAAGATGTTGTCGCCGAGGATCAGGGCGACGGACTCGTCACCGATGAAGTCGGCGCCGAGCACGAACGCCTGGGCGATGCCCTCGGGGCGCTCCTGGACCGCGTACTCCAGCCGGATGCCGAACTGGGAGCCGTCGCCGAGCAGTCGCTCGAACTGCGCACGGTCCTCCGGCGTGGTGATGACGAGAATCTCGCTGATTCCGGCCATGACCAGGGTGGAGAGCGGATAGTAGATCATCGGCTTGTCGAAGACGGGGAGCAGCTGCTTCGAGACTGCCCGGGTCAGCGGCCAGAGTCGGGATCCGGTGCCACCGGCCAAGAGAATTCCACGCATGGGCACAACCCTATGCGAGAGCCCGTGGGGCGCCTCGGTCCGGGCCGGGTGGGTGGTGTACGAGCGGCTAGACTCTCCATATTATGCGCATCCTCGTGACCGGCGGCGCCGGCTTCATCGGTTCAGAATTCGTTCGCCAGCAGCTCGGTGCAGACGCATCGGCCCAGATCACGGTCTTCGACAAGCTGACCTACTCCGGTGTCGAAGCCAACCTCGCCCCGGTCGCGGACCACCCCGGTTACAAGTTCGTCAAGGGCGACATCTGTGACGCCGAGGCCGTCGACCAGGTGATGCCCGGGCACGACGTGGTGGTGCACTTCGCCGCCGAGTCCCACGTGGACCGCTCGATCGCCGGTGCCGGCCCGTTCGTGATGACCAACGTCGTCGGTACGCAGGTGCTGCTCGACGCCGCCCGCAAGCACGGCGTCGGCCGCTTCGTCCACATCTCCACCGACGAGGTGTACGGCTCGATCAGCGAGGGCTCCTGGACCGAGGAGTGGCCGCTGGTCCCGAACTCCCCGTACTCCGCCTCGAAGGCCTCCTCCGACCTGCTGGCCCTGGCCTACGCCCGCACGCACGGCATGGACGTCGTCGTCACGCGCTGCTCCAACAACTACGGGCACTACCAGTTCCCGGAGAAGGTCATCCCGCTGTTCGTCTCGAACCTGATGGACGGCAAGAAGGTCCCGCTGTACGGCAACGGCGGCAACGTCCGCGACTGGCTGCACGTCTCCGACCACTGCCGCGGCATCGACCTGGCGATGCGCAAGGGGCGTGCCGGCGAGGTCTACAACATCGGCGGCGGCACCGAGCTCACCAACAAGGAGCTCACCGGCGTCCTGCTCGAAGCGGCGGGCCTCGGCTGGGACATGGTCGAACAGGTCGAGGATCGCAAGGGCCACGACCTGCGCTACTCCATCGACATCAGCAAGATCGGCGCCGAGCTCGGCTACGCCCCGCAGGTCACGTTCGAGGACGGCATCGCCGCCACGGTCGCGTGGTACCGCGAGAACCGCGCCTGGTGGGAGCCGCTGAAGACGAAGGCGGCCCTGCAGAAGTGAGGACCAACCCGCTGGCCGGGCGCTGGCTCGTCACCGGCGCCGCCGGGATGCTCGGCCAGGACGTCCTGAAGGTCCTGAAGGCCGCCAAGATCGAGGCCGTGGGCCTGCGCCGCGCAGACCTCGACATCACCGACCCGGCCGCGGTCCGCGCGGCGGTCGAGGGCGTCACCGTGGTCGTGAACTGCGCCGCCTGGACCGACGTGGACGGCGCCGAGACCGCCGAGGACGCCGCGACCGCGGTCAACGGCACCGGCGTGCGCGTCCTCGCCGAGGCCTGCGCCGCTGCCCACGTGCGCCTGCTGCACGTCTCCACCGACTACGTGCTCCCCGGCGACGCCACGGAGCCGTACCGCGAGGACGCCGAGACCGGCCCGCTCAACGCGTACGGGCGCTCCAAGCTGCTCGGCGAGCAGGCCGTCGCCGAACTGCTGCCGCAGGACGGCTACATCGTCCGGACCGCCTGGCTGTACGGCGAGCACGGTCCGAACTTCGTCGCCACCATGCTCAAGCTGGCCGCCCAGCGCGACACCCTCGACGTCGTCGACGACCAGCACGGCCAGCCCACCTGGTCCTACGCGCTGGCCCGCCGGCTGGTCGACCTCGGCCTGGCCGCGCTGAAGGGCTGGGCCATGGGCGGGATCTACCACGGCACCGCGAGCGGCCGGACCACCTGGATGGGGCTGGCCCGCGAAACGTACCGGCTGAGCGGGCTCGACCCCGAGCGGATCCGGCCGACCACCTCCGCCGCGTTCGTCCGTCCCGCCGCCCGCCCCGCGTTCAGCGTGCTCGGGCACGACGCCTGGGAGGACCAGGCGGGCCTGCCCCCGCTCGCCGACTGGCGCGAGCAGCTCGCCGAGGCCCTGGCCACCCCCGCCTTCACCGCGCTGGCCGCCGCGGCCAGGAACGGCAGTACGGGATGAAGTCCCTGCTGAGCAGGCTCACCGCGGCGCTGCCGCCGGGCACCGTCGCGGTGGCCGGCGGCACCGTCGTGCTGGGTGCGGCCTCGTACGTCCACCTGGGCGTGGCCGGCCACAGCCTGTCCACGGACGCCATGGCCAACGTCTCGGTCCTGTGGACGATCGTCATGGCGCTCGGCCTCGGCATCTTCTTCCCCATCGAGCAGGAGCTCACCCGCATCGTCGCCGCCCGCGTGGTGCTCGGCCAGGGCGCGGCCCCCGTACTGCGCCGGGCCACCCTGCTGACCGCGGGCATCCTCGGCGCGACCCTGCTCGTCCTGGCCGCCGGTGCGGGCCCCATCGCCGACCTGCTCTTCCGCGGCGACCGCGGCCTGGTGGCGGCCCTCGGCGGCGCCTTCACCGGCATGGCCGTCTGCTACCTGACCCGCGGGGTCCTGGCCGGCCTCGGCCGGTTCGGCGCGTACGGCACCCAACTCGCCGTCGACGGCGGGCTGCGCATCGCCCTCGCTTTCGGCTGCGCGCTGGCCGGGCTGCACTCCGCGCTCGCCTTCAGCCTGGTCCTCGCCGTCGCGCCGATCGCCGCGACGCTGGTCACCCTGCCCACGCTGCTGCGCGCCGTGGAGCCCGGCGAGGAGATCGCCTGGCGGGAACTGACCGCCGGGCTCGGCCTGCTGATCTGCTCGACGCTGCTGTCCCAGGTCGTCGTCAACGCCGCGGTGATGAGCACCAAGCTGCTCGCCCCCACCGACAGCGTGCTGATCGCGGCGCTGCTGAACGCGCTCGTCCTGGCCCGGGTGCCGCTGTTCGTCTTCGGCTCGCTCCAGGCCTCGCTGCTGGGCGGGCTCACCGCCGCCTACACGGCCGGCGACCGGGCGGCGTTCTCGGCGATGCTGCGCCGCATCGGCGTGGTCGTCGGGCTGCTGGGGCTGCTCGGCGGCGTACCCGCGACCGCGCTCGGCCCCTGGCTGATCAAGGTGCTGTTCGACGCCGGCCCCGTACTGGGCTGCCTCGACTTCTTCCTTTTGTCCGCGGGCACCGTCGCATACATGTTCGCGATGGTGCTGGGCCAGGCGCTGATGGTATTCAAGCGGCACAACCTGCAACTGCTCTGCTGGGCCATCGGCACCGCCGTCCTGATCGGCGTCACCTTCGCTCCGGGCGAAGTGGCCCTGCGCGTCATCCTGGCTTACGCTCTCGGATCCCTCGCCACCGTGCTCGGTATGCTGGCCGTGCTGAGGCTGAGGTTCCCCGGAGCAGTTCCGGGCGCAACCGAAGGACCCGGGCACAAGGTCGCCGCAAGCCCACTGGGCGCCGGAGCGGTCGGGGAGTGACCATGCCGGCTTCCGACGTCCCACCGATCACCGAGCACGCGCACGTGCCACATTCCGCTGGAGCTACCGTGTCCCAATACGACGATGTCTGGCTGGTCATACCGGCCTATAACGAGGGCCAGGTGATCGCCGATGTGGTCGAGGGAGCGCGTGCGACCTTCCCGAACATAGTCGTCGTCGACGACGGCAGCTCCGACAACTCGTCCGAGCACATCGCGACGACCGGTGCCCACCTGGTGCGCCACCCGGTCAACCTCGGCCAGGGCGCCGCCCTCCAGACCGGCCTCAAGTACGCCCTCGCGCAGCCCGGTGCCCGCTACTTCGCGACGTTCGACGCGGACGGCCAGCACCAGACGCACGACGTCGAGAAGATGGTTCAGGTGCTGCGCGACGACGAGGCCGACGTGGTCCTCGGCTCGCGCTTCATCGAGCAGAACGGCCAAGTGCCGTGGATCAAGCGCGTCGTGCTGCGCACGGCCGCGACGGTCAGCCCGACCGCCCGCAAGCTCAAGCTCACCGACTCGCACAACGGCCTGCGCGTGCTCAGCCGCAAGGCGGCCGAGCAGCTGGACATCACCATGAACGGCATGGCGCACGCGTCCGAGATCGTCGGTTTCCTGGCCGGGTCCGGCCTGCGCGTCACCGAGGTCCCCGTGGACATCCTCTACACCGAGTACTCGCGCGCCAAGGGCCAGTCCCTGATCAACGGCGTCAACATCATCTTTGACATCACGATGCGGGAGCGAAACCGCTGATGAAGTACTTCTGGATCCAGCTGCTGCTCATCGCGGGCTCGGTGTCGATGGCACTGATGTTCATACGTACGTGGGGCCAGGCGAAGAACCGTGCCTGGAAGCGCATCGCGTTCTCGGTGTTCGTCGTCGTCAACGTGTACGCCGTGCTCCGCCCCACGGACGTCACGTGGGTGGCGCACCAGCTCGGCGTCGGCCGCGGCACCGACCTGGTGCTGTACGTCATGGTGCTGGCCATGGGCTTCCTGACCCTCAACACCTTCCTGCGCTTCCGCTCGTTGGAGAAGAAGATCACCGACCTGGCCCGGACGGTGGCCCTGAGTGAGGGTGCGCGGCACAACGACGCGCGCCTCGGCACGACCATCGGTGCGCCCGCGACCGAGCCGGCGCCCGCCGCGGAGCCGAAGCCCGCAGACGCCGACTCCGTGAAGGCCTGAAGTCCCGTGGTGACCTTCGACTTCATGCTCCCCTACTACGGGGACGTGCAGCTGATGCAGGACGCCGTCCGCAGCGTCCTGGCGCAGACGGACCGGGACTTCCGCCTCGTCGTCGTCGACGACGGCAAGGAGCCGGACGTCCCGGGCTGGTTCGAGGCCCTCGGCGACGAGCGGGTGCACTACACCCGCAACGAGCAGAACCTCGGCATCACCAAGAACTTCCAGAAGTGCGTACGGCTCTCCGAAGCCGACTACGTCGTCATCATGGGCTGCGACGACCTACTGCACCCGCACTACCTGGAGACCGTCCGCGGCCTCATCGCCGACAACCCGGGCATCGGCATGGTCCAGCCCGGCGTCGAGGTCATCGACGGCACCGGCCAGGTCGCGTACGGGCTGGCCGACCAGACCAAGCGGCGGCTGTACGCACCGCAGGTCAAGGACCGGCGTCTGATGGGCGGCGAGGAGCTGGCCACCAGCGTGCTGCGCGGGAACTGGCTGTACTTCCCGTCGATCTGCTGGCGCGGCGAGGCCCTGCGCGGGGTCAACTTCCGCGACGAGTACTCGGTGATCCAGGACCTGGCCCTGGTCGTCGACCTCCTCGAACTCGGCGAGCAGATGCTGATCGACGAGTCCACCACGGTGTTCCGGTACCGCCGCCACGCGGTCAGCGAATCGTCGGTGCAGGCCTTCTCCGGCACCCGCTTCACCGAGGCCGAACGGTACTTCTCCGCCGTGGCCGCCCGCATGGACGCCCGCGGCTGGACCAAGGCCGCGCGCGCGGCCCGTTTCCACAGCGCCTCCCGGCTGCACGCCATCACCATGCTCCCCGGCGCCCTGCGCCGCGGCCACCGCGAGGGCGTCCGCACGCTGGCCAAGCACGCCTTCACCGCCGGTCAGCGCGCCGACTGACACCCGCGACGGAATTGGACTGAGATGACACACCTGGCCCCCGAGGTCGTCGGAGCATCCGGCACGGCGCACCGCCGGACCGGTACCGGGATCCCGGATGCCGGACCGGTCTCGTCCACCTCGGCGACCCGCCGCCCGTGGAGGTCCCGGCGTCGGGTGCTGGCCGTCGCCGAGGGCGTCGTCAGCCTCACGGCGGCCCTCGGTTACGTGCTGCTCAGCCGGCACATCAGCGTGAACCCGATCGTCCGCCTCGGCCAGGTCAGCGGCCTCGCCAAGCTCCAGCAGTACGCCGCGCTCATCGGCCTGCCGCTGCTCGGGCTGCTCCTGTACACCGCGCACCGGGGCGCGGCCCGGCGCCACCAGCTGGTCAAGCGCCTCGTCTGCGCCGCCCTCGCGGGCCTGGCCACCGGCGTGATCGCCGGCGGTGTCGTCGTCGCCCTGCGCGGCACGCCCCACCCGCTCGGCGGCCAGGAGGCCGACCCGGGCGTCCTGATCGACATGGCCAACTCGTTCCTGCACCACGAGGGGATGTCGGGCATCTACCCGCCCGCCTTCCCGGCCCTCATCGCCCTCTGGGCGAAGATCCGCTACAACGGCCGCGGCGAGACCGGCTTCGCCCTGCACGACCTCCAGATCTTCTTCACCGCCGTGGCCGGACCGATGGCCTACCTGGCCTGGCGGATACTGCTGCGGCCCTTCTGGGCACTGCTGATCGCGGTCCCCGCCGCGGTGGTCTTCCTCGACCCGATCCGCCCCTACAGCCACATCGTCATGATCGTGCTGCTGCCACTGCTCGGCTACTGGCTGCGCGAGATGCGCCGGGCGGGCCGGCGCACCACCAAGCACCTGCTGCAGCGCGGCGCGGGCCTCGGTCTGGTCTTCGGCGCGCTGTTCCTCTGGTACTCCGGCTGGTACATCTGGGCCGCGCCCGGAGCCGTCATGGCCGCGCTGTTCTTCTTCCCGTGGCGCCAGGGCGCCGCGACGGCCAAGCGGGCCGGCCTGTACGTCGCGGTCACGCTGGCGTCGACCGTCGTCGTCGGCGCCCCGCTGCTGTACCAGATGGTCAGGCTGGGCGCGGAGAACCCCGACCGCTACGCCTTCCTCGCCGTCTACGCGGACCCCACGTACGTCCTCGGCTGGGTCTCCGACCGCTCCGGGACCCTGACCTACCAGACCTGGCCGGCGGCCGGCGAGCTGGCTGGCCAGAGCGGATTCGCCCTGTTGCTGCTCCTCGGGGTGGGCTTCGGCCTCGGCCTCGGCCTGCGCAACGTCATGGTCCGCACCGCGGCCGCGGTCCTCGCAGGCGCCTGGTTGGCCCGCTTCTGGTTCGCCGGGCGCATGGCCCACGACAAGGCCATCCAGCTCTACCCGCGCACCACGTGGATCATCATGTACTGCCTGATGATCCTGGCCGTGCTCGGCGTGATGGCCGCGGTCAACCGGGGCTCCGGGTGGATCGAGCGCACGCTGCGCCCGGCCGGCGCGGCATCCGGTGCCGTGGTCGCCCGGGTCGTCCCCCGGCGGGTGGTGCGCCAGCTCGCCGCCGGCATGGTGTGCGTGGTCGCCCTGTTCGCGACCATGGGAGCGTCCTGGTCCGTCAACCGGTACATGCCCTCGTCCGACGTCGACTCGATGGGCATCGACGCGTACCGCGCACACGTGATCAAGCAGCGGGACGGCAGCTGCCCGCGCTTCTCGCCCGTCAAGGACTGCAAGGACATCGAGAAGGACGACTGGAAGCCCGGCGAGATCCAGGACTACATCTGGTGCGCCGGCATCGTGGCCGACGACTGGCCCAGCGTGTGCGGGATGAAGGCGCCCAAGCGCGTGCGCTCGCGGGCGGACATCGAGCGGGACGCCCAGGCCGAGAAGGACGCCCGGAAGGCGGCGGCGGAGGCCGACAAGGCCGCGGGCAAGAAGTAGCTGCCACCTGCTGGTGGGACCCCTTCCCGGGGGTCCCGCTCCCGTTTGCGTGGCGCGGTTTGACCAGACACCACGGAGGGGTATTCTCTTCGGCCCGATTGGCGCAGTACGTGTCTTGTATGGCAGACTACTCAAGTTGCTCGGCTGAGTGCCGATGCTGCGCGCCTCCCGCCGGGAGGACCGGAAGCGAGTCCCACAGTACTCGTCGCCTTTATCTGCCTCTCGGGGCAGCAATGGGGCGGACGTACGGGAATCTTCTGGGAAGCGTCAGCACGGTGTTCGCCAGGCGCTCGGTGGGTGTTTCTCCCCCGAACCGCGGCCTTGGGCCGCACCCCCTTGGACGAGGGAGTTTCCGTATGGGAATTTTCTGTAGAGGGAGTGCGACACGCCCGACCGCGTGGGTCGGAGAGAAGCGGTGGAGAGATCCACAGCTGGCCGAGAGCCAGAGCGTTTCCACAACAGACAGGACTACGGAGTAGCCATGGCGGGACAGAAGATCCGCATCCGGCTCAAGGCCTACGACCACGAGGTCATCGACTCCTCGGCGAAGAAGATCGTCGAGACGGTGACCCGCACTGGTGCGTCGGTCGCAGGCCCGGTGCCGCTGCCCACTGAGAAGAACGTGTACTGCGTCATCAAGTCGCCGCACAAGTACAAGGACTCGCGCGAGCACTTCGAGATGCGCACGCACAAGCGCCTGATCGACATCCTCGACCCGACGCCCAAGACCGTTGACTCGCTGATGCGCCTGGACCTTCCGGCCGGCGTTGACATCGAGATCAAGCTCTGAGAGGCGTCGAGAAGATGGCAAAGCAGATCAAGGGCGTCCTGGGCGAGAAGCTCGGCATGACCCAGGTCTGGGACGAGAACAACCGTGTCGTCCCGGTGACCGTCGTCAAGGCCGGGCCCTGCGTCGTTACCCAGGTCCGTACGAACGACATCGACGGCTACGAGTCGGTCCAGATCGCCTTCGGCGAGATCGACCCGCGCAAGGTGAACAAGCCCCTCAAGGGCCACTTCGCCAAGGCCGACGTGACCCCCCGCCGCCACCTGGTGGAGCTCCGCACCTCCGACGCCAGCGAGTACACGCTCGGCCAGGAGATCACTGCTGAGGTGTTCGAGTCCGGCGTCAAGGTTGACGTCACGGGCAACAGCAAGGGCAAGGGCTTCGCCGGTGTCATGAAGCGGCACAACTTCCGGGGCCTCGGCGCCGGTCACGGTGTGCAGCGCAAGCACCGCTCCCCCGGTTCGATCGGTGGCTGCGCCACCCCTGGGCGTGTCTTCAAGGGCATGCGCATGGCCGGTCGCATGGGCAACGAGCGCGTCACCACCCAGAACCTGACCATCCACGCGGTTGACGCGGAGAAGGGTCTGCTCCTCATCAAGGGCGCAGTCCCCGGTCCGAACGGCGGCCTCGTCCTGGTCCGTACCGCGGCCAAGGGGGCTTGAGGTAATGAGCACCATTGACATCCTTTCGCCGGCAGGCGACAAGGCCGGTACCGTCGAGCTCCCCGCGGAGATCTTCGACGCGAAGACCAGCGTTCCGCTGATCCACCAGGTCGTTGTCGCTCAGCTGGCTGCTGCCCGTCAGGGCACGCACAAGACCAAGCGTCGCGGCGAAGTCCGTGGTGGTGGCCGCAAGCCGTACCGCCAGAAGGGCACCGGCCGCGCCCGTCAGGGTTCGACCCGCGCTCCGCAGTTCGTCGGCGGTGGCGTCGTCCACGGCCCGCAGCCGCGTGACTACTCCCAGCGGACCCCGAAGAAGATGAAGGCCGCCGCCCTCCGCGGTGCCCTCTCGGACCGTGCGCGTCACTCCCGCATCCACGTCGTCACCGGCGTGGTCGAGGGTGCCGCCTCCACGAAGGCCGCCAAGACGCTGTTCGGCAAGATCTCGGAGCGCAAGAACCTGCTCCTGGTCGTCGAGCGCGCCGACGAGGCCGCGTGGCTGTCCGCCCGCAACCTGCCCCAGGTTCACATCCTGGAGCCGGGCCAGCTGAACACGTACGACGTGATCGTCTCTGACGACGTGGTCTTCACTCAGGCCGCTTTCGAGTCCTTCGTGTCTGGCCCCAAGGCCGATGAGACCGAAGGGAGCGACGCCTGATGTCTGAGGCGACCGTTACCAGCAAGACCTTCACTGACCCGCGCGACCTGCTGATCAAGCCGGTTGTCTCGGAGAAGAGCTACGCGCTGCTGGACGAGAACAAGTACACGTTCATCGTCGCGCCCGGCTCCAACAAGACCCAGATCAAGCAGGCCGTCGAGGCGGTCTTCGGGGTCAAGGTCACCGGGGTCAACACGATCAACCGTCAGGGTAAGCGCAAGCGCACCAAGACCGGTTTCGGCAAGCGCGCTGACACCAAGCGCGCCATCGTGACCCTCGCTGAGGGCGACCGAATCGACATCTTCGGCGGCCAGGCCTCCTAACGGAGGTCTAGTCGTCCGGAATCGGACGAGGACTGAGAAATGGGTATCCGCAAGTACAAGCCGACGACCCCGGGCCGTCGTGGCTCCAGCGTCGCCGACTTTGTCGAGATCACGCGGTCCACGCCGGAGAAGTCGCTGGTTCGCCCGCTGCACAGCAAGGGCGGCCGTAACAACACCGGTCGGATCACCGTTCGCCACCAGGGTGGTGGACACAAGCGCGCCTACCGCGTGATCGACTTCCGTCGTCACGACAAGGACGGCGTGCCGGCCAAGGTCGCGCACATCGAGTACGACCCCAACCGCACGGCGCGCATCGCGCTCCTGCACTACGCGGACGGCGAGAAGCGCTACATCATCGCTCCCCGCGGTCTGTCCCAGGGCGACCGGATTGAGAACGGCCCCACGGCCGACATCAAGCCCGGCAACAACCTGGCCCTCCGCAACATCCCGGTCGGTACCACGATCCACGCGATCGAGCTCCGTCCCGGTGGTGGCGCCAAGTTCGCCCGTTCCGCGGGTGCCTCCGTGCAGCTGCTGGCGAAGGAGGGCACGATGGCCCACCTTCGTATGCCGTCCGGTGAGATCCGCCTGGTCGACGCGCGCTGCCGCGCGACGGTCGGCGAGGTCGGCAACGCCGAGCAGTCGAACATCAACTGGGGCAAGGCCGGCCGCATGCGCTGGAAGGGCGTTCGCCCCTCCGTCCGCGGTGTCGCGATGAACCCGGTTGACCACCCGCACGGTGGTGGTGAGGGCAAGACCAGCGGTGGTCGCCACCCGGTCTCCCCGTGGGGTCAGAAGGAGGGTCGTACTCGCTCGCCGAAGAAGGCTTCGAGCAAGTACATCGTCCGCCGCCGCAAGACGAACAAGAAGCGCTAGGAGCGGGTTTAGATGCCGCGCAGTCTCAAGAAGGGACCCTTCGTCGACGGACACCTCGTTAAGAAGGTGGACGCTCAGAACGAAGCTGGTACCAAGAACGTCATCAAGACCTGGTCCCGTCGCTCGATGATCATCCCGGCCATGCTGGGTCACACCATCGCGGTGCACAACGGCAAGACCCACGTCCCGGTGTTCGTCACCGAGTCGATGGTCGGCCACAAGCTCGGCGAGTTCTCGCCGACTCGCACCTTCCGCGGCCACGTCAAGGACGACCGGAAGTCGAAGCGCCGCTAATCGCGGGGTGGTTACGACTATGACTAACACCGAAGGGACAACCATGGAAGCCAGGGCCCAGGCGCGGTACATCCGCGTCACGCCCATGAAGGCCCGCCGAGTGGTGGACCTCATCCGTGGCATGGATGCCACGGAGGCTCAGGCGGTCCTGCGTTTCGCCCCGCAGGCCGCGAGCGTGCCGGTAGGCAAGGTGCTTGACAGCGCCATTGCCAACGCCGCACACAACTACAACCACCCGGACGCCTCCACGCTGGTCATCAGCGAGGCGTACGTGGACGAGGGCCCGACCCTGAAGCGGTTCCGTCCGCGTGCGCAGGGCCGTGCCTACCGGATCCGCAAGCGGACCAGCCACATCACCGTGGTCGTCAGCAGCAAGGAAGGTTCCCGGTAATGGGCCAGAAGGTAAACCCGCACGGGTTCCGGCTCGGCATCACCACCGACTTCAAGTCGCGTTGGTACGCCGACAAGCTGTACAAGGACTACGTCAAGGAAGACGTCGCCATCCGTCGGATGATGACGTCCGGCATGGAGCGCGCCGGCATCTCGAAGGTTGAGATCGAGCGCACCCGTGACCGCGTGCGTGTGGACATCCACACCGCTCGTCCGGGCATCGTCATCGGCCGCCGTGGCGCCGAGGCCGACCGCATCCGCGGCGACCTCGAAAAGCTCACGGGCAAGCAGGTCCAGCTGAACATCCTCGAGGTCAAGAACCCCGAGCTCGACGCTCAGCTGGTTGCTCAGGCCGTTGCCGAGCAGCTCTCCTCCCGCGTCTCCTTCCGTCGTGCCATGCGCAAGAGCATGCAGGGCACCATGAAGGCCGGCGCCAAGGGCATCAAGATCCAGTGTGGCGGCCGTCTCGGCGGCGCCGAGATGTCCCGCTCCGAGTTCTACCGCGAGGGTCGTGTGCCGCTGCACACGCTGCGCGCGAACGTGGACTACGGCTTCTTCGAGGCCAAGACCACCTTCGGCCGTATCGGTGTGAAGGTCTGGATCTACAAGGGCGACGTCAAGAACATCGCCGAGGTTCGCGCCGAGAACGCTGCGGCCCGTGCGGGTAACCGCCCGGCCCGTGGTGCCGCAGGCGCTGGCGACCGTCCCGCCGGCCGTGGTGGCCGTGGTGGCGAGCGCGGCGGCCGTGGTGGCCGCAAGCCGCAGCAGGCTGCTGGTGCCGAGGCCCCCAAGGCCGACGCTCCCGCCGCCGCTCCGGCCGAGAGCACCGGAACGGAGGCCTGACCGACATGCTGATCCCTCGTAGGGTCAAGCACCGCAAGCAGCACCACCCGAAGCGCAGCGGTATGGCCAAGGGCGGTACTGAGGTCTCGTTCGGCGAGTACGGCATCCAGGCGCTGACCCCGGCGTACGTGACGAACCGCCAGATCGAGGCGGCTCGTATTGCGATGACCCGCCACATCAAGCGTGGCGGCAAGGTCTGGATCAACATCTACCCGGACCGTCCGCTCACGAAGAAGCCGGCCGAAACCCGCATGGGTTCCGGTAAGGGTTCTCCCGAGTGGTGGATCGCCAACGTGCACCCGGGCCGGGTCATGTTCGAGCTGTCCTACCCGAACGAGAAGATTGCTCGTGAGGCGCTCACCCGCGCTGCTCACAAGCTTCCGATGAAGTGCCGGATTGTTCGGCGCGAGGCAGGTGAGTCGTGATGGCGACGGGAACCAAGGCGTCCGAGCTGCGTGAGCTCGGCAACGAGGAGCTCGTTGGCAAGCTGCGCGAGGCCAAGGAGGAGCTGTTCAAGCTCCGCTTCCAGGCGGCCACGGGTCAGCTGGAGAACAACGGCCGGCTCAAGTCCGTCCGTAAGGACATCGCTCGCATCTACACCCTGATGCACGAGCGTGAGCTCGGTATCGAGACGGTGGAGAGCGCCTGATGAGCGAGAAGAACGTGACTGAGACGAACGAGCGCGGCTTCCGCAAGACCCGTGAGGGTCTCGTCGTCAGCGACAAGATGGACAAGACCGTCGTCGTCGCCGTCGAGGACCGCGTCAAGCACGCGCTGTACGGCAAGGTCATCCGCCGTACGAACAAGCTCAAGGCTCACGACGAGCAGAACGCTGCCGGCGTCGGCGACCGCGTCCTCATCATGGAGACGCGTCCGCTGTCGGCGAGCAAGCGCTGGCGCATCGTCGAGATCCTCGAGAAGGCCAAGTAATCACCTGAGGGGTTTCCCTCAGGTCAGTTCCGCCAGGCTCGGTGGGGGCCTCGCTCCTCGGAGTGAAGCCCCCGCCGGGAACCGGCAGACAAACAGGAGATACACGTGATCCAGCAGGAGTCGCGACTGCGTATCGCCGACAACACTGGTGCCAAGGAAATCCTTTGCATCCGTGTTCTCGGTGGTTCCGGTCGCCGCTACGCGGGCATCGGTGACGTCATCGTCGCCACCGTCAAGGACGCGATCCCCGGTGGCAACGTGAAGAAGGGTGACGTCGTCAAGGCGGTCATCGTTCGCACCGTCAAGGAGCGTCGCCGCCAGGACGGCTCGTACATCCGCTTTGACGAGAACGCCGCCGTCATTCTGAAGAACGACGGCGACCCTCGCGGCACCCGTATCTTCGGCCCGGTGGGCCGTGAGCTGCGCGAGAAGAAGTTCATGAAGATCATCTCGCTCGCGCCGGAGGTGCTGTAAGCATGAAGATCAAGAAGGGCGACCTGGTCCAGGTCATCACCGGTAAGGACAAGGGCAAGCAGGGCAAGGTCATTCAGGCCATCCCTACTGAGAACCGTGTCCTCGTCGAGGGTGTCAACCGGGTCAAGAAGCACACCAAGGCCGGCCAGACCGCTGGTGGCTCGCAGACCGGTGGCATCGTGATCACCGAGGCGCCGATCCACGTCAGCAACGTTCAGCTGGTTGTGGAGAAGGACGGCCAGAAGGTCGTTACCCGCGTCGGTTTCCGCTTCGACGACGAGGGCAACAAGATCCGCGTTGCCAAGCGGACGGGTGAGGACATCTGATGGCTACCACTCCGCGTCTCAAGACGAAGTACCGCGAGGACATCGCGGGCAAGCTGCGTGAAGAGTTCTCGTACGAGAACGTCATGCAGATCCCCGGCCTCGTGAAGATCGTGGTCAACATGGGTGTGGGCGACGCCGCCCGCGACTCCAAGCTGATCGACGGCGCCATCCGCGACCTGACGACGATCACCGGTCAGAAGCCGGCCGTCACGAAGGCCCGCAAGTCCATCGCGCAGTTCAAGCTGCGTGAGGGTCAGCCGATCGGCTGCCACGTCACCCTCCGTGGTGACCGCATGTGGGAGTTCCTGGACCGTACGCTGTCGCTCGCGCTGCCGCGTATCCGTGACTTCCGTGGTCTGTCGCCGAAGCAGTTCGACGGCCGTGGCAACTACACCTTCGGTCTCACGGAGCAGGTCATGTTCCACGAGATCGACCAGGACAAGATCGACCGTACCCGGGGTATGGACATCACCGTGGTCACCACGGCGACCAACGACGCTGAGGGCCGCGCGCTCCTTCGTCACCTCGGCTTCCCCTTCAAGGAGGCGTAAGCGAGATGGCGAAGAAGGCTCTCATCGCGAAGGCTGCCCGCAAGCCCAAGTTCGGTGTGCGTGCGTACACCCGCTGCCAGCGCTGCGGTCGTCCCCACTCCGTGTACCGCAAGTTCGGCCTGTGCCGCGTATGCCTTCGTGAGATGGCTCACCGTGGCGAGCTGCCGGGCGTGACCAAGAGCTCCTGGTAAATCACCCTCGTCCGCAAGGACTTGGGGAGTACCAGGCACTCTCGGTAAGCATCTGGACGGTGGGTGCCCGGCCGTGCATGCCTTAGGCTTGTGTGGTTGGGCGTCCGTCGCCCATAACGACTTACTACGCCGTAGGTCCCCGCACCGCACCCGTCCCGCCACTGAGTGGGGAGAGGGATGGCGCATACAGGAAACCCCGGCGAGAGAGGCCGAAGGCCACTTCATGACCATGACTGACCCGATCGCAGACATGCTGACCCGTCTGCGTAACGCTAACTCGGCGTACCACGACACTGTCGTGATGCCGCACAGCAAGATCAAGTCGCACATCGCGGAGATCCTCAAGCAGGAGGGTTTCATCACCGGCTGGAAGGTCGAGGACGCCGAGGTCGGCAAGAACCTCGTCCTCGAGCTGAAGTTCGGGCCGAACCGTGAGCGCTCCATCGCGGGCATCAAGCGGATCTCGAAGCCCGGTCTGCGCGTGTACGCAAAGTCCACCAACCTGCCGAAGGTCCTCGGCGGCCTGGGCGTGGCGATCATCTCCACGTCCCACGGTCTCCTGACCGGCCAGCAGGCAGGCAAGAAGGGCGTAGGTGGGGAAGTCCTCGCCTACGTCTGGTAGTCGGGAACGGAGGAAAAGCAATGTCGCGAATCGGCAAGCTCCCCATCCAGGTTCCCGCCGGTGTGGACGTCACCATCGATGGCCGCACGGTCGCAGTGAAGGGCCCCAAGGGTCTCCTTTCGCACACCGTCGCCGCGCCGATCGAGATCGTCAAGGGTGAGGACGGCGTTCTGAACGTCACCCGCCCCAACGACGAGCGTCAGAACAAGGCCCTGCACGGCCTGTCCCGCACGCTGGTGGCGAACATGATCACCGGTGTGACCACGGGATACGTCAAGGCTCTCGAGATCAGCGGTGTCGGTTACCGCGTCGCCGCGAAGGGCTCCGCTCTGGAGTTCCAGCTTGGTTACAGCCACCCGATCCTGATCGAGGCGCCCGAGGGCATCTCCTTCAAGGTCGAGTCGCCCACCAAGTTCTCGGTCGAGGGCATCGACAAGCAGAAGGTCGGCGAGGTCGCCGCCAACATCCGCAAGCTGCGGAAGCCCGACCCGTACAAGGCCAAGGGTGTCAAGTACGCCGGCGAGGTCATCCGCCGCAAGGTCGGAAAGGCTGGTAAGTAGCCATGGCATACGGTGTGAAGATCGCCAAGGGCGACGCGTACAAGCGCGCTGCCAAGGCTCGCCGCCACATCCGCATCCGCAAGAACGTCTCGGGTACGGCGGAGCGTCCGCGCCTCGTCGTGACGCGTTCGAACCGCAACATCGTTGCTCAGGTCATCGACGACCTCCAGGGTCACACCCTGGCGTCCGCGTCGACCCTGGACGCTTCGATCCGCGGTGGCGAAGGCGACAAGAGCTCGCAGGCCCAGGCTGTCGGCGCGCTCGTCGCCGAGCGTGCCAAGGCCGCGGGTGTCGAGACCGTCGTGTTCGACCGCGGTGGCAACCGATACGCCGGGCGCATTGCCGCTCTGGCTGACGCCGCCCGCGAAGCCGGGCTGAAGTTCTAAGCCCCGGTTCCGGGACTCACGGACGTAACAGAGAGAGGTAATCCAATGGCTGGACCCCAGCGCCGCGGAAGCGGTGCCGGTGGCGGCGAGCGGCGGGACCGGAAGGGTCGCGACGGTGGCCCTGCCGCCGAGAAGACCGCTTACGTTGAGCGCGTTGTCGCGATCAACCGCGTCGCCAAGGTTGTCAAGGGTGGTCGCCGCTTCAGCTTCACCGCGCTGGTCGTGGTGGGCGACGGTGACGGCACTGTAGGTGTCGGTTACGGCAAGGCCAAGGAAGTTCCCGCGGCCATCGCCAAGGGTGTCGAGGAAGCCAAGAAGAGCTTCTTCAAGGTTCCGCGCATCCAGGGCACCATCCCTCACCCGATCACGGGCGAGCGTGCCGCGGGTGTCGTGCTCCTGAAGCCGGCTGCCCCGGGTACCGGTGTTATCGCCGGTGGTCCGGTGCGCGCCGTTCTGGAGTGCGCCGGCGTTCACGACATTCTGTCGAAGTCGCTCGGCTCTTCGAACGCGATCAACATCGTGCACGCGACCGTGGCGGCCCTCAAGGGCCTGCAGCGTCCCGAGGAGATCGCGGCTCGCCGTGGTCTGCCCCTTGAGGACGTCGCCCCCGCGGCTCTGCTCCGTGCACGTGCTGGGGCGGGTGCGTAATGGCTCGCCTCAAGATCACGCAGACGAAGTCGTACATCGGCAGCAAGCAGAACCACCGCGACACGCTGCGTTCGCTCGGGCTCAAGCGCCTGAACGACGTCGTCGTCAAGGAGGACCGCCCCGAGTTCCGCGGAATGGTTCACACCGTCCGCCACCTCGTGACGGTTGAGGAGGTTGACTAATCATGGCTGAGAACAGCCCGCTGAAGGCCCACAACCTCCGTCCCGCCCCCGGCGCCAAGACCGCGAAGACCCGTGTCGGTCGTGGTGAGGCGTCGAAGGGTAAGACGGCAGGTCGTGGTACGAAGGGCCAGAAGGCCCGTTACCAGATCCCGCAGCGCTTCGAGGGTGGGCAGATGCCCCTCCACATGCGCCTGCCGAAGCTCAAGGGCTTCAAGAACCCGTTCCGCACCGAGTTCCAGGTTGTCAACCTGGACAAGCTCGGCGCTCTCTACCCCGAGGGTGGAGAGGTCACGGTGGCCGACCTGGTCGCCAAGGGCGCGGTTCGCAAGAACAGCCTCGTCAAGGTCCTGGGCCAGGGCGAGATCTCCGTGGCGCTGACGGTGTCGGTTGACGCCGTTTCCGCCTCCGCCAAGGAGAAGATTGCCGCTGCCGGCGGCACCGTCACCGAGCTCGTCTAGCACGTACCAGGTGACAAATAGCGAGTAAAACCCGACCGGGGATGCCTCACATATGGGGCATCCCCGGTTGGTCGTTCCACGGGGGGCGCAGTCGCCGGTAAGGTGGCCTGCACCTTTGCTTGTACGTATTCGTCGATCCCTCAGACCGTCACCTCTGACGCAGTAGCGCGGGGGTCGCAGGAGGCACCGTGCTCACCGCGTTCGCCCGGGCGTTCAAGACGCCCGACCTGCGCAAGAAGCTGCTCTTCACGCTCGGCATCATCATGCTGTTCCGGCTCGGGTCCCACATCCCGGTACCCGGCGTGAGCTACAAGAACGTTCAGATCTGTGTCGACCAGGCCGGGAGCAGCAACAGCCTCTTCGGTCTCGTCAACATGTTCAGCGGCGGTGCGCTGCTGCAGATCACGATCTTCGCGCTCGGCATCATGCCGTACATCACGGCGAGCATCATCCTGCAGCTGCTGACCGTGGTCATCCCGAAGCTGGAGAACCTCAAGAAAGAGGGTCAGTCCGGCACCGCGAAGATCACTCAGTACACGCGCTATCTGACGGTCGCACTCGCGATCCTGCAGGGCACCGGCCTCGTCGCCACTGCCCGCACTGGTGCCCTGTTCCAGGGCTGCCAGGTCGCCAGCCAGATCGTCCCGAACCGGTCGATCTTCACCACGATCGTCATGGTCATCACGATGACCGCGGGTACCTGCGTCGTCATGTGGCTCGGTGAGCTCGTGACCGACCGCGGCATCGGCAACGGCATGTCGATCCTGATGTTCATCTCGATCGCCGCCGGCTTCATCGGCGCGCTGTGGCAGATCAAGCTCCAGGGCAAGATCGCCGACGGCTGGGTCGAGTTCGGCGTGGTCATCCTCGTCGGCCTGGCGATGGTCGCCCTGGTGGTCTTCGTCGAGCAGGCGCAGCGACGGATTCCGGTCCAGTACGCGAAGCGCATGATCGGCCGCCGTGCGTACGGGGGCACCTCGACGTACATCCCGCTCAAGGTGAACCAGGCCGGTGTCATCCCGGTCATCTTCGCCTCGTCGCTGCTGTACATCCCTGCACTGATCGTGCAGTTCAGTGGCTCGACCGCGAGCTGGGCCACCTGGATCCAGAAGCACTTCGTCAAGGGCGACCACCCGTACTACATCGCCGCCTACTTCCTCCTGATCGTCTTCTTCGCGTTCTTCTACGTGGCGATTTCTTTCAACCCCGAGGAAGTTGCAGACAACATGAAGAAGTATGGTGGGTTCATCCCGGGTATCCGTGCCGGTCGACCCACCGCCGAGTACCTGAGCTACGTGCTCAACCGGATCACCTGGCCGGGGTCGCTGTACCTGGGTCTCATCGCTCTTGTGCCGACGATGGCGTTGGCCGGCTTCGGAGCGAACCAGAACTTCCCGTTCGGCGGGACGAGCATCCTCATCATCGTGGGTGTGGGTCTGGAAACCGTGAAGCAGATCGAGAGCCAGCTCCAGCAGCGCAATTACGAAGGGTTCCTCCGCTGATGCGAATCGTCCTCGTCGGACCGCCCGGTGCGGGCAAGGGAACGCAGGCCGCGTTCCTTGCGAAGAACCTGTCGATCCCGCACATCTCCACGGGCGACCTCTTCCGCGCCAACATCAGCAAGAACACCGAGCTGGGCCAGCGCGCGAAGGCGTTCATGGACGCCGGTGACCTCGTCCCCGACGAGATCACCATCGGCATGGCCAAGGACCGGATGGAGCAGCCGGACGCCGTCAACGGCTTCCTGCTGGACGGCTTCCCGCGCAACGTCTCGCAGGCCGAGGCGCTGGACGAGATGCTGCAGACCGCGAGCATGAAGCTCGACGCCGTCCTTGACCTGGAGGTCGAGGAGGACGAGGTGGTCAAGCGCATCGCCGGCCGCCGGATCTGCCGCAACGAGTCCGCGCACGTTTTCCACGTCGTGTACGCCGCTCCGAAGACCGAGGGCGTCTGCGACACCTGCGGTGGCGAGCTGTACCAGCGCGACGACGACTCCGAGGCGACCGTTCGCAACCGGCTTGAGGTCTACCACACGCAGACCGAGCCGATCATCGACTACTACAAGGCCCAGGGCCTGCTGGTGACCATCCCGGCCCTCGGTGAGGTCGCGGACGTCACGCAGCGCGCGATGGACGCCCTCAAGAAGTAGTACCCCTGCTAGAGCAGTACGGCCGCGGTGTCCCCAGGACCCCGCGGCCGTACTGTTGAGACG
This sequence comes from Streptomyces sp. NBC_00597, assembly GCF_041431095.1. Lineage (GTDB taxonomy): Bacteria > Actinomycetota > Actinomycetes > Streptomycetales > Streptomycetaceae > Streptomyces. The sequence goes on from NZ_CP107757.1 coordinate 5,495,848, forward strand.
ACCTGATTACGTAGATCCGAAGGTGGAAGGCACTTCCCATGGTCCAGATCAAGACCCCCGAGCAGATCGCGAAGATGCGCGAGGCAGGGCTGGTCGTCGCCGCGATCCACGCGGCGACCCGTGAGGCGGCCGTGCCGGGCGCCACGACGCGGGATCTGGACATGGTGGCCCGCAAGGTCATCGCGGATGCCGGGGCCAAGTCGAACTTCCTGGGTTACGGCGGTTTCCCCGCGACGATCTGCACCTCGGTCAACGAGGTCGTCGTCCACGGCATCCCGGACGACAAGACGGTCCTCAAGGACGGCGACATCATCTCGATCGACGCCGGCGCGATCGTCGACGGCTGGCACGGCGACGCCGCGTACACGGCCTTCGTGGGCACCGGTCACGCTCCGGAGCTCGTGGAGCTCTCCCGGGTGACCGAGGAGTCGATGTGGGCCGGCATCGCCGCCATGAAGCTCGGCAACCGCCTCGTGGACATCTCCAAGGCGATCGAGGGCTACATCAAGCGCCAGCCGCGGCCCGCCACCGGGGAGCACAGCCTCGGCAAGTTCGGGATCATCGAGGATTACGGCGGCCACGGGATCGGTTCCGAGATGCACATGGACCCGCACCTGCTGAACTACGTCTCGCGCAAGCGGGGCAAGGGCATCAAGCTGGTTCCGGGCGTCTGCCTGGCCATCGAGCCGATGGTCTCGCTGGGCACCCCCCAGACGGAGGTCCTGGCGGACGACTGGACGGTCATCACGACGGACGGCACCTGGTCCTCGCACTGGGAGCACTCGATCGCGCTGACGGAGGCCGGCCCCATCGTCCTGACCAGCCCGGACTGCGGCAAGGCGAAGCTGGCGGAGTACGGCGTCACCACGGCGCCCGACCCGCTCGGTTAATGATCTAGTCTGTGGGGCAAACTTTCCGGATTCGTCTTTCTGGGTGCCCTGACGTAGACTGACTCGTCGGCTCCTTTGCACCCGCATGTCCTCATGCGAAGCAGGGAGCTGATCAAGGTAGCCGATTCGAAGGGCGAAGCGTGGCCAAGAAGCAAGGTGCCATCGAAATCGAGGGCACCGTGATCGAGTCCCTCCCGAACGCGATGTTCAAGGTGGAACTGCAGAACGGTCACAAGGTCCTCGCGCACATCAGCGGCAAGATGCGTATGCACTACATCCGCATCCTCCCGGATGACCGGGTCGTTGTGGAGCTGTCTCCGTACGACCTGACGCGTGGCCGGATCGTCTACCGATACAAGTAGATCTTGTCCTCACTCCTGCCTGGGCGGACGTCCCGGTGCGGGTGGTGGCACTGACCCGGAGAACCTCACCAACATGAAGGTCAAGCCGAGCGTCAAGAAGATCTGCGACAAGTGCAAGGTGATCCGCCGTCACGGTCGGGTCATGGTCATCTGCGACAACCTGCGCCACAAGCAGCGCCAGGGCTGACGCACGCCGACCGACCTGCACTACGCAGTTCTTCGCGCGACGTAAGAAAACGTACATACGCAGAACCCGCCCAGCCCCGTACGGGGCCGGCGGCACCTCCGGCGGGGGCCGGGGACCCGGACGTACCACCGCCCAGCAGGGTGGTCGGCGGTCGGGATTGGTTCTGCGGAAGACCCCCGAACACACAGGAGCCATTGAATGGCACGCGTTTCCGGTGTTGACATCCCGCGCGAAAAGCGTGTGGAGATCGCACTCACCTACGTCTTCGGTATCGGGCGCACCCGGTCCAAGGAGATCCTCGCCTCCACCGGCGTGAACCCGAACACCCGCGTTCGTGACCTGGCCGAAGAGGACCTCGTCAAGATCCGCGAGTACGTGGACGCCAACCTCCGTACCGAGGGTGACCTCCGCCGCGAGATCCAGGGCGACATCCGCCGCAAGATCGAGATCCAGTGCTACCAGGGCATCCGCCACCGTCGTGGCCTGCCGGTGCACGGTCAGCGCACCAGCACGAACGCGCGTACCCGCAAGGGCCCGCGTCGCGCGATCGCCGGTAAGAAGAAGCCGGGCAAGAAGTAGTCCTGTTCAGCGGTCTTGCGCTGTAGGACCGACCACCTCCCGTAGGAGATTTAGATGCCCCCCAAGGGTCGTCAGGGCGCTGCCAAGAAGGTGCGCCGCAAGGAAAAGAAGAACGTCGCTCACGGGCACGCCCACATCAAGAGCACGTTCAACAACACCATCGTTTCGATCACCGACCCCTCGGGCAACGTGATCTCTTGGGCCTCCGCCGGCCACGTCGGCTTCAAGGGCTCGCGCAAGTCCACCCCCTTCGCCGCGCAGATGGCCGCCGAGTCGGCCGCCCGCCGCGCGCAGGAGCACGGCATGCGCAAGGTCGACGTCTTCGTCAAGGGTCCGGGCTCCGGCCGCGAGACCGCGATCCGCTCCCTCCAGGCCACCGGCCTTGAGGTCGGCTCGATCCAGGACGTCACCCCCACCCCGCACAACGGCTGCCGTCCGCCGAAGCGCCGCCGCGTCTGACGCAGCGACGCCTGTGCGTCTTTGAGTGTCCGGGCGGTACGACCCCTTCGGGGGCCGTGCCGCCCGTACCCTTGCAGTACCCAGCAGTACATGTCGGGCGTCAAATAGTGGGCGTCCACGACTGAAGGAACACAGACATGCTTATCGCTCAGCGTCCTTCGCTGACCGAAGAGGTCGTCGACGAGTACCGCTCGCGGTTCGTGATCGAGCCGCTGGAGCCGGGTTTCGGCTACACCCTCGGCAACTCGCTGCGCCGCACGCTCCTGTCCTCGATCCCGGGTGCCGCTGTCACCAGCATCCGCGTGGACGGCGTCCTGCACGAGTTCACCACCGTGCCCGGTGTCAAGGAAGACGTCACCGACATCATCCTCAACATCAAGCAGCTGGTCGTCTCCTCGGAGCACGACGAGCCGGTCGTGATGTACCTGCGCAAGCAGGGTCCCGGCCTGGTCACCGCTGCCGACATCGCGCCCCCGGCCGGTGTCGAGGTGCACAACCCGGACCTGGTCCTCGCCACGCTCAACGGCAAGGGCAAGCTGGAGATGGAGCTGACCGTCGAGCGCGGTCGCGGCTACGTCTCCGCCGTCCAGAACAAGCAGCTGGGCCAGGAGATCGGTCGTATCCCGATCGACTCCATCTACAGCCCGGTCCTCAAGGTCACCTACAAGGTCGAGGCGACCCGAGTCGAGCAGCGCACCGACTTCGACAAGCTGATCGTCGACGTCGAGACCAAGCAGGCCATGCGCCCGCGCGACGCCATGGCGTCCGCCGGTAAGACCCTGGTCGAGCTGTTCGGTCTGGCCCGCGAGCTCAACATCGACGCCGAGGGCATCGACATGGGCCCGTCCCCGACGGACGCCGCCCTGGCCGCCGATCTGGCGCTGCCGATCGAGGAGCTTGAGCTCACCGTTCGGTCGTACAACTGCCTCAAGCGCGAGGGCATCCACTCCGTGGGTGAGCTCGTCGCCCGCTCCGAGGCCGACCTGCTCGACATCCGCAACTTCGGTGCGAAGTCGATCGACGAGGTCAAGGCGAAGCTGGCCGGCATGGGCCTGGCCCTCAAGGACAGCCCGCCCGGATTCGACCCGACCGCCGCCGCCGACGCCTTCGGCGCCGACGACGACGCGGACGCCGGTTTCGTCGAGACCGAGCAGTACTAAGAAAAGACTTTCCCGGGGCAGCCGCCCCGGGGGAACTGACACCGGTACCTGACACGGCCGGTGCAGATATGAAGGAGTAACACCATGCCGCGTCCCGCAAAGGGTGCCCGTCTGGGCGGCTCCGCCGCGCACGAGAAGCACCTTCTCGCGAACCTCGCGAAGGCGCTCTTCGAGCACGGCCGCATCACCACCACCGAGGCCAAGGCCCGCCGCCTGCGTCCCTACGCCGAGCGTCTGGTCACCAAGGCCAAGAAGGGCGACATCCACAACCGTCGCCTGGTGCTGCAGACGATCACGGACAAGAGCATCGTGCACACGCTGTTCACCGAGATCGCCCCGCGCTACGAGAACCGCCCCGGTGGTTACACGCGCATCACCAAGATCGGCAACCGTCGTGGCGACAACGCCCCGATGGCCGTGATCGAGCTGGTCGAGGCCCTCACGGTCGCCCAGCAGGCCACTGGTGAGGCCGAGGCCGCCACCAAGCGCGCCGCGAAGGACGCCGAGGCCGTGGCCGAGGCTCCCGCTGCCGAGGAGACCAAGGAGGCCTGATCCCCCGGGATCACGCTTGCTTGATCGGCTCTGAACGGGCCCGCCCCTTCCCGGGGCGGGCCCGTTCTGCATTCGTTCAAAAGATGCAGCTGAGAGGATCGCTCACGTGAGTGACGAGGTGGAGCCCGGGCACGTCCGGGTACGGCTGGACCTGTCGTACGACGGCAAGGACTTCTCCGGCTGGGCGAAGCAGCGCACGCTGCGGACCGTGCAGGGCGAGCTGGAGTCCGCCCTGCAGACCGTGATGCGCCTGCCGCACCAGGTCGAGCTGACCGTGGCCGGGCGGACCGACGCGGGCGTGCACGCCCGCGGGCAGGTCGCCCAGTTCGACATCGCCGAGGAGGTGTGGGCCGAGCACCACGACAAGCTGCTGCGCCGCCTCGCGGGCCGGCTGCCGCACGACGTACGCGTGTGGAAGGTCGCGCAGGCCCCGGAGGGCTTCAACGCCCGTTTCTCCGCCATCTGGCGCCGCTACGCCTACCGGGTCGGCGACCACCAGGGCGGCGTCGACCCGCTGCGCCGCGGGCACGTGCTGTGGCACCAGTGGCCGCTGGACGTGGACGCCATGAACGAGGCCGCCGCCGCGCTCGTCGGGGAGCACGACTTCGCCGCCTACTGCAAGAAGCGCGAGGGCGCCACGACCATCCGCACCCTCCAGCAGCTCAGCTGGGAGCGCGCCGAGGACGGGATCGTCACCGCGACGGTCCGCGCCGACGCCTTCTGCCACAACATGGTCCGCTCGCTGGTCGGCGCGCTGCTGCACGTCGGTGACGGGCACCGGCCCACCGACTGGCCGGGGAAGGTCCTGCGGGCGGCCGTACGGGACTCCTCGGTGCACGTCGTCAAGCCGCACGGGCTCACCCTGGAGGAGGTCGGCTACCCGGCGGACGAGTTGCTGGCCGCCCGCAGCAAGGAAGCACGCAACGTGCGGACCCTCCCGGGTGCCGGCTGCTGCTGATCCGCCGTGGCCCCACCTAATCCGTTTGGGCGGATCGGCGCCGGGCCTGGACAATGCCCGGCATGGGACATCTCGAAGCCAGCCACCTGGAGTACTACCTTCCCGACGGGCGGGTCCTGCTCCCCGACGTCTCCTTCCGCGTGGGGGAGGGGTCGGTGGTCGCCCTCGTCGGGGCGAACGGGGCCGGCAAGTCCACCCTGCTGAAGCTGATCTCCGGTGACCTCCAGCCGCACGGCGGCGGGGTCACCGTCAGCGGCGGCCTCGGCGTGATGTCGCAGTTCGTGGGCTCCGTACGGGACGAGACGACCGTACGGGACCTGCTGGTCTCGGTGGCCCAGCCGCGGCTGCGGGCGGCCGCCAAGGCCGTCGACCACGCCGAGCACCTGATCATGACGGTGGACGACGAGGCCGCCCAGATGGCGTACGCGCAGGCGCTCAGCGACTGGGCCGACGTGCAGGGCTACGAGGCGGAGACCCTGTGGGACGTCTGCACCATGGCCGCGCTGGCCATCCCGTACGACGCCGCGCAGTTCCGCGAGGTGCGCACGCTGTCGGGCGGTGAGCAGAAGCGCCTCGTGCTGGAGGCGCTGCTGCGCGGGCCGGACGAGGTGCTGCTGCTCGACGAGCCGGACAACTACCTGGACGTCCCGGGCAAACGCTGGCTGGAGGAGCAGCTCAAGGTCACCCGCAAGACGGTGCTCTTCGTGTCGCACGACCGGGAGCTGCTCTCCCGGGCCGCCGAGAAGATCATCAGCCTGGAGCCGAGCCCCACGGGGACCGACGTGTGGGTGCACGGCGCGGGCTTCGACACGTACCACGAGGCCCGCAAGGAGCGCTTCGCCCGCTTCGAGGAGCTCAAGCGGCGCTGGGACGAGGAGCACGCGCGCCTGAAGGCGCTGGTCCTGCGGCTGCGCAACCAGGCGGCGAGCAGCCCCGACATGGCGTCGCGCTACAAGGCGATGCAGACCCGCTTCCAGAAGTTCGAGGAGGCCGGTCCGCCGCCGGAGCCGCCGCGCGAGCAGGACATCCGGATGCGGCTCAAGGGCGGCCGCACCGGCGTGCGCGCACTGACCGTGGAGAACCTGGAGCTCACGGGCCTGATGAAGCCGTTCTCGCTGGAGGTCTTCTACGGGGAGCGGGTCGGGGTACTCGGCTCGAACGGATCCGGGAAGTCGCACTTCCTGCGGCTCCTGGCGGGCGAGGACGTCAAGCACTCGGGCACCTGGAAGCTGGGCGCGCGGGTGGTTCCCGGCCATTTCGCGCAGACCCACGCCCATCCGGAGCTGTTCGGCCGAACCCTCGTCGACATCCTGTGGACGGAGGCGGCGAAGCCGCTCGGCGCAGCCATGGCGGTCCTGCGCCGGTACGAGCTGGAGCGCCAGGGCGAGCAGCCGTTCGAGAAGCTGTCGGGCGGCCAGCAGGCGCGTTTTCAGATCCTGCTGCTGGAGCTGGCCGGTACGACGGCGCTGCTGCTGGACGAGCCGACGGACAACCTGGACCTGGAGTCCGCGGAGGCGCTCCAGGACGGCCTGGAGTCGTACGAGGGCACTGTGTTGTGCGTCACGCACGACCGGTGGTTCGCGCGGACATTTGACCGTTTCCTGGTCTTCGGCTCGGACGGTGTTGTACGAGAGACTCAGGAACCCGTGTGGGACGAGCGGCGCGTGGAGCGCCGCCGCTGAGACGGGCGTTCGGAGTGGGGGAGGGGCATCGTGGGCCTGAGGCCTGGCATCTGGCTCATGAAATGGGAGGAGCGGGCCTCGGGGAACCGGACGGTCGACCGGCTGCTCCGGCCGGCCTCCCGGCCCTGGCAGTTCCTCTGCCTCGCCGTGCTCCTCGGGATATGCGTCTCCACGAGCCTGCGGGAGAACTGGGGCTCTGACAACGCCTTCGTGGTGAAGGCGGCCGACACGCTGCTGGCCGGTGGCTCCCCGTACGAGGACAAGCGCTTCCTCTACCTGCCCAGCGCCGTGCTCATGGCGGTGCCGGAGGCCCTGGTCCCGCGCGAGGTGCTGCGCTGGGTCCTGCCGGTGGGGATGTCGGGGCTGCTGGG